>CAYZGA010000001.1:0-1907 GCA_964477945.1 uncultured Halobacteriales archaeon
GGGCATGATGGACCCGCCGTACAGAAACACGCTCGGCAGGTCCGTCCGGATGGCGGCCATCATCATCCCCGGCATGTTCTTGTCACAGCCACCGACCGTGACCAGTCCGTCGATGCGCTCGCCAAAGGCCACCAGTTCGACCGAGTCCGCGATGAGTTCCCGCGAGATGAGCGAGGCACGCATCCCCTCGGTCCCCATCGAGATGGCGTCGGAGATGGTGATGGTGCCGAACTCCACCGGCATCCCGCCGCCCGCGTCCACTGCCTCCCGGGCCGCGCCCGCGACGTCGTCGAGGTGGACGTTACACGGGGTGATATCCGCCGCGGGGTTGGCGACCCCGACCAGCGGCGACGAGAGGTCCTCGTCGTCGTAGCCCATCGCCCTGAACATCGCCCGGTGGGGTGCCCGGTCCGGACCCTGCGTGACCTCGTTGCTCGGCAGGTCGGGGTCCTTGTCGTACCGCAACTGCTCGGCCTGTTCCTGCTGTTCCATGTCCGTGCAACGTGGGCGGCGCACTTAACTCACTGCCCACGGGGTGTGTCACGGTCCGGCGGTTCGTGTCTGCCGTGTGTCTGACGGGCGTCTGACGCGGCAACGGAATTTAAGCCTGCCGGCCACCCGGCTATGATTGTGGCACTGTTCGGAGCGGACCCGCTAGACGAACTGCTGGTCCCCGACGGGACCCACGCCGAGGAGCACGACCTGGTGACAGACGGCGACGTCATCGTCGCCAGTCAGAGTGACGTGGAGTTCGGTGTCCGCGGCGGGAACGTCATCGCGGGCGAGCGTGTCGCGTTCGGCGGCGATATCGAGGCCGAGGGGGACTGCCGACTCGACACGTGGTGTGACGTCGCGGGCAACGTGCTGGCCGGCGAGGACGCCTACCTCGGTGAGCGGGTCCACATCGGCGGTGAACTGCGTGTCGCCGGCAACCTCGACATCGGTGACGACGTGCAGATAGACGACGGGTTCGAGGCGAACGGCTGGATCGTGATCCGGAACCCGATGCCGACAATCGTCTTTCTGTTCATCTACCTCTCACAACTGCTGCGCATCGGTGAGGAGGACGCCGCCGAGGAACTGCTCGCGGCGGTCACCGAGGCCGACGACCGCGACCACCAACCGGTGCTCGTCCCGCGCGGGAGTCGCGTCGCCGACGACGCCTGGCGCGTCTCGACGCCTGCCCGCATCGGTGACGACTGCCGCCTCCACGGGAACATCCGCGCCGAGTCGCTCGTGGTCGGTCGGGACACCGAATTGTTCGGCAGTCTGCGCGCCCGCGAGGGTATCACCGTCGGCGCGGGCACCGAGGTAACGGGCAACGTCACCACCCGCGAGGGGACCGTCCGCATCGGTCCCGGCACGTCTATCCGGGGCGACCTCTCGGGGGAGTTCGTCGAGGTGCACCGCGAGGCGACCGTCGAGGGTGCCATCCGGGCCACCGAGGAGATGTCGATGGTCTCGGACCCGGTGCTCGACGACGCCGAGGTGGACGACGACTCGCCGGAGTCGACCGGCAGCGGTCACCCGCACGGTGCCGAGAAGGCCGACCCCGACCCGTCCGGACCGGACCGGGCGAGCGACGACCCGTCTGTCCCCGTCGATAACGCCGACGGTGTGACGAGTGCGTCGACGGCCGGGAGCAGCGGACCCGGCGGTGGCGAGAAGACAGCAGAGGGCGAGGAGAGCGGTACTGACGAGGCCGGTGTGGAAACAGCAGGCGGCGAGGAGGGCAACGGAACGGACGACGAGACCAAGGAGACGCCGGGAAAGGACAAAGGCGACGGTACCGACGACGAGAGTGAGGAGACGCCGGGAGATGCCGGGAGCGACGGAACGGACGACGAGAGTGAGGAGACGCCGGGAGATGCCAAAGGCGACGGTACCGACGAGGAAAGCGAGGAGAC
>CAYZGA010000001.1:2007-40144 GCA_964477945.1 uncultured Halobacteriales archaeon
AGCGAGGAGACAGCAGGAGACGACGAGAGCATCGAGGACATCATCGACACGGTACCGAACCCGCCGGGTGCCACAGAGTCGGCACACGACCGGGAGTGAGACCCGTGGTCACGGCGAGACAACGCCGACTTTCTTGTTAGCCTGTATCGTGTTTCCGTTTGCATCGACCAGGGGTTTCACCTGTGGTGTTCCGAGCGGGTCGTCGATGTACCGCAGTTTGCCACCGGTATCCAGGTAGACAATCTCGGTTTCGTCGTCACCGTCGACGTCGGCCGGGGTAATCGGTGCCTTTCTTGCGTTGTTGTTACCGCCGTTGCTGCTGGGCGTAATCGTGGTGGTGCTTTTGCCGCCGTCCTTTGTCGTCAATCTTATATTATTACTGCCATCGACGGTAAGGATTCGCGTCTTGCCGTCTATCTCGGCTGGCTGACCGACACCGACTCCGTTGTTGATACCGGCCGGCGTGTTCTGGAGGTTCTTTACGCTCCCGTCTGACTCGAGATACCGGACACTCGCACTCGAGTCGACGTAGAGCAACTCCTCGTTGTTGTCGCCGTCGATGTCACCGACCCCGGCTATCGAGCTAACACCGTTTCCATCACCGTCCTGCACTTTCTCGGGTGTCCCGGTGTGGTCGACCCGGTAGATACTGTCTGTGCTATCGTCGGCGTAGAACACCGATGGACCACTCCCGCTCCACGTCGTGGTTGCCACGAGAGTGATCCCGTTGTTCGGTTTCTTCTCGTCTGACACGCTATTCTTGTCTACCAGTGTCTTGATCGACCCGTTCTCGTAGACGACGTTCAAGTTCCCGTTTGTCGTGATATACGGCTGCACTGTTTTCCCGCCGGACTCGATGGGTCCGAGTGACCCGAGTGCGTGGAGCGGCCCGAGTCCACTTCCCTTCGTGGTCCCGAGTTCGTCGACGGTGCTCTCGTTTCCGTCCAGCAGATTGAGAGAGTTCGATGTCTCGTAGACGACCGCCTGACCGCTCGCGAGCGGGCCGCTCCCGCCACCACCACCGCCGCCACCACCACCGCCGCCACCGCCACCACCGCCACCACCGCCGCCTCGTGTCACGGTGACATTCATCGTGACGTTCTTTGCCGCGGTGGCCCCGCGGGTAGTCGGGTTGTCTGTGTACTCCGAGCCGATGGTCATGTTGATTCGGTGGGTGCCGGTTGTTCCGCTCCTGTAGACGAACGCCGCCTGCCCGTCCGGTCCGGTCAGTTTGGTGTCGCTCTCGACGAAACTCCCGGTTTCGGGGTCGGCCACGACGTCGACACCCGACTGCGGGAGATTGAACTTGTCGCGTGCCTCGACAGTGAGGCGCTGGGTCGAGCCGGTCCGGACAGCCGTCCCGTCACCCTGAATATCGGTGAGATACTCTGCCTCCGTGTCCGTTGTTCCGGTGCCCACGCCGACCTTCGCGAGTTCGACCTGGTATCGCACGTTCGGGTCGAGTTTCAGTTTGACGATGGAGAACTCACCCGGACCGTCACGGCTATGACTGATATCCTGCACGTGCCCGTTACTCATCTCGTTCGCCAGGATATCCTCCCAGACGGACTCGCTCATCTTGGAGGCAAACTCTACGGTAATGTTGCTGTTCGTGCTCTCGTTTTCGAGTTCTATGACCCGCGAGCGCGTGCTGATCGGCTCGAGGTCGACCGAGACGGTCCCGAGACGCTGCTCGCTGAGTGACCCGTTGAGCGTGATGAGACTGATCCGGTTGCCGCTGATCAGTGACTGCTCTGTGGCCGGGATAGACCCGGACTCGATCTGACTGTGCAAGACGGTGTGTTCGTAGACGATGGGCGACGCCTGCCGGTGCCGGTTGTAGTCGGGTTCGTACTCGATGATACCCGTGTTGAACGTGAACTCTGTTCCGTTCCAGAAGTCCCGTGTCTCCTCACCGATGGCGGTCGCGTTACTGATGCTCACGTTGACCTGCCGGTTCTCGGTTCCGGCGGTGTGCAGTTGCCCGACGGCCGGTGGCGGGTTGACGAACACCGTCCGCGAGGAGTACCGCGCCGCGGGGTCGACCGAGACGGCCCGCGAGGAGTCGCTCTCTGTCATCAGGATGATGTTGCTGCGGAGCTCCGTCATCTGCTGTCGGACGTCCTGATAGTGTTCGAACTCGACGTCGGCGTTCTGCTCCGGCACTACCTCGGCCTGATAGAGGCTAAAACTGATAACCAGAATCGCAAATATCAGGATGAACCCGATAACCGCTGTAACACCTCGGTCCGAATCTCTCGTGTGCTCTGTCGACATATCGAATCAGTCTCCTCCAATATTCAAAATTAAAAACGGTCTGTCCCGGGAGTTATTCACAACAGATCGGTTCTTCGAGACAAATCCCTCGGCAATGTAGTCGCGCCCGGAATGTCCGGTCTGACGACCTGTATCTGCAACTTCACCGATTTCAGACACCATCGAGCCAGCCCATATCGACGCACGTTTGTAATAATTCATATTATATTTTGGGGCGCGCACCTGAAAAGCATACTGAAGCGGCTATCATTAATATTAACGCCGGTTCTTTCTGTTTGATATTTATCTGGTCTCGAGTCGGGGTCAGGTACGCAGCACACCGACCGGACACCGACAGCTCGTCGACAGTCGCACCGTTCGTGCCGGTTCCGCCCCCGGACAGCGGGTTCGCCACCGGTGCTCGTCCGCTCTTGGCCGGGAGACGGCTGTCTTGGCGGTTCCGTCGGCGGTGCGGACTCTGTCGACCTGTTCGGTGCTGTCTGCTCGTCTCCCTCACAGAGACACGGTGGAGTCGTTCTCACCTGTCGCGTGGCGGTCGCAGGTCACCGGCGACGGCGGGCGACACGTGTCTCGGCGGTTTCCTCTGTGACGAGTTCGTACAGCAGGGCGCGGTCGCCGTCGCCGGTTGGACGGAGGATACGCCCGAGGCGCTGGGTAAACTCCCGCTCGCTGCCGGAGCCGGAGAGCAACACGGCCACGTTCGCCGCCGGCACGTCGACACCCTCGTCGAGGACGTTCGCGGTGACGACCCGCGAGTAGGTTCCCTCGCGGAACCGGTCGAGAATCTCGCGGCGCTCGCCGGCGCTCGTCTCGTGGGTGATTGCCGGGAGCAGGAACCGCCGGGAGAGCCGGTAGACGAGGTTGGTGTGGGCGGTGAAGACGATGACGCGGTCACCGCGGTGGCGGTCGAGCAGGGTCGCGAGGCGGTCGACCTTCTGTTCGGCGTTCATCATCACCTCGCGGGCGCGCTGTTTGGCGAGCAACGCCTCGCGGGCACGCGGGTCGGTGCCCGAGCGCTTGACCAGTTCCTGGTAGTCGTCGCCGCTGCGGAGGGTGATACTCGACTGCGCGAGGTAGTCGGTGAACGTCTCCTGGTTTCGCTCGTAGGTCTCGCGCTCCTCGGGGGTGAGCGCTACCTCGATGCGCTTGATGTCGTAGTCGGCGAGGTGGTCACCGGCGAGGTCGTCCGCGCTGTACCGCGAGACGACCGGGCCGAGCAGGTCCGCGACCACCTCGTGTGCGCCGTCGGGTCGCTCGAAGGTCGCCGTCAGCCCCATCCGGGCGGGTGCCGCGAGCAGGCGGGCGATGTCGCGGTAGCCCGCCCCGCCGAGGTGGTGGGCCTCGTCGAAGACGACGAACCCGAACCGGTCGCCGAGCTCCTCGGCGCGGAGGTACGCCGAGTCGTACGTCGAGACGGTGAGATGCTCGACGCGCTGACTGTCCCCGCCGAGTCGCCCGACCGGTTGGTCGAACTCCCGGGTGAGTTCGCGGTGCCACTGGTCGAGCAGGTCGATGGTGGGGACGACCACGAGTGTCGGTGTGTCGAGCGCGGCCATCGCCGCGACGGCGACGACCGTCTTGCCGCTCCCGGTCGGGAGTTCCACGACACCCCGGTCGCCGTTCTCCCGCCAGCTATCGAGCGCGGTCTGCTGGTACGCCCGCAACCCGTAGGTTGTCTCCAGGTCCAGCGTCGGCAGGTCCAGCACGTCGTCGGTGACGCGCACCCCCGCACGGGCGAGTGCGGCGCGGACACGGTGGTACTCGAACGCCGGGGCGCGGGCCGTCTCCGAGCGAGGGTCGTACTCGAGGCGGTCTGTCGGCAGTGTCCCGGGCAGGTCCCCCTCGACCCGGACCGTGCCGGACTCGTAGCGCAGGCGGACGTCAGCCACACCCTGACGTGGGGGCGCGGGGGTATGAACGGTGCGCCCGGTCGTCGGTGATGGGCGCGGGTCCCGGGGTCGGTCATCCCCAGAAACCGGGCGTATTTATTCCCCGAGCGATTACAGACCGCTAACTGATGACCGAGGACTTCTACGATATTCTGGGAGTATCGCGGGACGCCTCCGAGGAGGAGGTCGAGCAGGCATACCGCGAGGCGGTCCGGAACTACCACCCGGACGTGAGCGACGACCCCGACGCGGAGGAGAAGTTCAAGAAGGCAAAAAAGGCAAAGGAGGTCCTGACCGACGAGGAAAAACGCGCACAGTACGACCAGTTGGGTCACGAGCAGTTCGTCGAGGCCGAGAAGCGTGGCGCAACGGGTGGGAACGGCGGTGGAAACGCCCGCGGTGACCCGTTCGGTGGCGGTGCGGGACCGTTCGGTGATATGCAGGATATCTTCGACGAGTTCTTCGGCGGGAGCGGTTCGGGTGACCGGCCACAGCAGGGGCGGGACCTGAAGACGAACCTGACAATCGACCTGGAGACCGCGTACAACGGCACCGAGACGGAGGTGACGGTCACCCGACCGGAAACCTGTTCCGAGTGCAACGGCCGCGGACACCCGCCGGGGACCGATGCCCGAACCTGCCCGGAGTGTAACGGTCGGGGTCAGACCACCCGGGTCAGGCAGACCGCCTTTGGCCGGATGCAGCAGCGCTCGACCTGCCGGCGGTGTGGCGGCGAGGGCACGCTCTACGAGGCGACCTGCTCGTCGTGTGGTGGTGACGGTATCGTCCGGAACCAGGCGACGCTCTCTGTCGAGATTCCCGCCGGTATCCGGGACGGCCAGAGCCTCCGGATGGACGGCGAGGGCGCACCGAGTGAGGGGGGTGCACGCAACGGCGACCTGCTCATCGAGATATCGGTCGAGGACCACCCGGAGTTCGACCGTGACGGCGACGACCTGGTCACGCGCGAACTCGTCTCGTTCCCGCAGGCGGTGTTCGGTGACACGCTGACCGTCGACACGCTCGACGGCACCGTCGAGTTCGACCTGCCGGCGGGCACGCAGAGCGGCGAGACGTTCCGGCTGTCGGGAAAGGGGATGCCCCGCCTGCGCGGTCGTGGGCGCGGTGACCTCTACATCAAGGTGCAGGTGTTCACGCCGGACAGTCTCAACGCGGAGCAACGCGAGGCGCTCGAACAGTTCGCGGCCGCCGGCGGCGAGGAGATCGAGGTCGAACAGGGTTTCTTCGACCGCCTTCGCAACAGCCTGTGATGGACACCGTCGCCGACCTGGTGGCGGCCGGTCGCGAGCGCGACGGGGTCGCCATCGACGCGCCGAACCGGGCCACACCGTACAGCTACGGCGAGTTCTGCACGAACACCTGGAAGGCGGGCAACCTGCTCGGCCACTACACCCACCCCGGCGGGCGTGTCGCGGTGATGGTCGGCCCGAAGACCGGCGGGGTCGACCGGACGGGAGCGGTCGACGCGGGCGACCCCGTGCTGGCGACACTCGGCGGGACCCTCGTGGGGGCGACAGTCGACCTGTCTCCGGACTCGCCCGTCGACGCCGACGCGCTCGTCCGGCCAGCCGGCGCGGCGTGGCGCGAGGCGTACCCCGCCGCCCCGGGGTGTTCGGTTCTCGCCTACGGGGGCGGGTCCGACACCGCGGCCGTCGAGGGGTTCGAGGCCGCGCTCTGGAGCGAGAACCCCGTCGCACCACCCGAGCGTGTCGACCGGGGGACACCCGCCGTCCACACCACGGCAGGAACACACAGCCACGGTGACCTGGTCGACGCGGCAGCGGATGTCGTCGACCGGCACGGACTGGACGGGTCGAGCGAGGTTCTGCTCGCGGGTGACCTGCGCGAGCGGGCGGTGCTGGTCGCCGGCGTGCTCGCCCCGCTGTCGGTCGGCGGGACCGTCCTGCTGGACGACCCGCCGGACGCTGTGGCGCTGGTCGCCGACGGCGAGCGCGAGGGTCGAAAGGACTAACCCCCGAGGCGAGTATCCTGTGGCATGAGCAACAACGAGGCCGGGGAGTACTACACCGCGGAGCGCTGGCAGAACTGGCTCGAACGTCTCCGCGAGGCGGACCTCGACCCGGAGGACGACGAGTTCGTCAGACTCCTCGGAAACCTCCAGTACGACACGGCGATCGCGGTGGCGAAGATTCTCGCGGACTACGACGACGGCCCGCTCGACGAGGAACAGGCGCTCACCGAACTCGGGGAGATCCGCGAGGTGGTGTTCGAGGATGCCGCACTCGACGACGAGGCGGCGGCAATGCTGCTCGACGGGGCCCAGACGTCGCTACGGTGTGTGCTGTCCGCCGCACTCGCCTACGTGGCCGACGGTCCCGTCGAGGGGAGCGTCGGGGCGTACGTCGAGGCCGCCGCCGAGGCCGAGGCCGAGGAGAACCTCGACGCGGCCTTCGACTACTGCATCCAGGCGGGCACACTCGTCATCGACGGCCAGTCACTCGATATCGAACTCACCGAGGATATCGAGTTCGGGTTCGTCACCGAGTGGGTCAACGGCCTCGACAGCCTCCAGCGTGCGATGAGCGATCCCGAGTTCGTCGAGGAGGAGTGAAACCGGTACACGACCGGGTGTTCTCTCCCCCTGAAAACGCCTCATCGGGCGAGAGAACCGCTACCGCCGGGAATCCCGGAATGAATCCGAAGCTATTTTAACCTCCCAATCATACATAATCAACAACACATGAGTGGGTGGAGTAGCGGTACGGATAGGATAGCCAGCGCGCTTCGCGCGCTGCGCGAGCGCGGTCAATCAGAGACACTCGGGGTGGCGTTGCTGACCGGTATCGTCGTCATACTGGTGGCGGTCACGGGACTGTTTCTCTTCGCGGACTTTGGGGCCGACGACGAGGAACAGCTGCTCGCTACCGTCCAGGGTGATATTAACCCGACGAACATAACCATCTCACACGAGGGTGGTGACAGTTTCAACACCGGCGATATCGAGGTGGTCCTGTCGGGTGATACGAACCGGGAGTGGACACTGGACCACTTCAACGAGACAGAGGGTAACAACGGCGAGTTCGCGCCCGGCGACCAGTGGTTCACGAACAAGACAGGGGGGGCCATCGTCGGCGAGGGCCGGATGCTCGTCGTGCACAGACCGACCAACACGGTGTTGCTGGACCAGCCGTACTCCATCAGTCAGGACGGCGTGACGCTGCTCGTCGAGTCACTGCCGGACAACAGTCTCCAGAGCGGCAACGCGCAGGTCTACGGTGAGTCGGGCGGCAAACTCTGGAACTACTCGCTGCGGGTCACACTCGACGGCACGCAGTACGTGAACCCCAACAGCAGTGAAATCGACTACACTCTCGATATCTCTAATGTTAATGGAATAACGGATTACTACAAGAACAACGGGACTATCAGAGTTATCAACGACACCGGTAGCGGCACCGTCACCGCGAACATCCCCAACGTCTCCACGAACCCGGACATCACGGTAGACGTTCTGCCGCCGCCGAAGTTCTCGATAACGAACACGAACCTGACGGTACTGAGCCAGGGTGCGGCTAACCCCAACGGCGGGCCGGGTCTCCGGCCTGCCGGTTCGGGACTCAGCACACAGTCCGGTCAGTTCGGCACGCTGGCGGGTCCCGGTACGTGGGTCAGCGATACGGTCATGCTGAACGCGACCGTCGAGAACACCGGTGGTGCAGTTGGTGAACAGACGCTCGAACTCGTTATCGAGGGTGGTCCCGGCGGCGGGAAGAACTACTCCGCGACGGAAACAACGACCATGACGGTGTCCAGCGGTGAGACAAGGTACGCGGAGTTCACGCACACGGTCCCCAAGAACGCCAAACACGGCTACTACACGTTCGCTGTCAATCCGGAGAAAGGCAGTCCCGACCAACTCACGAACTGGTTCGACGAACCTGCCGAGTACAACATAACCGACGTGCGGGTGAACAGTACGGTGGAGAAAGGAAATCCGCTCTCGCTCGATGCAACTATCAACAACACCGGAAGTGTTAGCGGCGACAAAACTCTCAGATTCTCGATCACCGGATTCAGCGCCAGCGGTCTGGAGCAAACGAAACAGAACGTGTCTGTCGACGGTAACTACAGTTCGAGTTCACTCCCCAGCAACTTCACCGTGGACACGGGTAGTATCTCTGGCCTGCGCGGCAGTTTCCCCGCGACGCTCGAGGTGGTGGACAACGGCACGGTCGAGGATACAGAGAACTTCTTCGTGAACGTGCTTCAGTTCGACGTGAGTGCGACGGCAAAGTCAGTCGACCTCTTCCCGAACCCAGGTGATATTACTGTCGAGGCCACTGTCGACCCTACCGTCCAAGAACTCGGGACATCGATTACCGTCCCCGTCGAACTCGACGAGAGTCCGCTGATTCAGGGCTCTAACAGTATCACGAAAACGGTCACGTTCCCCGCGAGCAACAACCCCAGTTCGAAGACGGTCGACTTCACTGTCTCGCCGGATTACACGAACGTAGTGAGGTTCCCGACAACCTACAGCCTCGACGTGAACGAGACGAGGACGGGTTCGGGTGACGAGCTGGACCTGACATTCGAGGCGTCCGACGTCGTCATCGATATAACCAGTGTCCAGCCCAGCGGCCCGATAGGTGTGAACCAGACCGTTACTGTCGATTACACCCTCAAGAACAATGGGAACCTACCTGCCACTGTCACGCCACAGCTAGTGACGGGTAACGGGGACGTTGCGGATACTGATAACACACTTACTGTAGACCCGGACGGCAGCGACAAAGCAAACGAAGATCTCAAACTCGACGACCCCGGCAAACTCGGTTACAGCAACGGCGAAACCATCGACCTGAACGCGCGAGCGCTGCGGGCAGGAACAACCAATGTACTCGACGCCGACACTGACTCCGTGAGCATCAAACAGGCGCCGTTCTTCGAGGTGAAGGGTTTCACCCTGAAAAACCCCGGCACGAACTACTCAGTCGGGGACACGGTCACGCTGAGCGCGACCATCGAGAACACCGGGGGCAAGAGCGACACGCAGACGCTCGACCTGTCGACAAGCCCCTCCAGCGGACTCTCGGAGAAGAATCCGGGGAAAACGACCAACCTCGGCCCGGGTGGTACAGAGACCGTCGAGTTCGAACTCGACGCGAACAGCCCCGGCTCGTACAGCGTCACGGTTTCGACGGAAAACGACAGCGATTCTGTGACAGTAGATGTCCTGCAGCCGCCGGATTTCCAAATCACCAACACGCTGCTCGACAAGTCGGCGACGGCCGGTGACAACGTGTCTGTCACGCCCGAGATAGAGAACACCGGAAGCGTCGAGGGGACACAGACCGTGACCTTCGACATTCCGGGTGTCGGGACAGCCACGGACACCATCACGCTCGGGCCAAACGACCCGCCACAGGACGTACCACTGGAGATTGATACCGCCAAGAGTGACACTGGAACGTACACCGGAACCGTCAGCACCGAAAATGACTCTCAGACGTTCGCTGTCGACCTGGGAGCGCCGGCAGTATTCGACGTGAGTTTCACCGGGTCGAACTCGCCGGTGGTGGAGGGTAACGACCTCACAGTGGATATCCGCGTCGAGAACACCGGCGGAGTACAGGGTACGCAGGACGTGACGCTGACAGTGGGCGGCGGGTCTCTGTACCAGAACACCTGGTCCGGCATCACTCTCGACCCCAACGGCGTCTACACGGACACGGCCACCATCCCGACGTCGGACGGTGACGCGGGGACCTACACCGCCGAGTTGACGAGCGACGACACCACCGCCACGAGGGACGTGACGGTGGAGACGCCGGCGAACCTGGTGGTCCGGGACGTGACCGCGAGTGACGTCCAGGCCGGTCAGGACATAACCGTCTACGCGGAAATCGAGAACACCGGCGGACGGGCCGCCTCCGGACAGATAGTCGATATGAACATCGACACCCTGGGTGGCAACTCACAGACGGTGACAATCAACAGCGGGAGCCAGCAGAACGTGAGCTTCGACCCAGTTTCCACCCAGTTCGGTGACGGCGGTGGAACCGGCAACGGTGAGACCTACGACGTGACCGTCGACACCGGCGACGATACCGGTACCGGCACCGTGAGTGTCGTGCCGCCGCCGGAGGGCAAGATACGGATAGACAGCATCACCTCTCCGGGGAGTATCGACATCGGTGACCCCATCGAGTTCAACGTCAAACTGAAAAACGTCGGTGGGCAGCCGATAAAAGGCTCCGACGCGGAGTGGGACTACCTCGACCTGCTCGATACGAACGAGGACAGCCTCGAGGGCTTCGTCTCGGCCAACGATATAAAGAATCTCGCACCGGGCAAGACGACACAGAAGACGCTGACCTACTCTGCCAGCACCATCTCCTCGCGGTACGCGCCCGGTGACACCGTCGACTGGCTGGTCGGTCTCACCTACGGTAACAGCACCACCATCGGTACGCCCGGCACCACCGACATCAACGGGGACGCGCTGAGCGTCTCCTCGGTGAGTGTCGGTCAGGTTCGCATCCCCGAGGGTGGGTCCGTCGACTTCGACATCACCTACACGATAGACAACCCGAACAGCGTGGCGGTGGACGCGACGGTCGACCTGAACGTGTGTGACAACGGTTGCAACACGGTCAAAACGGAGACAAAGAGCGTCGCTCCCGGCGGAGAGACGTTCACCGCCTCGAACGCGGGAACGGTCAGCGAGTCGCACCTCCCGGCGAACAGCGGTATCAAGATAGAGGTCGATATGCAGGGCGGTAACAAGGAGAGCGACACACTCGCTGTCGAGGCGATACGCATCACCAGCACCTCCGTCTCGAATACGGTCCACCCGTACAAGACGGTGAGCAAGAGCGATATCACGGCCACAGTCGAGAACAAGGGCTCGGTGTCGACATCTGCGTACGTCCACACGGGTGTCGACTTCGACATGGAGACGGTACTCAGCAACGGGAACGAGGACGACACCGCGTACGTCGACTACCTCAACCCGGGTGACTCAGCCTCGGAGAACCTGGATATCAACGAGGGCCGGTACGGGACCAGCGATAGCGTGTACATCGCGCTCTCGTATGACTTCTCCGGAAGCGAGTTCGTCGAGGACGATTACGGCGGGTACGCGACGTTCGACATCGTGAACTCCTTCTGGAGTGACTCGACGCCGATTGGGGATGTCGAAATCGTCGACAAAGGGTTCGGCACGGGTCTGATAGCCGAGACGACCGTCGACAACATCGATGTCGTCGACCCGTACAACGCACTCGACAGTTCGACGGGCATCAGACTGGATATCGAAGAGGCAGACGGCGGGCTCAATCCCACCGGCAACGATGTCTCGTGCAACGAGGTTTCGAAGTTCAGCAGTTCCGTGTTCACGTCGATAGGCGACGGTGCCGGTGGTCCCGAACTCATCCTGGTCGCGCTCCACTTCCAGAACAGCAACGGGAACCTTCCGGCGTTCGAAACCGACAGCAGTACCGGACTGAACAGTTACTTCAGCGACGACGGGTGGGGACCGTCCGTGGGTGACGGTGACCCCTTCTTCTACCTCACGCCCAGCGGAACCCAGACCGCACCTGGCCCGGGTTTCCCGTCAAACTGCTGATATTCCCCGCCGTTCTCTGCGCGGTGAGTGAACTCGCTTCTTTCGAACCGGTGAGCCGTTCGGCGGTCGAGAGCACACCACGCCGGAGCACCGGCGAGTCACGGTCCGGCTACCGCGTCGCAACACACCGCCGGCACTGGGGTTCCGCGGGTGCCCGGGTCGGCGGCGTGTTCTGGTGGCTATCGGTCCAGTCGTCTCCTCCGGGGTCGGACTGGCGGGTCAGATGACAGCGGGAGCGTGGACTCGGAGTCTCGGTCGTGGGGCACTCGGCCGTACCATGCCGTGTTCATCACGAACCGACAGTGACAGAGCGGGT
Source organism: uncultured Halobacteriales archaeon (assembly GCA_964477945.1). GTDB lineage: Archaea > Halobacteriota > Halobacteria > Halobacteriales > Haloarculaceae > Halovenus. The sequence continues at coordinate 14,102 of CAYZGA010000001.1, forward strand.
TACACTGTAGCGGTCTCCGCGGGCGTCCACGACTTCGAGCAACACGTTCCTGGTACCCGGTGTATCGAACGAGTGGGTCGCGGCAGGGTCGGACCCGGTCTGGTCTGCGGTGCCGTCGCGGTCGAAGTCCCAGCGGTACTCGGCAATCTCGCCGGTCGTCGCACTGGCGTCGAAGGTTATCTCCTCGCCCACCGACGGTTCCTCGGGGGTCCACTCGAAAGCGGGTTCGACCGAGTCCCCGCCCACGGTGAACGCCCGGAACGCGTCGTCAGTCTCCCCATCGGCGGTCTCCACCACGAGTAACACCGAGACAGTGCCCGCCTCGTCGAACGAGCGGGTGGTGACCGGGCCGTCGGTGGTCTGGTCGACGGTCCCGTCGGAGCCGAAGTCCCAGCGGTACTCGACGATGTCGCCGTTGGAGAACCCGGCGTCGAAGGTCACCTCCTCACCGACATCGGGGCTGTCGGGGCGAATGTCGAACACCGCGTTGACCGGTTGCTCTGCCGGCAGAACGGGTACGTCCTCGGTCGCCGTATCCACCACCCCGGTCGGTGTCTCCACCTCGAGTGTGACCGGTCTCCCCCCCGCCTCGTCGAACGAGTGGGTGACGACCGACTCCCCGGTGGTCTCGTCTATCGTCCCGTCGCTGTCGAAGTCCCAGCGGTACTCGACGATGTCGCCCTCGGAGTCGGACGCGTCGAACGTGACCGTCTCGCCGACACTCGCCTCCGGTGGGTCGAACGTGAACGCGGCGAAGGCGTCCTCGCTCTCGACGCCGACCGGGACGAACCGACTCGTCGACGCCGTCTGACCCTCCGTGCTCTCCGCCTGGAGCGTGACACGCTTCGCGCCGGCATCCGCGAACGTGTAGGTCACGACCGCACCAGTCTCCTCGAACTCCCCGTCGTCGTCGAAGTCCCACCTGAACGTTTCGAGTGACGCCTCGTTGCCCTCCAGTTCGACCGCGCCGAAGCGAATCGGTTCACCGGGCTGTGGGTCGTCCGCCTGCACCTCGAAGTCGACCAGTATCGTCTCGCCGCCGCCGTTCCCCTGCTGTTCGGTGACGGTCACCTCGACGCTCGTCTCGTCTGTCTGTACGCTCCCGGGGCTCCGCACCTCCAGTGTGACCGTGTGCGTCCCCGGTCGGTCGAACGTACGTGTCAGTGTCGGCTCAGACGTGCCCAGTGTCGTCCCGTCGTCGGAGAACTCCCACACGTACCGCGCTATCTCGCCGGTCGAATCGCTCGCATCTAGTGTGACAGTCTCGCCCGCAGTCACCTCCATCGGGTCCGCGGTGAACGACGCCTCCACCTCGCCGTCCGGCTCGGAGAACCCGTCGTCGGTGTTGTTTCCGTCGTCGGTGTTGTTCCCGTTGCCGGGGGTGCCGTTCCCGTCGCCGGTGTCGGTGCTGTTCCCGTCGTCGGACCCGTCGTCACCACCGCCGCCGAGACACCCCCCGAGACCTGCGGCTGTGAGCGTTCCTGCCGCTGTGAGAAACTTCCTGCGGTGCATATACCTCCTGTTCGTCGCTGAGATTCTTTTACTTTGGGGAGTGACACAGGCTGGCAAGTCCCGAGAGAACTGGCCCACACGGTCGGTACAGTCACTCTGAATATATTTGCGCGAAGTCGGAACAATTTTTATATATCACTGAATGGTATGTACTCGGAAGGCGAATGAACGGGCCAGACAGTCTGCTGGGGCCCCGGGTGCTCGTGGTTGGTGTGCTGGTGATGGTCGTTCTGGTGGCGCTCAGTGTCCCCTATGGCGGCAGTGTTCTCTCCCCGATGACCGACACGGACGGCCAGGACGGGTTCGAGCCGCCCGCGCCGGAGGCGATGCCGGGTGACCTCTCGGTCCCGAACGACTCGTTCGCGCAGTTCGAGAACGTAGCCCCGGAGGTCGGACCCAACTACCGTACAGTCCCCTCTGTGCAGCAGTTCGTCAGCACCCACGGGTCGTACGTGATAGACATGAACAACAACGGCTACGAGGACCTGCTGCTAATCGGTGGGGAACAGCCGGTACTGTTCAAAAATACCGGTGACGGATACGAGCGACACCAGACCTTCGACAGGCCGGAGGTGTCTGCCGCACACGTCCTCGACTACGACAACGACGGTTCCCGGGAGATCGCACTTCTCAGTTCCGGCGCGTCCATTGCATTCTACGATAATAGCGGTGGCGAGTTCGTCAGGGAGACTGTTCAGGGCCAACTGAATGGTCTCCCGACATCGGTCACGTCCGCAGACTTCACGGGCAACGGCTGTCTCGACCTGTACGTGGGTGTGTATTTCGGTTCGGGGAGCACGGGCGTCCCGGGGCAGATGCTCCTCGAAGCAGCCCAACGTCACCCCGAGTTCCGCCCCGAGACCGACAGGGGGGCGCAGAATATACTCTACAGGGGTAACTGCGAGGGGGGGTTCGAGGAGATCACGGACGCGGCTGGCGTCGGCGGTTCGGCGTTCACCCTCGCCGTCTCCGGCGTCGACCTCACCGGGGACGGCCACCCAGATATCCACGTTGGAAACGACTTCACCGGCGACCACATCTACGAGAACCAGGGTGACGGAACGTTCGAGAGACGGGACCTCGGCCCGGCGTCGGACCGGAACGCGATGTCCAGTACCGCCGTGGACGTGACCGGGAACCACCGTCTGGACCTGTTTGTCACCAACGTCTACTTCGAGAACCCGGGGAACACGACATCGCTCGTCCCGGTCACCCGGACACCACTCCCGTACGGGAACAACCTGTTCGCCAACCAGGGTAACGGTGAGTTCCGTGACATCGCGCCCGAGCACGGCCTGAATCGCGGCGGATGGGGCTGGGGGTCGACCGTCGCGGACTACAACAACGACGGTCACCTGGACGTGATTCACGCGTCCACCTACACCAGCCCCGGGGTCGTCGACGACCAGCCGTCGGTGTTCTTCCCGCCACAGGTCTGGACGGGGACGACAGACTCCTGGCAGAAGCTGAACGGCTCCAGCGTCGGGTTCCGGGGGCACAACGCCCGCGGTCTCGTCCGTGTCGACTACCAGAACGACGGCGCGCTCGACCTCGTGGTCGTCGATAGCCGGACCCAAGCAGACGTGCCCGGCGGTGTGCCCGCCACGAACCGCACGTTCCTCTACGAGAACCAGCACGACGGCGGCGAGTCGCTCCAGCTGTGGGTGCGAAACCCCGACGGACTGGAGCGCAACGCCGAGGTGTACGTCGAAACCGACAGGCGGACTGTCTACCGCGTGGCGAACGCGCGGTCGGACCTCCTGGGACAGGACTCCCGACTCGTCCACGTGGGCACCGCCAACGAGGCCGTCGAGCGGGTCGCCGTGGTCTGGCCCGACGGCACCACCACCACCTACGACGACCTCTCCGAGGGAAACCGCTACATCCTCACCCCCAACCGCGCCGAAACTGTCGACCGAGATTTCTGAGCAATTATAGATAACGTACTCTACAAAATGCTTTTCAGCGAACGTTGTATATGGGGTGTCGATGGGTGGTACACAGCGGGATTCGAGGTTGCGGTCGACGGTGGACGACAGGTGTCGCAGGCGTGCGTTCCTGCTCGGGGCTGGCGTTGCACTCGCCGGAGCGGCCGGTTGCACTGGCAGTGATGACGACCCGGGCGGGACCGACAACTCGACCGGTCCTGCGGACGACAGCGCGGAGTACGCCGCGGGGTCCGGTCCGGCCGAGGTGGTGGCGTGGAACCGGGAACTGTTCGGTATCATCCGGTTCACCAGCGAGACACCAACAGAGACCGTCCGGCGGATGGGCATCCTGACGACGGCGATGTTCGACGCGGCGACGACGGTCACGGCAGCGCGGGGACAGTCCCACTACGAACCGTACGGGAGTTACGACGGCGCACCGGCCGACGGGTCGCCCCTGGCCGCGCTTGGCGGTGCCGCCCACGAGGCACTGGGCACGATGTACCCGGAGGTCGGGGACGGACTGGACGACCGACTGTCCGGGACACTCGCCACCGCCAGCGAGTCCGAGGGTGACCTCGATGCAGGCGAGCAGTGGGGTCGGTCGGTCGGCCAGCGGGCAGTCGAGCGACGCGTCGACGACGGACACGACGACCTCGAACGGGGCGGTTACGAGCCGTGCCCGGGTGAACCGGCGAAGACACCGGGTTGCTGGCGCGGCGGGTCACTCGGCACCTGGCGCGATTCACACTACGCCTTTCTGGACACGTGGGTGCTCGACGGACCGGTCACGTTCGACGGTCCACCGCCGCTGGACAGCGAGGCGTACGCCGAGGGCTGGCAGGAGGTGTACGACATCGGTGACGACAGGAACCGCGAGGACCGACCACAGGAGCACATCGACATCGCGCGGTACTGGCGTGGCGGCGCGGGGACGACACGCCCGTCCGGGCGGTGGCTCCGTATCGCGAACATCGCCGTCGAGAGCGGCGAGTTCGAGATTACGACACTGGAGACGGCACGGTTGATGGCGCTCGTCTCGCTCGCAGTGGGCGACGCGGGCATCTCCGCGTGGCACGGGAAACACGAGCACGGGTTCTGGCGGCCAGCCGAGGCGATTCCCGCGGGCGACACCGACGGCAACCCCGACACGTTCGCCGACACCGACTGGGAGTCCATCGCCATCGGCAGCAGTCCGGAGTACCCCTCGTCGCTGGCGGCCTTTGCCGGTGCCGGACAGACCGTGCTGTCGCGCGTGCTCGGGACCGACGAGTTCGCCTTCGAGATGACCTCCTCGGGACCGCCGGAGCTGACCCGCTCGTTCGAGAGTTTCAGTGAGGCCGCATCGGAGTCGCTCCAGAGTCGACTCTACGTCGGCAACCACTTTCCGTTCTCGCTTGCGGACGGGCGAACCGCAGGTGAGACCATCGGCGAGACGGTCCTCGACAGTGTTCTCCGACCGGTCGAGTGAACACCGTTTGTCGGCCTCTTACGAGACGAATACTTTTTTTACCCTCACTGTACAACGGTAGCCAATGGTACTGCAGACAGGCGAGCGGGGGCAGGCGCTGCAGGTTGGGGCCGTGCTGTTGTTTGGACTTCTCATCGTTCTGTTTACCGTCTGGCAGGCGTTCGTCATCCCGGACCAGAACGAGCGTGTAGAGTTCAGCCACAATCAGGACATACAGAGCGACATGGTCGAACTTCGAGGCGACCTCATCTCGATGTCGGACAGCACCTCACCGACGTCGTCGTCGCTCGAACTCGGCACCCAGTTTCCCACCCGCCTGTTGTTCGTGAACCCGACACCCGCGGTCGGAACCCTCCAAACAAAGACCGTAGGCAACGGGGTGTTCGAACTCGACAACGCGCAGGCAGTACAGGATGATATCAGCCAGTTCTGGAACGGAACAAATCGAACATATCGCTCTGAGTCGGTCGAGTACGTGCCGGACTACCGCGTCTTCCAAGGCGCACCACGAACAGTCTACGACAACACTGTCACGTACAATGTGTTCGACCTGGAGGACGGGAACACGTCGACACTGTCTGCACAGGCACTCATCGACGGTGACACTATCACGTTACTCGCCATCGACGGGTCGTTCGCGGAGACTGCCATCGGGAGCGTGACGCCCGACATACAACCGGTCAGCACGCAATCCAGAAGCGTCGCCATCGAGTCACCGGGACCGGACCCGCTCACAATCAATGTCTCGACTGAACTTGAGCGCTCCAGCTGGGAGAGTCTACTGGAGGGGGAATCAAACGTTGTGGGTGTCACGGAGTTCGGCAACGAGACGGTCCAAATTCAGCTGGATCCCGATACCGAGTACGAGCTCAGGCTAGCGAAGATCGGTTTCGGACCGGGTGCAAGTGACCCCAACCCCGCGTATCTCACCGAAATCGACGAGCAAGACCGGATCTCTATCGGACAGAACTACACGGTGACAGTTGAGGCGCGAGACCGGTTCAACGTGCCGAAAAGTGGGGTCAACGTCACGGCGGAGATTGTGACCGGTGACGGTACAATCACCCCGGAAAACGAGGTCACCAGCCCGAGCGGACAGGTGGATTTCACTCTGGACCCGAACGAGGTTGCGCTTGACCCCGGCGACAGGGTCGGTGTCGAGTTCGAGATGGCTCCGAACCAGACGCTCAACCCGGACGCCGTCGATAGCTTCACCGCTAACTACACGATAGAGTCACCGACCGGAGCCGGGCGACTGAATCTCGAGTGGGAACAAAAGAATAGCACGACAACCCCCAACTGTGACAACGCGAGCGACGCAGCATACTGTACAATCCCGACCAGTGGAATCGGCAGCACATACCGACTCCACCTGCACGCAAACGACACCGCCCCCGCTCAGGTCAGCGGTATCGAGGCTCGCTTCGTCAACACCAATACGTCAGCTGTCCAGATTACTGGCCCTGCTGACCCTCCGAAAAGGCAGTTTGGTAACTCTCCGGACGGGACTGATCCCGATGACAAGATTACTGTCCTGTTCCGTCCGAAAAAAGCGGGCAGTACAACCTTCGTCGCCACCGCTGGCGGGGATACACAGGTGGTGGAAATCGAGGTTGGACCCTGACCCTGCCCTGTGCCCCAGTTGCGCGGGGTGCCGTATTTCGAGCCAACTCTATCAGAGACAGTACGAGTTACCTGCCCCACTGTGTACGAGGATGGAGCGCGCACACTCCGCAGTGTTCCTGTTTTATCCGGCTGTACGGGAGACTCACACCGCGACGATATCGTCGTCCTCGTCGGCCGGGAGGTTCACCGTGCCCGCCACGCCGAGCAACGCCCGCCCGGTAACCCGTCCGGAGTCGAGCCCCGCGTCGAGTGTCGCCGGACTGCCGAGAAAGCGTCCGGACTCCACCCTGACGGTGTCTCGCTCGCCGTCGTAGGCGTCCCGTGTCGCCAGATACCGCGCACACCCGGCAGCACCGACACCGGTGGCGGCCCGCTCGCCACCCGATTCGAACACCCGCAGGTGGATGTCCGACTCGGCCGCGAGCGTGTCGAAGGTGAACGCGACCAGGCGCGTTCGCCCGTCGAGCAGGTCCGCGAGCGCACCCGGTGACGGCGAGAGGCCCCCGAGCGCGTCGAGGAAGGTGACCGGGACGAGCAACGACCCGCCCGCGCCGGTGGCCGTCCCGACAGGCAGACCGAGGTCCGACACCGCCGCAGTGGACAGGCCGAGCGCCTTTGCGACCGTCGTCGCGTCGACATCGGCCCGCCCGACGGACTGGTCTGTCTCGACGGTCACCGTCCGGTCGGCTCCAAGTTCGACCGTCGAGACGCTCTCGGCGGTCGTCAGGGTGTGAGTTCCCGGGTCCAGGTCGGCCTGCTCGTGCAGGCCGACAGCGCCGGCAACCGCCGCGGCGACGGGCGCGCCGTGGTCGGTTCGCGGGACGTGGCGGAGTTCGTCGTCCCGCCGTGTGACCAGACCGGGTGCGCCAACCTCCGACGCCACCGCACGCAACTGTGTGTCTGTCAGTTCGCTCCCGTCCGGCAGGACGGGTATCCCGACGCCACCGAGCGGTTCGTCCGCGAACGCGTCGACCACGAGCAGTTCTCGCCGTTCCATACCGCCGCTACCGGTGCCAGCGGAATGATACTGTCGCCGGCGGGCCGGGTGCGGACGGGCCGCTACCCGCTCGTCTCGTCGCTCTCGTCGCTATCCTCGTCTATCTCGTCACCGAGGATATCGCTCGGCGAGAGCTGTTCCCCGTCCTCGCCGTCGGCACCGCCCGCGGATTCGCCGGTCTCCGACCCGTCGCCGGTCCCGTCCGACTCGGGACTTCCGTCGCCCGGTCCGTCGCCGACCTGCGAACTCCCGCCCGATTCGTCTGACCCGGGGCTGTCGCTTTCGTCAGCCGGTCCGTCGCCGACCTGCGGACCCCCAACTGGCTGGTCCGACTCTCGAGTACCGCTATCGCCGGGCGGTGGACCGCCAGTCTGCTGATCCGGCCCGGGACTGCCACTGTCGCCGGGCGGTGGACCTCCAACCGGCTGGTCCGACTGCCGGGCGTCACTGTCGTCGGGCGGTGGACCTCCAACCGGTTGGTCGGGTCCGGAGCCGCCCCGCTCGTCCGGAGCCGGCGACTGTCCGGGGCTGCCGGCCCCCGGACCGCCTCCACTCGACTCGTCGGGACCGGGACCACCGGATGCTGGCGGCTGTTCACCCCGTTCCCTGGGGCCGCCGGGACCCGACCCCCCAGTATCCTCGGAACCGGGAGCGCCGGCCGGACCACCCGACGCCGGCGGCCGGTCGCGCCCCGGGTACTGGTCGTCGGGTGCCCGTTCACCGGACCGACCCCGCTGTGTGGCCGTCGACTGTCCCCCGGCCGGTTGCTCCTGTTCTCGCGATGCCCCCCGGTTCGGCTGGCTGGCGGTCTGCCGTGCCCGGTAGGCGACGGCCCCGACCGCGCCGCCGATGGCCGCGAACAACACCGGGTAGACGATACCCGCGAGCAGGATGCCCCGGACGCTGGTGCCGAGCAGGTAGTTCATCGACTCGATGGCCTCTGGCGACCAGCCATCCGGGAACTGGTCCTCGAACTCCTGTGCGGTCAGACCGGCCTGCGCGACAACGACCAGCAACACCGGGATGACGTAGCCGGTTGCGAGTCGCGCACCCTCGCCGAGACCGACCGCCGGACTGTCACGCCTGTAGCCGTAGGCGAGTATCGCGCCGAACAGCAACGGCACCAGTGCGGCGAACCACGACGGGATGACCGTGCTGACCTCGAGTCCGTGTTCGCCGACGAACTCGGCGAGGAAATCCGCCCACCCTTTCGCACCGTCGACATCCGAGAGGCTACTCGCGTCAGCGCGGTCGCTCGGTGGCCCGCTGATGGAGAAACTACTCGCGAGACTGGACCCGTCGAACGGGTCCCCGAGGAGGAACAGCGGCAACCCGGCCAGGAACGCGCCGACGCCGCCGAGCATCCCCCACCCCGAGACGAGTCGCGCCCGTGAGCGAACCGTCGCCCCGATTGCGGTGAACACCCCGGCGTACAACAGTGTCACCGGCAGGAGCACGACCAGGTCCGGCGACGTGTCGGTGTCGGCGACGGCGACCGCCAGGAACAGCACGAGCGCGAACCAGATTGTGAGCGACATCCCCGCGAGAATCGACTCCAGCGGGCGCCTGGTCGTGCCCTGTTTTATGTGCCTCCCCGCGAGTGCGTACCCGCCGACCAGCAACACAAGCGCCGGAACGAGCATGTGCAGCGCCGGGCCGACCCCGAACGCGTTCGAGTCGAGCGCGGTCTGGTAGCCGAGGGTCGTCCCGAGCAGGTCGACCTGGGTAACCCCGTCGAACAGGACCCCACCGACACTCTCGTAGTAGACGAGAATCGCGAAATCAAGTTGCTGGCCCCCGCCGACGTCGAGGAACGTAACGGGAAGATACGTCAGGATGAACCCCAGGAGCCACACGGCGACGCCAGCGATAATCGACTCCGGCCAGACCACTATCTCCCGTGCCCACCTGATGTAGGCCGCGACACCACCGGTCTGCGATTGTCCCCCTCGCCCCGGCCTCGGCTGGTTGCCTGCCATGTCTACTCACTCGGACAACAGCGCAAAAACAATTACGACCGTTCGACGACACCACACGCGGGGGTGACGGCTCGCCCTGCGGACAGACCCGTTCGACTCGACTGGCAGACCTCGCGGTCCCGGGTCAGTCCGAGCCGTCGGCCCTGGGTTCGCCGGCGGCCGGTTCGGGTATCACGCGGGCGTCGCTCTCGTCACGCCGCTGGAGGGTCCGGGTGGGGAACGGCATCCCGATGTCCTCGGCCTCGAAGCGCTCTTTCACACTGTGGATAACATCTCTGCGGGCGCGCCGGGCATCGAGCGGATTCGGGTCGTCGATCCAGTACAGCAGTTCGAGCACGACTGCGGAGTCACCGAACGTCGTCGCGGTGGCCTCCGGGGGTGGTCCGTCGACGACGGTGTCGGCGCTCTCGACGGCCGCGAGCGCGACCTGCTCGGCGTGGGCGGGGTCCGCGTCGTAGTCGACACCGACCTCGGTCTGCAGGCGCAGCACCTCCTGGTAGCTCAGGTTGCGTATCGGCTGGTTGCTGACAGAGTCGTTCGGGATGGTGACCTGCCTGCCGTCGAACTCCTGGAGCTTGGTGTGCATGACCGTGATGTGGGTGACAGTTCCCTCGTAGTCGCCGATCTGGACCCAGTCACCGACGGTGAACGGTCGCGTGAACATCAACACGAGTCCGGCTACCATCGACCCGAGGGTCTGGCGCGCCGCGAGTCCGATGATGACGCTGAGCGCGCCCGCACCTACGAGCAACCCGGAGAGGTTGAACCCCCAGAGGGTGAACAGTCCGGAGGCGACGACCAGCATGATGGCGAGGTGACCGACCCGGAGCATAATCTCCTCCTGATGGGCGGTGATGCGCTCGGTTTCGTCGCTGAACTCCCGAACACCGCTCTGGAGGCCGTCGGCCACGGCGTACGCCAGTGCGAGCACGACGAGTGTCAGGAGGAACTGCCCGGCAAAGGGGAGTGAGGTCCACAGGAGGTCCACCACGGTCACCGCGGCGTCTACCATACCCCACGTGACGAGCAACGCGACGGCGGCAGTCCCGAGGACGATGGCCTGCAGACCGCGAAGCGTGACGCCGGTGACCGTTGTCGGGAGCGCCGCGTTGAGGATATCGAGTATCTCGACCACGCCGTCGGGGAGCACGCGCCCCCGGACCACGCTGCTGGTCGCCCGGAGTGCCGCCGGGAGCACCGCGAGCGCCACCGACAGCGCCGCCACGAGTACGACCGCGGTCGTGACGAGTCGCCCCTCGGTGGTGGCCAACTGCCGGACGGGTTCCTCGACAGCCTCGAACCCCGAGAGCACGGCAGGCGAACCCGACACGTCCATACCTGCTGTATCGGTCCGGCCGGTCTTGGGCGTTGTCCTCCGGTTGTGGTCGGCGCGACCAGTCGGATTTTCCCCTCAGTGTCCGATCCGGTATGGACAACAGCCGAAACAAACACGCCAGTCCGAACCCCCGGAAGGCGGGACCCCCTACCAGCAGACCTTCGAGGAGGGGCTGTCGTTGTCCCCTCCGTCCTCACCGGACGCTGGGGACGAACGGTGTCGTCGCCGTCGGTGCGAACAGCGTCCCGACAGACCTGGTCTCGTACTGTCCTAGTGGGGACTCGCTGAACGCGACCCACATCTGAGGTGGCGCGGCGGCGTTCGGTCTGGTCTCGTTCGCCGGCGTGGCAGCCTACCGTGCGCTGGTCGAGAACGACTGCCCCTCCTCGACGGTCTCGACACCGTCGAACTCGAAGCGCGCCCCGCCCTCGCTGCTGCTCGTTATCTCGACCTCCCAGCCGTGTGCCTCGGCGATTCTGGTGACAATCGAGAGCCCGAACCCGGTCCCGCCGCGTCTGGTGCTGTAGCCGGGGTCGAGCACCTCCTCGCGCTCGCTCTCCGGGATACCGCGGCCGTTGTCCTCGACGTACAGCCTTCCGTCGAACCCGACAGTGACGACGAGCTGGCTGCTGTCGTCACCGTCGCCGTCGCTGGTTCGGTCCCCACCGGGGTCGTCGGTGAGAGCGTGGCCGTCGCCACCGTCGGTCTCGGTTCGGGTCCGGGGTGTCCCGGTGTCGTCGGGGGCGGCGTGTTCGACGGCGTTTCTGAAGAGGTTCTCGAACAGCTGGAGCAGGCGGTCGCGGTCGGCCTCGATGGTGACGTCGTCGGCGACGACGAGTCTGGCCTGCCCGGTTTCGACGTGGCCCCAGCCGGCCCGGGCGGTCCCACCGAGCGACACCGGTTCCGTCTCGCCGATCGACCTGCCCTCACGGGCGAGGGTCAGCACGTCGTCGATGATAGCCTCCATCCGTTCCAGCGACTCCCCGACCGTCTCGAGGTGGGGGTCGGCGTCGGCACCGGGCTCGCGTGCCAGTTCGAGCCGGCCCTGCGCGACGTTGAGCGGGTTGCGCAGGTCGTGGCTGATGACGCTCGCGAACTCCTCGAGTTGCTCGTTTGCCCGTTCGAGCTCCTGCTCGCGCTGTTTGCGCTCGGTGATCTCGCGGGCGTTGACGACAATCCCCTCGATAAAGGGGTTGTCGAGCAGGTTCCAGACAGACGCCTCCAGGTAGAGCCAGTTCCCGTCGGCGTCGGCGACACGGTACTCGTAGCGGAACCTCCCGCCGGCGTCCCCGAGCAACTCCTCGAACAGCGCCTCGAACTCCTCGCGGTCCTCGCGATGGACGAGTTCGAAGGCGTTCTGCCCGACGATCGTCTCGGGCTCGACACCGGTAATCGACTCGACCGAGGGGCTGGCGTAGCTCAGTGTCCGGTCGCGGTCGACGACCAGAATCATGTCCCGGGAGTTCTCTATCAGCGCCTGGTAGCGGCGCTGTACCCGTCGCCTGTCGGTGATGTCCTGAACCAGCAGGAGTCGGCCGACGAGCCGGTCGTCGTCGTACAGCGACGAGACGGTCACGGTCAGGAACCGCCGGTCGTCACCGCGCCGCAGTTGTATGTCAGTTTCGGCTCTCGTTCCGTGTTCGTGTTCGTCGACCACCTCCCTGCAGGCGGGGAACACCTGTCTGACCGGCTCACCGACAGCGGTCCCGGTCACGTCGAACAGGTCCCGTGCGGCGTCGTTCAGGTCGATGACCCGGTCGTCCCTGTCGAGCACGACGTACCCGTCGCGCATCCCCTCGATGACGGTGTCACGGGCGACGGGCACGACATCGAGCAGCCGGTGCTGGAAGATGGCGTACCCGAAACAGAGCCCGGTGAACGCGAACCCGATGGGGCTGAGATCGACAAAGTCGGGGGCGAGCGGCTGGCGCCCCAGCGCGAACAGCACGCCAACCACGAGTGCGGCTCCGGTCCCGGCGACGAGCGCGAGACGCTGTCGCCGGTAGACGGTGGTCTCACCGAACGCTGTCCGCAGCAGGTAGTACAGTCCTGTCAGCCCTGCCGTGACCGTGTAGGTCAGATACGCGTAGAACGGCGGCTGGAACGTGCGGCGGTGGACGACTAGTTCCCCCCACCAGCCGCTCTCCGACGGGAACCCCTCACTGACCCAGAGCAACTCGTGTTGAAAGTTGGTCGCCGCGACGCCGACGACGACCAGCGGCACAGCGAGCAACAGTCCGACGGTCCGCTGTGTCAGCAGGTGCCTGCGACCGGTGAACGCCAGTCCGAAAAACAGCACAGACATCGTGGCCCCACCGTAGCCCACGTAAACCATCGACAGCCAGAACCGCGACACCCCCGGGTCGACGAACAGCAACTCCCCCGTTCGCGCGACTGTCCAGATTGACACCGACAGCACGATTCCGACAAACGACAGGATGGTCTCACTCGCCCCCGTCCACGCGCGGTACCTGCGCACCCCGTAGACGGTCAATCCGAGCGTCACGGCTGCCGAGACGACGTACGGAACCAGAAGCGGGGTAAACTGGAGTTCGACCATCGTTCGGCGTTCCCGGTGTGTTCGAGTCCGTGTAGGTACTGTTTTGCGCCGTGGGCTTATTAGTGCTGATTCGACAGACTGTCCGGTCTGCCGGGACGCGGCGGGTCAGGAGGCCCGCGCGTCGAGTCGCTGGCGCAGTGTCTCCGCGAGACCGGTGAGGTACGCGGTCCCCCAGAGCGCGACGGCGACCCCGCCGAGTGTGTTGAACACCAGGTCGAGCAGTGTGTCGTCGAGCCCGTGCTGTGTGAACCCTGTCGAACTGAGTCCCAGCGCCCCGCTGGCGACGGCGATGCTGAACTCGATGAGCTCCCAGATGACACCGAACGCGACGACAAAGACCACCAGAAACGCGAACATGTACCGGGGCGGGAGGTGAATCCCGTCGGAGTGCTCGTCGAGTGCTCTGACAGTCGCGTAGCCGACACCGGTCACCACCGACGCCGAGAGCGCGTGTGTCAGGTGGTCGTAGTACGGAATCCCCGCATACAGCGAGGTGCCGGTACCGGGAATCCCGGCGACCCCGAGCGTGTGCAGGAACGCTGCGCCCGTTATCCAGAGGGTGAGCCCCGCGTCCATCGGGATGTCGAGGTCCCGTTCGAGCACGGCCGGGAGAAAGGTGACCGCGAGTCCGGTGCCGGTGGTGACGAGCAGGCTCGGTGCCCCTCGCTCCAGTCCGACGAAGAGCAACCCGAAAAGCACCAGCTGCATCCCGCGGGCGAGGTGTCGCTGCTGACCCGTGGAGACACCGAGCCTGTCACGGAGTTTCACGCTCTGTCACCTCCTCGGGGAGTCGCTCGGGTGCCCCGCGCCGGCGGAAGTACCCCTCGAAGACCACACCGGCCACGAACCCGGCCAGCGCCGAGTAGAGAAACTCTATCATCAACTCGTCGTGAATCGTGTCGTCGCTCACACCTGCCTCCAGTAGCGTGTTGGTCCCGAGTGTGATATCCAGTGTCCAGCGCAGGAGCGCCCACAGTCCCGCGGTCGCGAGCGTCGCGAGCACGACGAAGCTGATGGCGAACCCGACAGTCATCCGGACCGTCGTAAAGAGGTCCAGTTCGACCGCGACGACCAGCGCGAGTGCGGCCACGGAGAGATACAGGGTGAACTCGCGGATCGGACCGAACGTGGCGACCGCCCGACCGAACGTCGGGAGCGCGGCCAGCGCGATAACCTCCCACGGGAGCATCACCGTCGGGTCCCGAAACGCCACCGGGACTATCAGACACACCGCGAGCACGCCGCCGACGAACAGCGCCCACTGGATATCGCCGGCGACGGCGCTCTCGGCGGCGGCGAAACCGAGTACTGTCAGGAGCCCCCAGCCGACGAGCGCGTTCGCGCGCTGGTCGGCCAGCAGTTCCTCGGCGGACTGGGCTGCCATACACGATAGACGGGCTACGTCTGATAAAACCTCGGGGGTCGAGTCCGTGCCAGGTCAGCCGACGGCGAGGTACGCGAGCAGGTAGGCGACCCACGCGACGGTGACTGTCGCCAGTCCGGTCACGAGCAGTGTCTCGCGGTCCCGTGCCGAGTTGATGTCGACCCGCGGGAGCCCGACAAGCGCGACCGCGGTCCCGACTGCGATGATGCCGAACACGAACTGGTACGAGGTTGCGAGTGTCGGCTGTGGCAGCAGGGCAACAGCACCGGCGTACCCGGCACCGACCGCCGCGCGGCGGTCGAGACGCCGCCCTATCGGGCGGTCCCGCAACCGGGTGTAGGCGACGACGGCCAGCCACACCGTCGCCATCTCGAGTCCGAACGCGCCGAGCAGGTGCAAAGTCGGGTCGCCCGACAGCAACACCCGTTGGGGGAGCAGGTCCGAGCCAAAAGGGTACAGCAGTGTCGGTGACGTGCCGGTGAACACGTCACCGAACGGGTGGCTCGCGAGTCCGACCACCGCCGCCGCCCCGACACCGGCCGGGGTGAGACCGACCCGCTGGCCGATTGCCGCGACGAACACACCGGCCAGCAGGAACGACGCCATCACACCCCCCTCCAGGCTCCCCAGCTGTACCATCGTCACCACCACCAGTCCGACGAGCACTGCCGCCGCCAGCGGACGCGCCCGCCGGTCGGTGACCAGTCCAAAGAGCAGCGCCGCGGCGATTCCGAGCACAAACGAGTGTGTCAGCCCCCGGTGGACCAGGTTCCCGGTCTCCCAGAACACGTCGGGGAGTGCACCCGGGTCGAACCCGCCGTTGGAGAACAGCCCGACCACGGCGTACCCGAGGTCCACGTCCGGAACGAAACCGAACGCGCCGGCGACGACGCCGAACCACAGCGCATGCTCGCGGTCGACATCGAGCGCCACCGCAATACCCGTCGCGAGCGCGAACGCCAGTGCCGCGTGACCGACCATCATTTCACAGTCGTACGTGCCCGACTGTTCTCAACCCGTCGAACTGGCCGCACGAGCGCCAGGGTTGAGCCGGTCGCCCGAGTTCGGTGTCGTGGACTCGTCTCGTCGGTCGCGGTTGCCGGTCTCTGTGCTCGGCACGACCACACCGGGGCGCTCACAGCGAACCGGGGTCGAGTCCGGCGACCCACTGCCGCAGGAGCGCGTACAGCACGACCCCGAGTCCGGCAACTCCGGCGACGTGCGCGAACGTGGTGGTTGTGGCGCTGTCGGCGGCGAGCAGCGCCACTGTCGCCGCCGGGTGCTCCGGTGCGACGACGGCGACACCGAACAGCGCGAGCACGAGCACCGAGTACAGCAACTGCGCCTTCCGGCGGGTGCCGGTCAGGAGCGCCAGTCCGACCCCGACGCTGACCGTCACCAGCGCGATGGCCGCGACGAACACCACCAGCACGGCGACGTTGCTGACGGCGAACCCGTTGAACGTCAGGAGTCCGATCCACAGCAGCGCCTGCCCCGGCGCGAGCACCGCCATCGCGGCGGCCTTTCCGTCGACGATGTCCACGAGCGAGACCGGTGCGACGCGCAACAGTTCGAGCGTGCCCCGCTCGAGCTCCTCGGTGATGGAGTCGACGACGATAGAGCCGCTGAGAAACGGCGGCAGAAAGAGCAACAGGGGCAACAGGATGGTGTAGGTGAACCCGAAGAAGTCGTTTCCCTCGCTCTCGGGTGGCACGTCCAGCGGCTCGAACTCCAGGTTGCCCGCCCGTGCGGTCCGTTCGGCCGCCTCGACGTCTGAGAGATACGAGCGCAACGAGACCACGATGAGCGTCGTCCGGAGGTCCTCGGCGGGTGCGACCGCGTCCACCTGGATGCGTACCCCCGTCTCGTTGGCCACGGACAGCGGCTGGCCGGTCACCACCGCGTCCACCTCGCCGTCGTCGAACGCCGCCAGCGCGTCCGTCCGGTTCGCGTAGCGCTCGGGTGTGACGTCGTCGCTCTCCTCGGCAACCGCGACGAGCCGGTCCTGCGTCTCGCCGGAGATACCGACCGTGATGCCGTCACCGTCTATCGCCCCCGGGTCGTACAGCGAGGTGAGTCCGACGACCAGAAACGAGGAAAAGCCCGCGATGACCAGCTGGATGAGCAGGGCCAGCACGATTGTCTTCTCGCGGCTCAGCGCACCCAGCTCCCGCCGGGCGATGGTCCAACTAGACACCGGCGACCACCACCACTGTCACGTTGTACGCGAAGTGGACGAACATCGCCACGACCACCGTGGCGGTGTACCACCCCCGGCCGCGGCTCGCGCCTACCGCCGAGATGGCCGCCGTGACCACGTGCAGGGTCAGCGGCGCGAGCAGGAACAGAACCAGCACCGGCCCGACCACCACGCCACCGAGCAGACCCGCCTCGCCGACCGCCAGCTCCGGTAACCCGACCAGCTGTGCCAGCAGTGCGATCTTCTCCGCGATGAAAAAGCCAACCCCGCTCGCGAGCCCGAGCACCAGCGCGGTCCGCAACCCCCTGTCGAACCGACCGTGCTCGTAGGCCGCGTAGATGTGGAGACTCTTCGCAATCTCCTCGGTGACGACCACCACCAGCAAAACGAGCAGGATGGCGGCCGAGCCAACCGCCTCCAGCGGAAAGAGCAGGGCGATGGCGAACAGCTGTGCGACGAACACGAACGGGATGAGCACCGCGGTCATCACGCCGACGTGCCAGCGCGCCCCGATGGGACCGGCCAGCGCGTCGAGCACCCGCCCGGGGATGGCCCGCTGTGTGAACATGTCCTCCTCGCGGTAGAGCCCGGCCCCGAGCGCGAAACAGACCCCGGCCACCAGGAACGGCGGCGTCAGCGAGAACGCGACCGCCGGGAGACTCACCGCCTCCGCCTGGAGGTCACGCACCACCAGCGTCAGCGGCGAGATGAGCGCAATCTCGTTCACGTCGGTGAAGATCGCCGGCACGAAGGAGTAGGCCGTCAGCCCGACGGTGATACTCACGGTCACGAAGGTGAGCTCCTTGAACGAGCGGGCGAACATCGCCCCGAGAAACGTTGTCCCGAGAAAGAGCAAGACGAGCGGCGTGACCGCGAGTATCGAGACGAACCCGCCGAGCTGGCCCTGCACCAGGTAGACCAGTCCCACCGCGAGCGTCGACTCCACCGCCATCGCCCCGAGCACGTACGGCAGTGTCTTGCCGGCGATTATCTCGCCCCGCGTCACCGGCGAGACGAGCAACAGCTCCCCGCGTCGCTTGAGCCGCTCCGAGAGAATCGTGCTCCCGTATATCTGGATGAGGAAGTTGAGCGGGATGACGAACAGAAAGGCGAGCACCAGCGACTGGAACGGGAACGGCGCGCTCAGCTCCGCCGGTGACCCGGTGACGGTGTCACCCGGCAACGGCAACACGTCGCTGAGTGGTCCCTCCGGCCCGTCGTCTTCGCCGTCGCCGGAACCGCCGTCATCGCCACCGTCGCTATCGCCGCCGCCGCCGGGACCGTCGTCACCGCCACCGTCGCTATCGCCACCGTCGCCGGGACTGTCGTCACCGCTACCGTCGCCGTCGCTCCCGTCGTCGCCGGGACCGCCACCCGGCCCGTTGCTGCCGGTGCTGTCGTTCGTGGCCTCGTCGATGAGTTGGCCGATACCGCCCTGCTGGCGGAACCGGAGCGACACCTCGACGGGGAACGCGGCGGTCTGGTTGGTCTCGAGACCGAGCTGTTGCTCGTTGTACCGGGTAATCGCGTCCCGGAACGCCGTGCGCGCGGCCTCACCTTTGCTCGTGTCTGCGCTCCGTACGCTCCCGGCCTCGTCGACGTACACGTCGACGTCTCCGTCCTCGAGATCGGCCCTGTCTGCCCCCTCGACAACGACGAACGTGTCGTCGGAGGCCGCAACCTCGTGGTAAGGGCTCGACTCGTCGACGCCGACCCGGTAGAGACCGTCCTCGAGTCCGACCCCGGACACCGCGGCGAGTGGGCCGACGAGTACCACCAGTCCGACGGTGAGAGCGACAACCGCGAGCGTGTCCCGGTCGACGGTCCCGGCACCCTTCGTGACCTCCCAGCGGGCGATACGGAGGAGTTTCCGTGGCCGCACGTCAGCCCTCCCGATCTCGGACCCGTTCGGCACCCGACCGGGACTGTGCCACGTTCAGGAACACCTCCTCGAGACTGGACTCGTCGGTGCGGATGTCGACGACCGACCCGCCCGCGGCCTCGGCGGCCTCGCGGGTCGTCTCTACCGCGTCCATACTCTCGACGGCCCGCCGGTAGGTCCCGTTCTCGGCGACGCTTCCCTCCACCTCGACTGTCGTGTAGACGTGGTAGGTGGTCTCGCCGTGCTCGGCCTGCAGCGTCGCCAGGTCACCCCGCGCGACGATTGCCCCCTCGTTCATGATGACCACCCGGTCACAGATCGACTCCACGTGAAACAGGTTGTGTGCGCTGAACACGATCGTCTTTCCCTCGGCGGCGAGTTGCTCGGTGAACTCGATGATGTAGTTCGTCGTCAGCGGGTCCAGCCCACTCGCCGGTTCGTCGTAGATGAGCACCGCCGGGTCGTTGATCAGCGAGCGTGCGATCGCCACCTTTCGTTTCATTCCTTTCGACATATCGCCGATCTGCCGGTTCCGGCGCTCCAGTTCGAGGTCGTCGAGTGTCTCGTGGATGCGCTCGTCGGCGACACCCGGCGGCACCTCGTAGAGGTCGGCAAAGAACTCCAGATAGGAGATAGCGGTCATCTCCTCGTAGAGTGGGGACTCCTCGGGGAGAAATCCGAGGTGCTCGCGCATCTCGGTGTTGTCCACGTCGTAGCCGGCGACCCTCGCCTCCCCCGAGGTGGGGTCCAGCAACCCGGCGAGCATCTTCAGTGTCGTCGTCTTGCCGGCACCGTTCGGCCCAACGACACCGAACACCTCGCCGTCCGCAACCTCGAACGTGCTCCCCTCGACAGCGACGAACCCGCCGTACTCCTTGCGCAGGTCCCGGGCCGTTATCATCTGTCCGTTGTTGTGGGTGGACGGGCCTAATCCTTTCCCACTCCGGCGATTAGCGCGCGGCCAGATCCGGACCGCTGTCGATTGCCTCCTTTACCTGGAGGGCGGCACTCGCGGCGAGTCCGACCGCGATGTCCTCGCGCTCGTCCTCGCCGATTGCGATGCCACCGTCCAGCGGACAGGTCGCGCTGACCGGCCGCCCCACCGGCGGTCGAACCGCGACTGTCGCCTGTGGCCCGCCGTTGCCGGTGCTGAGTTCCGACCCGACGACGAACTCGCCGGGGAGTAACTCCCGGGTCCGGGCCGCGACACTCGTGAGGTCCCGGCGAAGGTGCTTGCGCTGCTCGGCGCTCAACTCCGGTGACGGGTCGTCCCGAACCGAGGAGTTTCCGTACATATTTCTTCTTTTTAGTCGGTGGCGGTATAAAAACCCGTGGGAGTGTCGCTGCCCGTGTACCGGGACAGGCACACGGAACTGCGGGGGGACCGACCCCCTCACAGCGCGACGAGGAGAAACAGCGTCAGCACGGCGGCGAGCAACAGGACCGAGGTGCCGACGCCGGCACGGAGGTACAGTCGCGAGGGTGTGCCGCCGTCTGCCGGCGGTCGCTCGTCGCCCAGTCTCGGCCGGAGCGACTCCGGCAGGTACCGACTCGCCCGCAGCACCGCGACGGTTGGGTTCGCCCCGGCCCAGAGACACAGTCGCACGAACCGGACCACCGCCCGGTCGACCGCCCCGAACAACTCGGTCACGGCGGCGACGGTGCTCCGGCCGCCGTAGAAGAACACGCGGTTGTAGACGAAATCGATGTCGGGAATCCGCCCGACGCGGTGGAGTGGTCCACGGAGAAGCGCGAACCCGACGAGTCCCACCGCACCGAGTCCGACCCCCTCCGCGAGGTGGGGCACGGTGAACGTGGTGTACTTGAGCTCACTCTCGAGTTGCTCCTGTGGGAGCAGTTCGAACAGCAGGTCCGGGAAGACACCGAACAGGATACACAGGCCGGCGACCACACCCATCGCAACGCCCTGCCCCCGGTTCGCGTCGCGGACGGTCCCGTCGTACTCACCCTCGACGAACGCGAAGTACCCGAGTTTGATAAACGAGAGGAACGTGCCGACACCGCCGAGCAGGAGCAACCCCCGGAGCAGTTCGAGTTCCTTCTTGTCGGCGGCACCGATTATCATCCCCTTCGAGACAAAGCCGTTGAAGAAGGGAAACCCGGCGATAGACAGCGCAGCGACGGTGAACACGCCGGCGGTCAGGGGCATTCGCCGCCAGAGGCCGCCGATGTCGCCGAGGTGTTCCTGCCCCGTGCGGTAGATGATGACGCCGACGGCCATGAACAGGAGCGCCTTGTAGAGGATGTGGTTGAACACGTGGCCGAACGCGCCGGCGGTCGCCAGCGCGGCGTACTCGCCAGGGTCCGAGGCGGTGTGGCCCACCGCGAGACCGCCCAGTCCGACCCCTGCGACCATGTAACCCACCTGTGACTGGATGTGATAGGAGAGGAGTCGGCGCATGTCCTTCTGGAGCAGGGCGACAAAGGCCCCGAAGACGGCCATCGCACCGCCCATGTAGGCGATCCAGAGGTGACCGTCCGGGAACGCGCGGAACATCCCGTAGACGCCGGTCTTGGTGGTGAACACGCAGAGAAAGACGCTCGCGGCGATGTGCGGGCGCGGGTATGTGTCTGGCAACCAGGCGTGCAGACCGATGAAGCCGACGTTGACACCGATACCGACCGCCGCGA
Organism: uncultured Halobacteriales archaeon; assembly: GCA_964477945.1. Lineage (GTDB taxonomy): Archaea > Halobacteriota > Halobacteria > Halobacteriales > Haloarculaceae > Halovenus. Next base: position 35,629 of record CAYZGA010000001.1, read on the forward strand.
GCAGCCCCGGCACCACCGAGTCGGCGGCGAGCATCCCGCCGGTCGCGCCGTCGACGTAGGGGCTGAACACCAGTCCGCCGGCGTCACCGGCGGCGGTTGCCGGGTCGGCGAGCAGCCAGACGATGGCCGCCAGCAGGAGGCTCCCGCCGATGCCGTGCAGGATGGCGTACCGGTAGCCCGCCCGGACCGCCCGGCCGCCGTAGTGCCAGACCAGCAGTGTCGAGAAGATAGCCATCAGCTCCCAGAAGAAGATGAGCGTCAGCCAGTCACCCGCGTAGACGGTGGCGATACTCACACCGACGTAGGCCAGCGCGAACGCGGTCTGTCGGCTCTCGGCACCGCTGTAGTACGAGTACAGCACCGCCGCCGCGCCGATGAACCCGAAGATGAGCCCCATCAGGCGGGAGAACTCGTCGACGTTGAACAGCACGGCGTCGAACGCCCCGAACAGGGTCACCTGCAGGTGGGCACCGTCCGGGGCCAGCCACGACAGCGACGCGGCGGTCCCGGTGGCCAGCAACCCCACCGCGTGGGCCGGCCGCCGCGGGAGCACCCCCGCGAGCGCCGCCGCGACCAGCACGAACACCGCCGGCGGGAGCACGTCGAGCACCATCAGCCGCTCACCCCCCCGGCGTCGGCCGCTACCTCCTCGGCCACCATCTCGACGAGTTCGAGAAAGACCGCCTGAAACGGAACGACCCCGAGCACGACTGCCCCGGTGACGACCACCAGAATGGGACCGAGCATCAGCCACGACCCCTCCGCGCCGGTCCAGCCGACCCGCTCCCAGCCACCCGGTCCCGGTCCGCCGTGGTGGCCGTCACCGTCCGGTGCGTGGTCGTCGTGTCCCTCGGTCTTCTGCTGTCCGTCGCTGTGACCGCCGTCGGTGCGGTGGCCGCCGTCGGCGTGGACAGCGTCGCCCGTTCCGGTGGTGTCAGGTTCGCCGCCGAACGGTCCCTCGACGAGCGGTTTCGAGTCGGCCCGGTCGTGGGACTCAAAGAAGGCCCCGTAGACGATGGGCCAGAAGTACGCGATATTGAGCACCCCGGAGACCAGCAACACGGCGGCAAACACCGCCTGCCCGGCGGAGACCGACCCGACGAGCAGGAACCACTTGCTGACGAACCCGGCGACGAGCGGGATACCGGCCATCCCGGCGGCGGCGACGGCAAATGCCAGCATCGTCAGCGGCATCCGCTTGCCGATACCGTCCATCTCGCTGATGTAGTCGGTGTGGGTCTCGACGTGGATGATGCCCGCACAGAAAAACAGTGTGAGCTTCATGAACCCGTGGGCGGGGATATGCAGCAGTCCCCCCTTGACGACGTTCTCAACGCCGGCACCCGCGGCGGCCGCCGGACCGACGAGGGCCACCCCGAGGACGATGTAGGAGAGCTGGCTGACCGTCGAGAACGCCAGCCGGCGCTTGAGCCGGTCTGCTCTGAGCGCGATGATGCTCGCGGCGGTGAGCGTGACTCCGGCGACCACCGCAAGCGCGATGCCGACACCGAGCTCACTGACCCGCTCGGGGCCGAACACCTCCAGCACGAGCCGTGCGATGCCGAACACGCCGCTTTTGACGACTGCGACGGCGTGTAACAGCCCCGACACCGGCGTTGGCGCGACCATCGCGTCGGGGAGCCAGGAGTGTAGCGGCATCAGCGCGGCTTTCACCCCGAACCCGGCCGCCAGCAGGGTAAACGCCGCCCGGGCGAGCGCGGGGTCGGCGTTCGCGAGTCCGACCGCACCCTCGACGCCCTGTGCTGTCAGCCCGAAGGTGGTCGTCCCCGCCAGGTGGAACACGAGTGCCGTCCCCCCGAGAACGAGCACGCCGCCGCCGAGGAACGTGTACGCGAGGTACTTCCGGCCGGCGGCACGGGCCTCGTCGGTCTCGTCGTGGGCCACGAGCGGGTAGGTCGCCACCGAGAGCAGCTCGTAGAACAGGAAGATGGTGAGCAGGTTCTCCGCGAAGGCGATACCGATAGCCGCCGAGAGACTGGCGGCAAAGGCCGCGAAAAAGCGGGTCTGTGAGTGCTCGTCGAGTCCGCGCATGTAGCCGGCCGCGTAGAAGGTGGTACCGATCCAGAGGAAACTGGCGAGCAGGGCGAATATCATCCCGAGGGCGTCCGCGCGCAGCGCCAGTTCGATGTCGAACACGAACTCCCCCATCGACCAGCGGTACTCGGTGCCGTCGAGCACCCCCGGCAGCATACTCACCACGACGCCGAACTTCGCGACGGCGGCGAGCACCGACCAGGACTCACGGATGTCCGGTCGGCGGTGTGAGGCGAGTATCAGCAGGATGGTGACCGCCGAGAGCAACACCGCCAGTATCGGTCGCGGGTCCGCGGTTGCCGGTTCCATCACCCGTCCACCTCCACCCTCGGTGCCGCGTCGGCGACTGCCTCGGCAACCGGGTCGAGTGCCGTCGACAGTTCGGCCCCGGCAAAGCCGAGCCCGACCGCGAGTACGGCCGCCACCAGTGCCAGCGCCACCATACCGGGTGAGGCGCTGCCGCCTCCGTCGGTGGTCACCGTCTCGTCGTTCCCGTCGGTGGTCACCGTCTCGTCGTTCCCGTCGGTGGTCGCCGTCTCGCCGCCGCCGTCGGTCGCCACCGCGTCACCGGTGTCACCGGTCTGTCCGCGCGTGAAACCCGGCGGTTCCGTGGGCGTGCCGGGCACCGTGTCCGTTTCCTGGGTCGGGGCATCGAAGTAGAGTTTCTCGAGCACCCGGGCGGTGTACAGCAGTGAGAGCACCGTGCTGACGAACACGACGGCCACGAGCGGCCAGTGACCGGCCTCGACGGCCCCCAGCGCGACGTACCACTTGCCGATGAACCCGACCGTCGGTGGCACGCCGACGAGTGCGAGCGCGAGCGCGGCCATCCCGCCGGCGAGAAACGGCCGCCGGCGCGCGAGACCGGCGTACTCCTGCACGCGGCGGGCCCCCGTCGCGGCCGCGAGCGCGCCGGCAGTGGCGAAGAGGCCGCTCTTTATAACCGCGTGACCGACCAGGTGGATACCGACACCGTACACCGCGAACCTCGTCGCCTGCTCCCCCGCGGCCGGGTGGACCGCGACGCCGATGCCGATGACGATGAGGCCGAACTGGGCGACAGAGGAGTAGGCGAACATCCGCTTGATGCGGGGTTGCATCGCCGCGAGCGCGCTACCGGCCACGACACTCACCGCCGCGAGCGCCAGCAGGAGTTCGAGCACCCGCCGGTTGGCCGCGCCGGCGTCGAAAAACGCCGGCGTGAAGACGAACCAGGTCACCCGCGCGAGTGCATATGCCGCGGCCGTGGAGGCAAGCGCCGAGATGTACACCGTCACCGTGTCGGGTGCCTCGGCGTAGGCGTCCGGTTGCCAGGTGTGTATCGGAAAGATGGCGGCTTTCGTCGCGAGTCCAACCGCGACGAACCCGAACGCGGGAACGACCAGCGGGTCCGCGTACAGCGGCCCGTCGACGAACCCGGGTTCGCCGGCCAGCGTCCGGGAGACGTCGACCATGTTGAGCGCACCCGTCCGGAGAAAGAGATAGCCCACCCCGACGAGGTACAGCGACGCGCCCGTGGTGCCGACGACGAGGTACTTCAGAGCGGCGACCGCCGCGGTGTCCGACCGGCCGCTGGCGACCAGCGCGTACGTCGTCAGACCGGATATCTCCAGAAAGACAAAGAGGTTGAACAGGTCGCCGGTGAGCGCGACACCCATCAGCGCGCCGGTCAGGAGGAGATAGCCGCTGTAGAAGGCGTTGCTCTGTGGACCGCTCCGACGGGCAAAGGCGAGCACACCGAGCGCCACACCGGCGACCAGCGCCACGAACAGACCAGCGAGCGCGTCCCCGACGAGTTCGATACCGACGGCGAAGTTCTCGGTGGACTGGCCCGCTACCTCCTCGTTCTTGCGGCCGAAGGTCGTGCCGCCGAGCACGTGTACCACACGGGTCCCCTCGACGACGAGGGTGTACGCGACACGGGCGGCCAGTCCCGCCTCGACAGCGAGCACCACCGCCGCGACGGCCCACCCGACGCGGTCACGGACGAGTCCGAGCGCCAGCGGCAGCGTCGCGCCGAGAAGCGGCACCACTATCAGCAGCGCGAGCCCCGTCTCGACCCCCTCACTCATCGGTGCGCACCTCCCTGAGCGTCTCCTCGTCGAGTGTGCCGTACTCGTCGTAGATGCGGATGACGAGCGCGAGCGAGACGGCGGTCAGCGCCACCCCGACGACGATTGCCGTCAGCACGATGACCTGCGGCAGCGGGCTCGCGTAGAGGTCGCCGGCCTCCGCCTCGGCCGGGATGACCGGTGACTGCCCACCGTCGACGAACGCCGCCGTCACGAAAAACAGGAAGATACCCGTCTGGAACAGATTCAGCCCGATGATCTTCTTGACGAGGTTCGAACTCGCCACCACCATGTAGAGACCGGTCACCAGCAACACCGCGAACAGGATGTACGTGTAGCGACTGGCGAACGTCTCTATCACCGCCGGTCACCCCCGCTGTCGCCGGTTC
>CAYZGA010000001.1:40244-47006 GCA_964477945.1 uncultured Halobacteriales archaeon
TCCCCGGTTGCGGCCTCGCTGTCGGCCCGACTCTCGGTCTGTCCGAACTCGGGGGTCCCGCCGTCCGGTTGTGCGCGGGTCTCGTCGTCACGGAGCAGTCCCGCGGCCAAGACGAAAAACAGGCCGACGAGGACACCGGTGACGATGGGTGCGACACCGCCAACCTCGATTGCCTCCAGCCCCCACTTGGTCTTTATATCGAACGCCTTCTCGAACCGGGGATGTGCGAGGAACCCGTCGCCGAGCGCGAGCGGAATAAGGCCGACCAGCGCGAAGGCGGCGGTTCCGCCCGCGGCGAGCGCGACCACGGTCCGGTTGCGCAACCACTCGCGGGTGGGGGGGATACCGAACGCGAACGCGATCATCAGCACCGTCGCGGCCATCACCGCGCCACCTTGGAAACTCCCGCCCGGCGAGTCGGCACCGTGGAAGGTCAGAAACAGGCCGTAGGTGAGCGAGAACGGGGCGACAACACGGACCGTCGTCATGATGACCTGGCTCTCGACGTAGGTGGACTCGCCGTCGTTGCGTGCGCCCTGCCCGGTGTCCGCCCAGTCACTCAGGTCGGTCCCGTCGCCGATGGCGCTGTCGTCACTCATCGGTGAACACCACCTGTCGGAGAACGACCAGCGACGCGATACCCGCCGCGAACACGACGATCGCCTCGCCGAAGGTGTCGAACCCGCGGTAGCCGGCGAGCACCGACGTCACGGCGTTCTCGACGCCCGTGTCCGCGTAGGCGTTCTCGATGTAGTACTGGGTGACACCGGGGTTCTCCCAGGCGAGTCCGGGGTCACCGACGGCAAACCCGTCCGGCCGGACGAGTGTGGCAACCAGCACGACGAGCAGTGCCCCGAAGACGGCCAGCGCGGGCAGACTGGGCGGTTCGATCCACTCGTCGGGGGTGGTCCGGACGGTCTTTGCGAGTGTCAGCAGCAACAGGAGTGTCGTCACACCGGCACCGATTGCGGCCTCGGTCATCGCCACGTCCGGTGCGAGCAGGAACGCGTAGAACAGCGCCATCCCGAGGCTGTAGGCGGCGAACACGACGATAACCGCCAGCACGTCCCGGAGAACGGCCGTCGTGAGCGCCGTCACCAGCACGAACCCGAACAGCACCGCCGCGAACAGGTCACTCATCGTGACCCCTCCTCGCCGGTCGTGTCACTCCGGCCGTCGCCTCCCGGGGACCGATTCCCGGCGTCGGTCGACTCGCTCCCGTCCGGTGTTGCATCTGTCTCCTGGCCACCGGTCTGCCCGCTCCCGGTGGCGTCGTCGGCGAGTCCGCCGTCGGCGACGGTCGGTGTCTGGGACGCGTCGTAGAGGTCCCGGTCGGTACGGTCGTCGTCGGTGGTCCAGGGCTCGATACCATCCTCGTGGGCCGCCCGGGAGATGGCGTGTGCCGCCGTCGGGTTGGTGACGAAGATGAAAAACAGGAGCAACACCGTCTTGACCGTCGTGGTACTCCACCCGAGCGCGAGCGCGACCCCGGCGAGTGTGAACCCCGCACCGAGGGTATCCGCCTGCGAGGCGGTGTGTGCCCGGGTGTAGAGGTCCGGGAGTCGGAGCACCCCCACCGTCGAGACAAAGGTAAAGAACAGTCCGGCGAACACCAGGGTGACGATAGCACCGACCCGGACTGTTTCGATCACAGCACACCACCCCGTTCGACGGTGAACTTCGAGATGGCGACGGCCATCAGGAAGTTGAGCAGGGCATAGACCAGCGCGATGTCGAGCAGTGACGGCTCGCCGAGTCCCTCCGCGAGCAGGGCCAGCACCACCACGGTGTTCGTACCGAGAACGTTCACCGCGAGCACGCGGTCCTGCGTGGTCGGCCCGGTCACCGCACGGTAGAACATCGCCACCGCCAGCAGCATGAAAAGCGACGCCACGAGCAGGAACACCTGGGTGAGAAAGTCCCCGGAGAGTCCGGGTATCATTGCCCGTCACCCCGCGTCTGGTCGGTGTCCGCGTCCGTGCTGTCGCTCTCGTCGGACACCGACCCACCGTCCGGACGGACGTGGTCGGCGGGCACGGGTTCGACCTCGCCGCGCTCGCGGAGCGTCGGTAACCGCATCGCCCCGCGCCCGTAGAAGACAAACCGGACCGCACGCTCCAGTCCGCCGTCGACGAGGTCCTCCTTTGCCGCGGGTACGAGCGTGTGCACGAGCAGTGACCGACCCGTGACCCGCACCGAGAGCGTGCCCGGCGTGAGTGTGATGCTGTTCGCGAGGACCGTTATCGGGACCCCACCCCAGAGAGCGGGTCGTACGCCAACCAGCCGTGGTTCGACCGGCAGTCGCGGGTCGAGGATGACCGCCGCGATTGCAATGTTCGCCCTCACAATCTCGACGAGCAGGTACGGCACGAAGACGAGTCCGCGGAGGAGTCGACCGAGCGTCCGCCGGGTCGGATCACCGCTGAGCACGAGCTGTGAGAGACCGACCGCGGCGACGCTCGCCGATATCGTTCCGGTCACCACGTCGAGCCAGTAGATCTCGGCGGCCCAGTTGGCCGGACTCGCCGCGAGCCAGGTGAAGTTGCCCGCAAGCAGCTGGTAGAACCCGAACGAGACGACAAACAGTGCCCCAATCTCGGTCAGGCTCGTCCCCTCCAGCAGGGGTGTCCGCTGTGTCGTTGCTGTCACCGGCGCGGTTTCGACATCGATACCCTCGAACCCGGCGAGTTCACGCTCCAGCGGTCGAACGAGCGGCGCACCGATGCCCGGGTCGTACTCCGGGTCCAGCACGACCCGCGAGATGCCGCTCGCGCGGGCGTCACCGGCGAACGCCTCGGCGGCGTCTGACGGGCTGAAGATGTACCTGTCGTCGCCGAGGCGGGCGGTCTCGACGGTCAACTCGGCGTCACCGGCGTCCTCGCGGGCCCAGACGGAGACGCGCTCGAGCAACTCACCGCCGCCGTCGGACTCGGCCGTGTCTGCCGATGACTCGGCGGGCTGGAGGTAGACGAATCTCACCGTCGCCGGCGTGTCGCCGTCCGCCTCCAGCACCGCCCGGACGGCGTACTCGACGGTCTGGCGGAGCGTCCCCGACGGGGAGACGGGTACCAGTAGACTCCTACCTGACACTGCCTGGCCACCTCCGGGAACAGGCAGGAGAGACACGCATCTGTACTACACTATCGGGGCGGTCCGACGAAAACCATTTCGTTCTGAACCGGCGACACCGACTAGCCCTGGTGGGTGCTGTGCCCGCGGCGGTGGACGAGCCCCTGCATGTCGGCGGTGGTCCGGACGAGTCGGCGGAACGCCTCGCCTGTCTCGTCCCCGGCCAGTACGGGCAACTCGCCGTCGTCACCGCCCGTGCGGACCCCGATATCGAGCGGAATCTCGCCGAGAAACGGCATCTCGACATCGTCCGCGAACGCGCGCCCGCCACCCTTGCCGAATATCTCGTGTTCGCTCCCGCAGTCCGGACAGCGGAACCCGGCCATGTTCTCGACGATTCCCAGGACCGGTGTCTCGTGCTCGGCGAACATCTCCAGCCCCTTCCGGGCGTCGTCGAGCGCGACCGCCTGCGGTGTGGTGACGATGACCGCGCCCGTCACCGGCACCGTCTGGAGCATCGAGAGCTGTGTGTCGCCGGTTCCAGGCGGCAGGTCAACCACCATGTAGTCGAGCGTCCCCCACTCGACGTCCTCCCAGAGCTGTGTGAGCACCTTGTGGACCATCGGGCCACGCCAGATAACGGGGTCGTCCGGGCCGACCAGAAAGTCCATGCTCATCAGCTTCACCCCGAACCGTTCCGGCGGGATGATGGTTTCCTCGGTGCTGACCTGTGGCTGTTCCTCGGCGTCGACCAGCCGCGGAACGTCCGGCCCGTAGATGTCGGCGTCGAACAGGCCGACGCTCGCCCCCATGTCGGCCAGGCCGGCGGCGAGGTTCACCGCGACGGTGCTCTTGCCGACCCCACCCTTTCCGGAGGCAACCGCGACGACGTTCCGGACACCGGAGAGAATCTCGTCCGGGTCGCGCTCGCGCACCGTCGCCGTGACCTCCACCTCGTAGCCCAGCCCCGAGAGGGCCTCCCGGACGTCACCGGCCATCGCCGTCTCCGCCGGCGAGTACGGCGCACCGAGCGCGAGGTCCACCGCCACGCTCCTCTCGCCGTGGTCGACGGTCACCTCGTTGACCAGCCCCAGTGAGACGATATCGTCCCCGAGGTCCGGATCACCCACGTCCCGGAGACGCCGCCTGACTGTCTCCTCGTCCGGTTGTTCTGCCATACCACCGGTAAAGGATTCCGGGCGAAAAGGATTGTGAACACCGCCGGAATCCGAAACGGATAACACCACTCGCCGGGTACAGTCGACCGAGCCGAGGTAGCCTAGCCCGGCCAAGGCGCCTGCTTCGAGAGCAGGTCTCCGAGAGGACTCGTGAGTTCAAATCTCACCCTCGGCGCTTCTCCACGTCCGACAGGAGCACCGGCCGGTCTGCACTGTCACGACCGGGGCGATGTGAGCGGAACTTCTCGGCGGTATCGACCCGAGAGAACCTGGTGAAGGGAGGGATTAAGTGTCCCCTCACCGTACTCGTTACATGGCAAAATACTCGACTGGTGGTGGGCTCGACGCCGGGGATAGCTGCGAGCTCTGCGGTGCCGCTGGCGTCGAGACCCAGACGGTGAACGTAGCCGGGGCGCAACTCGAGGTCTGTACCGACTGCGCCCAGCACGACGACACCACCCACAGCGACAGTAGCGGGTCTGACCGGAACGAGAGCGAGCGCACCCGGACGGCGGCACAGAACACCGCCCGGGTGTACGAGGCGAGCCGGAACAACAGCTCACACTGGGAGAGCGGTGCCGACTACGAGGACGACCAGCTCCCCTATCTCCGGTCGGGCTACGACGACCACCTCACCGAGGCGCGACAGGCCGCCGGCTACCAACTGGAGGAGCTCGCGGCCGAACTCGAGGTTGCCGAGAGTGACCTGCTCGCGCTGGAACAGGGCCGGGCCATCCAGGCCGGCGTCGGCGGTAGCGTCGTCAGCGCCCTCGAGGAGTTTCTCGACATCGAGCTCGCCGACGAGGACTGACCGGGCCTCGACGGCGGCCCCGAGCGGCGTCGTGGCGCTCACGACACGGGTGCGAACGACTTATCTCGCCGTCCTCACTACGAGTACGCGTGACAGACGAGTACGAGGCGGTGGTCTACGACCTCGACGGGACACTGGTCCGGCTGGCGGTGGACTGGCCGGCCGTGCACCGCGATGTTGTTGCCCGGTTACAGGAGGCGGGTATCCCCGTCGACGACGAGAATCTCTGGGAGTTGCTCGGCCGTGCCCACCGCGAGTCGTTTGCGCCTCTCGTCGAGGGTGTCATCACCGACCACGAGCGCCGGGGGGCCCGGGACGCAGAACTGCTCCCGACCGCCGGGGAACTCCCGCGTTCGGTGCCGGTCGGTGTCTGCTCGCTGAACGCGGAGACCCCCTGCCGGCTCGCGCTGGAGCGCCACGGACTCGACGCACACGTCGAGACGGTCGTCGGTCGGGACACCGTCGGGACGTACAAGCCCGACCCCGAACCGTTGCTCGCGGCCGTCGACGGCCTCTCGACGACCCCGGAACGGGCACTGTTCGTCGGTGACAGCGAGCGCGACGAGCGCACCGCCGAGCGGGCCGGTGTCGCGTTCCGGTACGTCGCGGAGTCGGCGTGACGTGACCGCCACCACCGGGACGCCCGGGGACCGGGACAGCGGTCCGGCCCGACCCTCGATGGCCCGTTACCTCTCGATGATGCTCTCCTCGACAGCCTCGCCAAAGTGACGGGCGTCCTCCTCGTAGTGGACGAGCACCTCGTCGCCGACCTCGATGTCGGTGACGGCGGTGCGGCCGTCGCGGGTGTGGAGTTTGATGGTCTCGGCGTTCTGCAGAAGCGTCTCGACCCGGTCGTCGCCAACCGACGCCTGCAACCGGAACATGGGGCGGCGCTCGATCTTCGAGCGGCCGACGAGTGCCTCGCGGGTCGCCCCGGTCACGTCGACAATCTGGACCTGGTCGCCGCTCGTGAGCTCCGAGAGGTACTGGGTCTCGCCCTCGGGGGCGCGGACGTAGGCGTGGACAGCACCGGCGTTGACACGGAACGGTCGGGACTCGACGTACGGCGAGTCGGCAGTTTCGGCGTGAACAAAAAACAGCCCGCGGGACATCGACCCGACGAGCATCCCCTCGTCGTCACCCATCAGCGACCCGGTGTCGACACAGACGCGGTCGGCAGAGCCGACACGTTCGATCTCCGTGACGGTCGCGGTCTGGAGGTCCAAGGTTTCCCGGCGGGCGGCGTCACGGACGGCGACCGTCCGACGAATCTCGTCGGGGTCATCCGTGTCAAGCAGAACACCCTCGGCACCCAGCTCCAGCGTCTCGAAGGCTGTCTCGGCCTCCTCCGCGGTGGTCGCACCTGCGACCAGCGTCGTCTCCTCGCCGACGCGGGCGATCAGATTCTCCAGTGGAATGATCGTCCAGTCGTCGGCCGCCACGAGCAGTGTACTCGCGTCGTGGGCCGCCGCCTCCGCGAACTCCTCGTACTCTTCGCCGAGAATCCGGACGAACGCGCCGTCTAACGTCTCGTCTCGTCGGAGGGCGGACAGATCAGCCGACCCGGAAAAGTCAGTCGGCAGGTCCACGGTGCCGTCGCCTTCCCCGTCCTTCCCGACGAGCCGCAGGTCCGGCTCGGCGGAGGGCTCGGCGTCCGTGACGGCTGTCACGTCCGCGTCGGATCGGAACGCCGCGATCCGGACG
>CAYZGA010000002.1:0-3564 GCA_964477945.1 uncultured Halobacteriales archaeon
CCGCCTCGGTGGCGTTGCGGTCGACAAACCGGGTGCGGGGGCGGAGCGGTTCCTTGCCCGCCTCGCGAAGCATCGTGATGGTGCTGTCCATCGTCGTCGCCGTCTCGTCGGTCGCGCCGGGTTCGCGCTCGCCCTCGAGGTAGGTCGCGGCGTCACCGCACCGGACCGTCTGGTCGGGGTGGCGCTCGGTGAGCGTCTCGTAGGCCTCCGCCACCAGCGCGCGTTCCGCGGGGTCGGTCTCGAAACTGGCGTAGGCCTCGGTGACACCGAACGAGCGCATCCGGGCGGCGAGGTCACGCGCCAGTCGCACGTGCGGGTCCTGGTCTGGTCCCACGGGGATGACCGTCGGTTTCGGCTCGTCGAGTTGCGGGTAGAGGATGTCGCCCATCTGGGTGACGACAGACTGCATGTGCGAGATGTCGGTCTCGCCGTCGAAGTCGTAGATGGCCGCGAGTTCGGAGAAGTTGGCCGTCGCCCCGAGTTCGAAGGCGAGGTCCTGGACCTCGCGGTTTGTCGACTGGCGGTAGAGGGTGCCCTCGTCGGGGTCGAACCCGAGCGCGAGCAGGGACAGCAGGTAGTTGCGGGTGTGTTCGTCGATCTCCTCCCAGGAGAGCCCGCGGGCGCTGTGTGCCTCGAGGTCCGCGATGAGCCCGTAGGCGTCACCGCCCTGTTGCTGGTGCCAGATGATCTCGTCGAACACCAGTTTGTGACCGATGTGCGGGTCACCCGTGGGCATGAACCCGGAGAGCACGGCAAAGGGGTCGCCGTCGCGCATCGCTCGGGCGACCGGTCGGTAGTCGCGGTGACCGAAGATGACCCCCCGACGCATCAGGTAGTGGGGGGTGGGTACCTCGTCGAGCACCGTCCCGAAGCGCTCGATGCCGAACTGCTCGAACAGTCGGCGGTAGTCCGAGACAGTCGACGAACCCCACGGGTCCAGCGCCACGTCGTCGGCACCCGCCGCACCGCCGTCCGTGCGGGGGTCGTCTCCGGGGCTCTGCTCGACTGACTCGGACTTGTCGGTCGTCATCGGCTTTGTATCGCGGCGAGACGCGCAAAAAGCGTTCGCTTCGGGGTCACCAGCCGAGGCCCCACACACCGCGGGGACCGGCGGCCCGTCGCGCGAGTTGCGGTCACCGGAGCGCCGCAAGCGCGCTGTACCCCGCCAACACGGGGTGACAGGGGTGTCGACCGGACCGCTTCGACGGGCTTTTGCCAGCCCGTCGACTGGTTCCGTGTATGGCTGAATTCACCGTTGCCGTCGCAGACCCGGCAACAGGAACGACCTACCAGGTCGAGGTATCGGGACAGAGCGCGAACCGGTTCGTCGGTCGTGACATCGGCGACGAGGTCGACGGGAGTGCGGTTGGTCTCAACGGGTACACGCTGACGGTGACCGGCGGGTCCGACGACGCCGGTCGGCCGATGCGCGGGGACGTCAGCGGCGCGTCGCTCGAATCGGTGCTGCTCGAGGGCGGGACCGGCTACGACCCGTCGCGCGAGGGCGAACGAAAGCGGGTCACCGTCCGCGGACGCCAGATCAGCGACAGCACCCGCCAGATAAACGTCAGGGTGGCCGAACAGGGCCCCGGCGAGGTCGGTGAACTGCTCGGCTGAGCGGGAGTCCAACGGGTGCCGCCCGACTGCGGAGCAGTCCGCGACACGCCCGCCGACCGGTGCCGCTCGAACGGTCGGGGTCGGGACAACGGTCACAGCGTCGCGAGCGGCGTGTACCGACCGGTGGTGTCACCGGGGACCGGGAACTCGCCGGCCCGCTCCCAGCCGTCGGACCGTCGCGCGAGCAGCGTCCCCCGGTGGGTCCCGGCGAGGAGTGTCCCGCCGGCTGTCGTCAGTCCGGCCACCGTCTCGTCGGGCGTCGGGAGCGCAACCGGGTCGAGACGGTCACCGTCCCACCGGTACAGGGCGGGGTCGGCGTCGTCGTCGTCCCACGTCGAGGAGTTCGACAGCGCCCCCGACGCGTAGACGACACCGTCGACCGGGAGCACGGACCGAAAGTACGACTGCACGACCTCACCGTCGAGTCGCGTCCACGTCGCACCGGCGTCGGTCGTCCGGTAGAGTCCGCCGCCGGTCGCCGCCACCCACTCCACGGCGGAGACCGCACGCAGTTCGTGGACATCGTCGTCGACCCCGTCGCGCCGCCCGGTCCACGTGTCGCCGCCGTCGGTGCTGTGGTGGACACCGCCAACCTCGACACCGACGACGAGGCGGTCCGTCGCCGGAGCGTGAACGTCCCTGACCTGTGCGAGGTTCTCGTGGCGGGGGAGTCGCCACTCGCTCCGGGAGGGCAGTTCCTGGAACCCGTCGAGTTCACGCCACGCGAGCGAGTCGACACCGGTCCCGTCCCGGTACCCCGCGGCGTACACCGCCGCCGGGCGCGTGCCCGCGTAGAGTTTTTTGGCACCGGCCCCGACGGCGTACACCTGCTCGGTTGGAACCCCGAGGTCCGTCCACGCCGTTCCGTCGGTGGTGTGGTACAGTCCCGTTCGCGTGGCCGCAAAGAGGCCGGGAACCGGGTCGAACGTGCGGAGTCTCATTACGCGACCGGAGTCGAGCACCTGCCGCGCCGGTTCGTCCGAACTATCCGGGTCGAGGTGATAAACCCCGTCGTCGCTTCCGACGAACAGCATACACGTACCTGTACGGGCACCTACAAAAGGACAGTGACAGCCGTTACTGCGAGCAACAGAGTCCCGGCGGCACCACCCGTGCGGTGCTGCCGGCGCGGCGTGTCCGGGCCGCCGGAGACACAGACACTAACCGCTCGGGTACGAAGGTCGGGTATGTTCGAGACGCGGCCGGACAGGAGCGCGGAGGTAGTGCTCGTCGGGCGGTCCAACGTCGGCAAGTCGACGCTGATGCGGGAACTGACCGGGCACGACGTCGCGGCCGGGAGACGGCCGGGCGTGACACAGCAACCGAACCACTACGACTGGGCCGGGGCCGACTTCGTCATCACCGACCTGCCCGGGTTCGGGTTCATGGAAGGGGTCCCCGAGGAGGTCCGCGACGAGATAAAGACCGACATCGTCCGGTACATCGAGAGCAACGCGGGAGAGATACTCGTCGGGGCGGTCGTACTCGACGGGTCTGCCGCCGTCGAGATAATCGACCGCCACAGCGGGACGGACACCGTCCCGCACGACATCGAACTGTTCCGGTTTCTTCAGGATGTCGGTATCCCGACAGTGCTCGCGGTCAACAAGATGGACAAGGTCGACAACCGCGACGAGCAACTCGACGCCATTGCCGACCGGTTCGGCCTGTACCCGCCCTGGCAGCAGTGGAGAGACACCGTCGCGCCCATCACCGCGAAACGAGGGAACATCGAGGCGCTGAACGACGCCGTCCGCGAGCATCTCCACGAGGCCAACCGGGACGACCTGTTCCAGTTCTTCTGATACTGTCGGCTGTAACTTCGTGGAACGATTCGGCACCCCAGGGTGCCGAACTGTGCTGGGCTTACAGCCGACAGTACGAGTGACCCGCGGTGCCGGTGTCGCGTCGCTCGGGTGTCACGCCGGGGTCGCCGCCGTCCTCGTC
>CAYZGA010000002.1:3664-25111 GCA_964477945.1 uncultured Halobacteriales archaeon
CGGGGTCGCCGCCGTCCTCGTCAAGTTCTCACCGGTCGCCGGTGCCGGGTTCGTCGGGGTCGGTCCCGTCGTCAGTTCCGTTCGTGCTGTCGCCGGTGGCGTCGTCGATATCGTCTTTCAGCGAGCGGAGTTCGGCCTCGACGTCGATGTCCACCTCGTCGACATCCTCGCCGTCGGCACCGAGTTCCTCCTGTATCTGCTGGCGGATGTTGCGGGCCTCTTGGATGAGTTCGACACTCCGGTCGTCGGCCGGCCGGCCCTCGACGGCGTCCTCCATCTCGGTGAGCACGTCGTCCAGTCGGGCGAGGGTCACCTGTCCGAGTCGCTCGACGCGGTCACGCATCTCCGGCGACGTACGCTCCTGGCGCAGTTCCCGCCCCTCGGCGATGCGAATCGCGCGCCGGAGCAGTTCGAGCGCCTGGATATTGGTCTTCAGAAGCAGGATGAGACCCGGAATCGCCACCTCGCTGGTGAACCGGGCGAGGTCCTGACGAAGGGGACGGTCACGGCTGGACTCGGCCTCGCGCTGGAGGCGGCGCAACCCCCGGGTGAGGTCCCCGAGCAACTCCGCGATGTCCGGGTCCCCGCTCGAGTCACTCATACCGACTCGTAGGACGCGAGCATACTAAAACGTGGGCAGTGCTGGAACGTGATGTGCCCGAAGCGGCAGGCAGTCTCTCCGGACAGATGACCCGTGTGCTCGCAAGCACGGGGTGGACCGAAACGGTTTTAATTTTAGGCTGACCTAGAACCTTGCGATGGAAGTTACAGACGGACGCTCCGTGGACCGAACGGAACCAGCGGACGACGAGCAACCGGCGGTCACGACACACCAGTGCTCGTCGGACCGAGTCGTCTTCGTCGAGGCGGACAACTCCGACGCCTGGATCGCCACCGACCGGACCGTCGACCCGGTGGAGTGACCACCCGCGGTGAGCCTGCCCTCCGACTGCGCGGGACGAACAGGAGATAGTTGTCTCTCACGTAAATAAACGCTTCGAGTACCCACGCCGGAGCGCGTCGACGCGCCCGGCCGTTTCTGTCCACCGCAGAACGGATAGATGCCCGTCCGGTTGTCGGTGAGTCCGAGCAGTGTCGTCGTCGACAACTGGCATCTCCGTGCTGCCCCCGAAGTCTGATACACGACTGGCAGTCCTGTCGCCACAGCGGTCGCTCCGGAGAGAACTCATCGCTGCAAAAGATTTAAGAGGATAAAGATTGTAGCAGTGAGTGTTGTGAGCTGAAAAGGCTTATCGCGATGTTCTTCAGTCCGACTGGGCGTCGTAGCGGGACAGACCCCGGTGGCTGCCCGGGTACGAGCAGCCGGAGGCGATATGAAACAGAGCACCGAACGAACCGGCGGAGAGCGTCACAGTCGCACCGTCACGACGGTTGCACAGCACAGACTCGACCGAGAGCGGGGTCTGTCGGGGCAACTGCAGGACGACTGCGGGGAGGTGTAACGATGCAGGTGTTCGCGTTCGACCGCGATTTCACGGTCGACCTGAACCCGTACCCCGGTCGCGAGGCCGTGCCGCTGGAGTGGGTCCGGCACCTGGCACACGAGACCGACCACGCGGTGTACGCCATCGGGAACCAGGACCTCGCCGGGGAGGCGGCTATCCCCGGTGTTGTCGGTATCGTGGGGCGACACCCCGACGACTGGGACGAGTGGCTCGGTGACAAGCGCCCGGACGGCTACTACGAGCGGTTCCCGGAGCGCAGGGAGCGACTCCACCTGATAACCGACCTCCATCCCGGGGCCGACGAGTACGTCGTCGTCGACGATATCGACCTGAGCGACGTCGACGGGTGGACACACTACCACGCCTGGGACTTCGTGCCCGCGGTGAGACGCGGCGACATCGACCCGGACCTCCCCTGGGCCGGCGGAGCGGTCCCCGACGGCGGGCGACCGACCGAGGGCGACGCCCGTGACAGCGAGGGGGCGCACGCGCCGTCCACGGGCCACGTCGGCGGACCAGCGACCCCGACATCCGGCAAGAACACCGGTACCCCGGACACCGGTACCCCGGACACCGGGAGAGAGAACGAGAGCGAGTAACAGATGTCGGTAGACACAGACCACGCACGGGGTGTACTGCTCGGACTGGCCTGCGGTGACGCGCTGGGCCGACCGGTGGAGTTCCGGTCGCCGGCGGCGATCGAGGCCGAACACGGTCGCGTGACCGAGATGCTCGGAAACGGGACCCACCGCAAGCCGGCGGGGACGGTCACAGACGACACGGAACTGGCACTGCGGATCGCGCGGAGTCTGGTCGACCGCGGCGGGTTCGACCCCGCGGACATCGCCGACCGCTTCGTCGCCTGGAAGGCGGGTGGCCCGTTCGACATCGGGAACATGACGCGCCGGTCACTCGACCGCATCGGACGCGGGGAGCCCTGGGACGAGGCGGGAGAGGCGGTCTGGGCGGCGAGTCCCGAGGGTGCAAACGCCGGCAACGGGAGTCTGATGCGGTGTGCCCCCCACGCGCTGGCGTTCGAGCACAACCGCGACCTGCTCCGGTCTGTCAGCCGCGACTCCTCGCGGATCACCCACGCCGACCCGCGGTGCCAGGACGGGTGTGCGGCGCTGAATCTCGTGGTGGCGAACCTGGTCACGAACCGCCCGGACCCCGTCGAGGGCGCGCTGGCCGCACTCGACGACCCCCATGAGAAGGTTGCCGGCGTCCTCGGACGGGTGGCAGACGGGGGGGACCCGGCGGCGCTCTCGAACTCCGGGTACGTGGTTCACACGCTGGAGGCGGGGCTGTTCCACGGACTGACCGCGTCGAGCGCCGAGGCGGCCATCGTCGACGCCGTGATGATGGGCGGGGACACCGACACCATCGGTGCGGTTGCCGGTGCGGTCGCCGGAGGGCGGTTCGGTGCGGCGGCGCTCCCCGACCGGTGGGTCGACACACTCGACGTGGGCGACGAACTCGCAGAACTGTCGGAGACCCTCGCGGCGATGGTCGCGCCGCCCGAACCCGTCTCGTACCCGGCGGGACTGGCACAGACCGAGTGTGCGGTCTGTGGCGAACCGTTCGAGCAGTACGACCCGTTGTTCGCCGCCGGGTACGCGAACCTCGTCTGTGAGTCCTGCGACGGGCGGGCTGTCGGTGCCGAGGGCACGCGACCGGAGCACGGCGGCGACCGAAACCAGGTCGCGGGGGACGACGGGCCAGTGCACATCAGCACGGGAGTCGACACGGGTGACAACCCCGTCTCCGTCGACGGGGTCAGGTGCTGGCGGCGGTACCGCTTCGGCGGGTGGATAACCCGCCGCGACGAGCACAACTGTGACTCGCTTGCGGCGTTCCAATACACACACCGGGGGCTGTCGCAGTGACCGTGAACGCCACGGACCGTAGTACCGGCAGTCCGGAGGGCGTGTCGGTGTCGACACCGGGTCAGAAGAGGCGGGCGCTCAGTCGTCGTAACTGCCGTAGTCGATTGTGACCCAGTGGACCTGGCCGTCGTACCGGACGACGTAGGACCCGTCCTTATCGTCCTCGGTGACCGGTTGCTGTGCGCGGAACCGGTCGACAAGCGAGTCGAACCCGCTGTTGTCCTCACCCTCAATGTACTTTGTGTCGTTCAGCGCGCTGTCGAGGATGTCGCGCTCGTCGTCGGAGAGGTTCGAGAGTTCGAACGCGTAGTCGTCGCGCAGGTCCGTGGCGTAGGTGTCCGCGCTGTCGGCGACGAGCGTCGACTCGTACCGGTAGACGGTCAGCGGTTCCTCGCCGGCGTCGACCTTGATGGGGTAGGACTCACCCTCGTACCTGACCGCGGCGTACTCCTGTTCGGGGACCAGCACGGAGGCGTTTGCCTCACTCTGGGTGTAGGTGACGGGTTGTTCGGCGTCGTACCCTGGTGTCAGCCGCGGTTCGGCGTCGGTGTCGGGCAGCAGGCGGTCGAGTGCCGCCCGGTCGACCGCGGGCAGATTCGCGTAGTCGACCGTCTCGCCGTCCACCGACGAGGCGTTGTAGTCCATCAGGACGCCACCCTCGTACCCCTGCTCGGTCCCGGCCTCGGTGTACGAGAGGTTGTAGAACGCCCCGTCGTGGCGAATCGGGAGCCGGGTGTCGACCGGGGCATCGCGGTCGGTGGTCGTCGCCGACCCGTTCTCGATTGCCGTGCTGACCAGATCACTGTCCTGGACTATCTCGTCGGCGTCGATGCTCGCCTCGGTTGCGAGAGAACTGTCGTTCACAGGGTTCACACTGATCGACCCCTGCGACGAACAGCCGGCAGTAACCGCGAGGAGGGCGACCAGCGCGAACGCGATGAGTTTTCGTCTGTCCATACACGTGGTTCGCCGGTGGTATATGAGTCGCTTGTGTCGTGTTGCACGCGGAGAGACGGGTCGTGCCGAGCGGCGCTGACAGGCGCGAGACCGACCGGGGCGAACGTGTCGAACGGTTCGCCGGGCGTGTCGACCACCACTGTACAGGTGGTTGAGGCGACTGCCCGGAGGCAGTTGACCCGGTAGCCACAACACTTTCGTAGCTGACACCCGCTGACACAGACATGGGAGTCAGGACAACCGCAGTGACCGACGTGGGACGTGTCCGGGACCACAACGAGGACTCGGTCTACCACGGTCGGGTTGGCGAGACAGGCGACATCGCGCTGATTGCCGTCGCGGACGGTATGGGGGGCCACCGCGCCGGCGACGTCGCGAGCGAGGCGGCACTCGATGCCTTTGTCGAGTACGTGGAGACACACGACCACGAGTCCACACCCAAGGCGCGACGTGAACTGCTGGCGACGGCGGCGCGGGCGGCGAACGACCACCTGCGCGGGATGGTCGCCGAGCGGCCCGAACTCGACGGGATGGGGACGACACTGGTGGGTGCCCTGCTGGCCGACGGCGAGGCGACGCTGGTCAACGTCGGGGACAGCCGCGGCTACCACCTCACGACGGAGCGCATCGAGCAGGTCACCACAGACCAGTCACTCGTCCAGCAACTCGTCGAACAGGGGACAATCGACCCCGAGGCGGCCGAGGACCACCCGCAGAAACACGTTCTCTCGCAGGCGCTCGGCACCGAGGAGACGGTCGACCCCGACACGTACCACCTGTCACTCGAAGGTATGTTACTCCTGTGTTCGGACGGTCTGAGCGACGATGTTCCCGAGGCGGAGATACACGATGCCGTCACGGGGTCGTCCTCGCTCGACGCCGCCGGCGAGGCGCTCGTCGAACTGGCAAACCGGGTCGACGGCAGTGACAACGTCGGCGTCGCGCTGGCGCGGGAGGTGTGAGCGGCCAGTTACTGGCGGATGGCGCGAGTCGGTCTCGCTCCCGGCCGCGGTGGACCCGTCGGGTGGGGGAGCAAAGAGAGCCACGAGGAGACAGTGCAAATCTTATAGCGCTCGGGACCGGAGCGTCGGGTGAGTAGTCCCGATGATTCGCCGAGTGCTAGGTGGGTTGCGGACGGTTCTGCTGGCAATCGCTGTCGTGTGTATCGCGCTCGCCGGTGCCACGACAGTGTCGGCGCTGGCGGCGGCAATCGCGACGGGGAGTCTGGGTCCGGCGCTGGGGTTGCTAGGGGTTCTGGGGGTCGGTCTCCTCTCGGCGCGTGCGCTCTGGTTGCGTGCCCTCTCGACGACGGGCGGCGACGGCCACGTCGACGGGCACCTCCCGTCCCCGGAGTTTGCCACGGAGGTAAACGGTGGCGACGCGCTCCCGCCGGTTGCCCCCACCGAAGCGGAGTCGGTGAGAACCGGCGGTACGGATACCGAGCGGACAGCACGCGAGGCGCTGAGCGGGAGCGAACAGCGTGCCTACGACACGCTCACCCGGGACCTCCACGACGTCGAGCGGGAACTGGAGGCGGCCACGCGCAGACTCGATGCGGACGAATCGGCGGCGGCACTCGACAGACTGGCAGAGACCGACACGGCCCTGCGGAACGCGAAGTCCAGAGCCCGTCGTCACGACCTCGCGCGGGTGACACGCCGAATCGGTCGGCTGTGGACCCGGTACAGGCAGATCCAGAAGGAGGCGGCGGCCGCACGTGAGGTTTCGGACGCGGGTGCCCGACACCTGTCGGACGCGCAACTCGACTACGACGACGTCGAGAGGGGGGACCGCATCGGGGGTGACAGGACCACCGACCTGTACCGGGCAACAGTCGACACCGGCGGCGGGACCGAGATTGCGGTGCGGGAGTTCACCGTGGACAGGGAGACCGCCGGGCGGGTGCGCGAGGGTATCGAGACCTGGGGGCGACTCGACGACCACGACCACATCCTCCGGGTGCTGGGTCACGGCGGCGAGCCCCGGCCCTGGGTTGCGACGGAGTACACCGATGCCGGTCACCTCGGGGAGCGGGCCGGCGACCTGCCGTTCGAGCAGGCCGTCTGGACGGCGCTCGCGACGACCGGGGCCGTCCGCCACGCCCACCGCCGCGGTGTCACCCACCTGCAACTCGAACCCAGGGACGTGCGCTTTCGCTCGGTCGATGGTGGCTGGGACATCCCGATGGTGGCCGGGTGGGCCCGCCCGGCGCAGCCCGGGGGGTACGGTGCACCCGAGCAGTTCGACCCCGACCGGTACGGCTCCACCGGGAGCGTCACCGACGTGTACCGACTGGGTGCCGTGTGCTACGAACTGTTCACCGGCCAACCACCGTTCGGGCGTCCCGCCACCGGCACCGAGAGCCGCCGCCCCCCACCACCGAGTGCGGTTGCCGACGTGCCCGGGCCACTGGACGACGTGTTGCTGACCGCGCTGGCAGCAGAGAAAACTGACCGGTACGACCACGTGCTATCACTGCAGGAGAGCTTACAGACACTGCGAGGCTCCCCGGGCGGCGGGGAACGTCCCGCGGGCGGGCGTCCCCGGCAGTCCGGACGGGTTCGCTCGCTGGACAACGTCTGATACTGTCGTGGACACCCGGACGAACCGGCGTCGTGCCCGACACGGCGGATGTGGCGTGCTCGCGGGGGACAGTGTCCATCGAGTCCGGCGGGCGGTCGTACCGACGGCCAACAGGCTGCGAGCGACCGGCGGTATCGGCGGGTCACCCCCGCCGCGTCGAGCACAGACACGCGGGTCGTGTGGATTTCGATAGTGTCTCAAGGGGGCCGTTCGTTTTGCAGGATATGCACGAGCAGCGAGGCGAGGCGGGTCCGACGATATGCCCGACGAGACAGGTTACAACCCCCGCTGCTCCCGAGCGCCGGTATAACCGATGAGCGAGGACCACCCGGCAGGCGAACTGTCCCGGTTCGAACAACGGGTCGGGCGCGTGCAGCGACCACAGAATCCAGTCACACACCCACGGTAATCCAGTACCGATGCCACAGAGCGCCGAGATAAACTTCTGGCGGCAGATGCTCAGCGTGAGCGTGTCCAAACTGCTGAACGCGCTGGGTGTCGTGTTTCTCATCACGGTTCTGAACACGGCGTTCAGTATCGAGGATATCGGGGTGTTCTTTTTCTTTTACGTTTCGGTGAACTTCCTCTCGAACTTCGTGGGTGGTGTCGGCGAGGCCATCCGGAAACGGGTCAGCGGTCAGGAGGGAAAGAACCCGGAGTATCTGGCCGTCGGAACGATATTCGCGCTCCTGTTCCAGACGGTCGTGTCGGTGCTGATACTGCTCGTGTACCTGGCCGTACCCGAGCAGTTGCTCCCCGACACGCTGCAGCGTGCGGGACTGGGTATCGTTCTGAGTGCCGTATCGCTGCTGTTCGCGCAGTCGGTGGGGAAACTCATGCTGAACTACAACTCCGGGCTGGGCTATCCCAGTCGCTCCGAGTGGTTCGGGCGTGCCCTGCCCGGCGTACTGTTTCTGGTGCTGGCGGTGGTGATCACCTTCTACAACGGGTCGCTGAGCCTGATTCTCCTGTCCGGCACGGTCAGTTACACCCTGAGCGCACTCATCATGTACGCCACCACCCGACCGGCGCTGTTCGTCCTCCCGACGCGGGCGGAGGCCAGGTCGGTGTTCGACTTCGGGAAGTGGAGCATCCTCCAGATGGTGTCGAACAACATATACAATAGCGCCGACGTTCTGTTGCTCGGAATCCTGGTTACATCGACGACAGTCGGGTTCTACGAGAGTTCGAACAGTCTGGCGGGGGTGCTCTACGTGATTCCGTACGGGTTCTACGCCGTGGGTAACGTGATGATCAGCGGACTGGACGCCGAGGGACGAACAGAGGATATCGTCTCTGTCGTCCAGCAGTCCCTCCGGGCCTCCTCGATCGTGCCCGTGATGTCGTTTTTCATCTTTCTCGGGTTCGGGGAGTTCATCCTGGATATGCTGTTCGGGGGGCAGTTCGGGGAGGCGTACTGGTATCTCGTCGGACTCGGGTTCATCAAGGTGCTCACCAGCTACCGGAAACCACTACAGGGACTCAACTACGGCAAGAACAACCCCGAGATACAGTTCTACGCGAACGTGTACGCGATGGCCGCCAACTTTAGCACTGTACTCCCGTTGATCTGGTTTCTCGGTGGTCTCGGTGTCGTCGTCTCGACGGTGCTGGCTGGCATCGTCAGACTGTGTGCCGTGCTCTGGATGACCAGAGAGTTCGTTACCGGTATCGATATCCGTTGGAGCATTCTCGTGACCTACTCGACGGGCGTGTTGCTCCTGATTCCGGCCAAGTTCGTCGAGAGCACGTTCGAGCTGAGCGACCCGCAGTACGTCGCACTCCTGGCCGTGTTCGCCGTCGTGTACGTCGTCCTGAACGTATCGCTGATAGATATCAACCTGTCGAGTCCGATCAGTGGCACGGAGGGTCGGAGCGAGCGGACGTAGGGTCGTCTGCTCGGACCGTCCTAGAGGTGGTCGAGCTTCCGGAGTCGGTCGGTAATCTCGGCTCGCTCCTCGCGGGTGATGGGGGTGCTGTACTCCTCGGTGAGTCGCTCGTCGAGCAGTCCTCGGTCCTCGAGAGCCGCTATCACCTGTTCGACCCCGGCGTCGACAGAGTCGGTCTCGGTGTCGACCACGATGTCCGGGTGGAGCGGTTCCTGGAACGGGTGGTTGACACCGGTGAACTTCGCTATCTTGCCCTCGCGGGCCTGCTCGTAGAGGCCCTTCGGGTCACGCTGTGCGGCAGTGTCGACGGAGCATTTCACGTAGACGAGCACGAACTCGCCGGCGTCCTCGACGATGTCGCGTGCCTGTTCCTGTGAGTCACGGAAAGGGGTTATCATCCCGACGATGACCGGGATGTCGTTCCGGTTGAGCAGTTTCGCGATGTACGCCGTCCGGCGGTTGTTGGTCCGGCGGTCCTCGCGGGAGAACCCGAGGTCGGGGTGGAGGTGCGCGCGGATATCGTCACCGTCCATGTTCTCGATTGGGTAACCCCGCTCGACGAGTCGGTCCTCGACACGGCTGGCGAGTGTGGACTTGCCGGCGGCCGGTCGACCCATGAACCAGAGCGTGAACATACTATCTCTCTACGAATACCTCGTCGGTGTTCAATACCGTTTTGGCAACTTCCGGACGCATCAGCTCGGGTGGCGGACGCTCGCCGACAGCGAGGGTCCGCCGGAGGTCCGTGCCGCTGGGTTCGAGGTGGTGGCTGCTGTCGTGCGGGCAGACCTTCTCCGAGACGATGCCGTCACACCGCTCGCAGTGGAACGCGTAGTGGTAGTACAGGGGTTCGATACCGATATCTCCGACGGCGTCGAACAGTTGCCGCGCCTCGAAGTCGCCGTAGTAGTCACCCACCCCGGCGTGGTCCCGGCCGACGATGAAGTGGGTACAGCCGTAGTTTTTCCGGACGATGGCGTCGAACACCGCCTCGCGGGGCCCGGCGTACAGCATCCGGGAGGTAAACGCCGCGAGCACCACCAGGTCCTCGGGGTAGTACCCGTCGAGCAGTGTCTCGTAGCCCGCGAGGATGGCCGCGTCGCTGTAGTCGCCGGCTTTCTTTGCGCCGATCTTCGGCTGGACGAACAGACCGTCGACGTGTTCGAGCGCGGACTTCTGGAGGTACTCGTGGGCGCGGTGTGGAACGTTCCGGGTCTGGAATCCGACAACGGTCTCCCAGCCCCGCTCGCCAAAGAGGACACGCGTCTCCCGGGGTGAGAGGTCGTGACGGCCCTCGCGCTCGATGGCGTCGGCGAACACCTTTATATCGCCCCCGACGAGAAATGGGGCCTTCTCGCGGACCATCCTGACCCCGGGGTGAGCGTCGTCGGTCGTCCCGAACAGTTGCTCGCAGGTCTCGGTCTCGCTGTACCGGTAGACGCTGTCGACGTCGACCACCCCGACCGGTGTCCCGTCGGGCCCACGGAGACCGACCCGCTCGCCCGGTTCGATGGCGTCGGCCAGTTCGGTCCCAACGTCGAGCACAACCGGCACCGGCCAGGGGACGCCGCTCTCGAGGGTCACGTCGTTGAGGACCTTCAGGAAGTCGTTGCGGCCCATGAACCCCGACAGTGGGCTGTACACGCCGCGGGCCAGATTCCGGAGGTCGAACAGGAGGTTACGGTCGAGCGTGACGGCGGTGTGACTCTCGAACGATTCGCGGAGGTGGTCGCTGCGCGCGGCGTCGACCGTCCGGTCGACGAGCGTGTTACCGTGTGGGTGAATCATGCTATCGTGTGTGGCTCCCGTTACTCGAAGGTGTACCCGGCCAGCCAGTCGTAGTCCTGGTTTTTCTGCTCGATGCGCTCGATCTCCGCGTCGTCCCACTCGACCTCGTGGCGTGTCTGTTTCGGCGAGTCGAACACGAACTCCGCACAGGCATCGAGGTAGGCGTCACCGGGGTCGACACCGAGAAACCCACAGAGAGCCGACAGCACACCGGCGGTGTCGGCGATCAGGTCCTCGTGGTGGAGCCGGAACAGTTCGTCGTCGTCGAGCATCTCGGCGACGAGTTCGACGTTGTCGGCGTTGGCGAAGAACTTCTCGACGCCGTACTCCCGCCAGGTTGGTTTCAGTTTGCGCCGGGAGGCGATGGTGTCGAAGGGGTTGCGAGTCACGTGGACGACCCGGAGCGGAAGCGACACCGTCTCGCGGAGGGTCCCGAGCAGTTCGGGGCTGTGGCCGAGTCGGCGTGTCGATGCCCCGCCTTTCTTGTCACCGATGACGCGCAACCGGTCGAAGGTTCCCTGCTCGGTACCGGGGATATCGTAACTGTACTTCTCCCACTCCCGGCCGAGTCCGGTGAACTCGTCGTCGCGTTGCAAGATTGCCGAGAACAACTGGTCGCGGGAGACGGGCACCTGCGCCCGGTCGAGGAGCCGCAGCGCGTCGAGTTCGTGCGAGACGACCATCTCGGGGTGACCGTTCAGGAGACTGCCGACGAGGCTGTGACCGGTCCGCCCGTGGCCGATAAACAGGCAGAACGCCTCGACGGACGCGAACTCGTCGCGGTGCTCGAGGAGGTACGGCAGCGCGGAGACACGCCGTGCCGCGGTGAACCGGTCCCGGGTGAGTGCCGGTATCCGCTGGGGGTTCTCGGCGAGTTCCCCGGCCGCCGGCGGCAACGGCAGCGTCCGGGCGAGACGTGCGAGCGTAGACATACAGTTGTGTCCACGGCGTTCCGGCTATTTAACTCTTACAGGCTAAGTCCCCGTCCACAAGAGGTCGTTCGAGAGAGCAATCAAACTCGACGAATCTATCCAATCTGAACTAAAACAGCACGTGGCACCCTCCGCGCCGTAAATCGACAAAGCATTTATTCGTGGTCAGGGATAATTTGATCCGTGAATCGCCGGCACGTGCTCATCGGGGCAGTCGGGGTCGTCTCCGTTGGGACGTTCGTGGCAGTCAACGAACTGCAACAGCCCGAGGAGTTCGACGGGGACGGTGAACCGACGGGGAACAGGACAGAGAGTCCGCTCACGGGAGTCGTGCTCGACGAGGCCGACTCGCTGGAGATTCCGGTCGCGATTACCGGCGGGTCGGACGAGCGTGACCTGACCGGCACAGTCCGTGACGCGCTGGCCTACTGGGAGGAAAACGCCGAGAGCCACGTCGGGTTCGACGTCGCGTACGAGGTGGTCGAGGAGGACCCCTACCTGACGGTGTCACTGCAGGAGACTGTCGAGGAGTGCGACACAGAGAGCGATGATATCCTCGGGTGTGCGGATATCCCCGACGAGCGGTTACCGCCCCGGTTGGAGGCGTCAGTCGGGACCTCACTCACCGACCGCGGCGTGTTCGAGGTGGCCGTCCACGAACTCGGACACACGCTCGGACTGAGACACGGCGACGAGCCGGGGTACTACATGAGCGCGACCCGACCGAACGTCTGGGAGCGCAGGGCCGCGGGAGTCCAGTTCGACATCGTCGGTCAGACGTCGAACATAATCGCCGGACTGTCGTGGGTTAGCGAGAACGTGGACGGTGTCAGCGCCGAGTTCCAGACGACGACAGACCGAGACGCAAGTATCGTTGTCGAGCGGACCGCCTGTGACGACGGGTCGACCGTGTGCACCGCGCGCAGTCAAGACTACGACGACCAGTTGATCGTGCAACTCGACCCGGACGAGGACCCCGTTGTCTACGACTGGCACGTGGCCCGCCTGTTCGCGGGATTCGGTGAGAGCGTTCCCGACCGACTGTCGAGAGAGACACCGCGCGAGGTTCGGCGGTCCAATTGGTGGGAGAACTGAGGGACGCGCCGGAGTCGACCGGTTCCTACGAGTACCGGTTCAGCGACTTCCCCAGCGAGGGTCGACCCACGGGGGTCCAGTACACCCCGGAGTACGACCCCGACTGGGTGTATCCTACGGGAGCAAGAGCGGGCGGGACCGGAGACAACGTCCCGGTGCAGGGACTGGAACTCGGTATCGTCGCCCGGGAGGCGACACTCGCCGCAACTGTGGCGGCGACACTTCGCGGACTGGAGTCGTACCACGCGTGGGCCGGCACGTACCCCCGGCACCGGGTCGTGGTCGACGCCGCCCCGTTCCGAGAACAGGCCGAAGGGGGTGTCGGACTGGTCGCGACAGTCCAGCCACGGCCGGTCGACCACGACGGCCTGACAGACCAGTTCAGGGCCCTCGACGAACACCCCGAGACCGACCTCCTCGTCGCTCCCAACTACGAGCACGCGCTCCGGGTCGCGGTACACCTGGCCGGCGCGCTCGCGGCCCGCGCACCGCGACGGCCGACGCCCGGCCGCCGGGGGAGTTCCGACAGGTCGCGGACACGCCGGTCTGTGAGCGGTACGCCCCGCTCGGTGCCGGCAGTCTCTACGACCCGGCGGACGGGACTGTCGACTTCGAGGACCCCGACGCAGAGCAGGCGACGGAGCTCTCCTTCCGGCCGTCGTACCTGGATATCGACAGCAGACCGGTGCTGGCGACGGCGGCCCGGTTCGTGACGAGCGCCGACCACACCCTCGGTGTCGTCGCACGGGGGTTGTGTAACTGTTACAAGATTCAGTAGTAATCAGTAGTAGCAAGTCGGCTTTCCGCAGGGGAGTTTCAGTTTCACTGTGGATGGCTGAGACTTTTGAGCACAGGCGGTGAGGGTGTGGTATGCACGCAACTCAGGAGACTCGACAGGGCACTGCCTGCGTGGAGGTGAGTGCATGCAATTGACAGAACAGTTTCATCTCCCCGAGGAGTCCCACGAGGCGTGTGACCGCCTCACCTCGCTCGTCCAGAGACACACACGCAGATTGCTTCGTGAAGAGTACTGGGCAGACGGACATCTCGCTGCTATCAGCGACCACGGTCGACAGTCCTACACCTACATCCGGGACAACAACCGTGATGATTTTACAGACGTGACCGAGTATGTCTACGACCGCTTCAAGCGGTGTGTCTATGGCCGCCTTACGCAGATCCTTGCGGCACACACCGACCAGTTCCAGGCCTTTCAGTTCGTCCGTGAGACGGTCGCCGACCAGAAGATTCGCCGGATTGGCTGGCAGCGACTCCGTACACGACTGTTCGAGGAGGACTCGCCGTACATCGAGTGGCGCGTCCTGGAATCGGTCGTCGACCAACTCAACGACTATTACGACCAGCACGGACAATGTCCCCAAAAGTACACTGAACTGGTCGAGACACCTGAACCGAACGGAACACTCCCCTACGCACCCGATAAAGGCGACTACCACATCCACGAGCTCACAATCGAAGACGGCAAACTTCGCTTCGTGTTGAACGCGCCGGACTCGCTCTCGCCGGAGAGCTACCACGACTGGACGAAACACGAACTTCGCTTCCCGACTCATTCCCGGTTTCAGCAGATGCTCGACGCAGGAGACCTGAAAGCGCCGACACTCCACGCCTCTGCGCATGGCTATACGCTCGACCTCCCAGTTGCCGTCCCCGAACAACAAACTGAGACAGTCACCGACCGTGTACTTGCGGTCGATCTCGGGGTAAAAAAGCAGGCCACTGCGGTCGTTCTCGACAGCAGCGGCGGGACACACGAACAGGTGACGCCGCCACAGTTCCTCGACCATCCAGCGAAAGAGAAACTATTCCGGGTGAAAGCCGACGCAGAAGGCATCAACGACCGGCTTGCAGAACTCCGGGGACAGGGCAACGCACACACGGAACGGTTCGAGCATTTGCTCAGTGAGTTCCGTCAGACACGGCAGAAGGAACGCCGACTGCGCGAGCAGATCCAACACGACGTAGCAAACCAATTGGTGTGGCTGGCCGCCGAGAACGGCTGTGAAACCATCGTGTTCGAATCACTCGGTCAAATCCACGCACCAGAGGCGAGCGGTGCAATCGCGTGGTCGATTTCCTCGTGGGCACGAGGGGAACTGCTCGAACACGTCGAGTACAAGGCTGGCTTGCTCGAAGTTGGATTAACGACAGTCAATCCGTGGGGGACGAGTCGATACTGTCCGCGCTGTGGCGAGCGTGGTCGAACTGTGAACGCACCCACCGACCACACAGAGTGTCGCCACGGTGGGCACTTTCACTGCCCCGACTGTGACTACGAGTGTGACCGTGACGTGGTTGGGGCGGTCAACGTCGGGCGGAAACACCTTTCTGGGAGCAAGATGGAGGAAGCGAAGCCCACTGAGTATATCTCGGTGGGCGATTACGCCAGCTTTCCATCATCTCCAGAGGATGCCCGTTCTGCTGGCGTTCAGTCCGCGACCGACGAACAGGATGCGGCGAGCGGTCGTCAGACCCAGCCGTCTCGATACTGTTCGCCGTCACTCACTGCGAAACGGCGGGAGACAGACACGGGTGGACTGCATCAAAATCACGGTAGTAACACGACCCAGCAGTGGGTCAGCGGGAGTATCACACAGTACGCCCTCGCCAGTACTACTGAATCTGGTTGAATACTCGCAAATACTACTGAAAATCAGAACGGTGAGGGCAGTGACGGGACCGCCAGTCGTCGAGACGCTCGACACGATTCTCTCGCTGGTGGTCGTCCCGGCGGGGGCGATTCTCGCGCTCGTCGGGATGTACTACTTCGCCCCATACCTCGCCCGGATACACGTCTACGACAGCGCGAGTCCAATCGAGCGCATACTGTACGTGCTGTTCGTGCTCCTGTGGATCGTCGTCACGCTGGTCCAGTTGCTGCTGTGAGAGGGACACGCAACCGCGGAGACCGCACCGGTATACGCGTCGTGTTGTCGGGCAACACGGCGTCAGCGGTGCGCGTCGGCAGTATCGAGCAGGTCAGAGAGTGCACGGCGTGTGAACTGGCGCTTGCACTCGTCGCGGGAACCGTCGACCTCGTGGCGGGTCGCGCTGACAGCCGGGTCGTCACCGGCGCTCCGGTGGGCGACACCGACGTAGACAGTGCCGACAGGTGTTCGGGGTGTCCCGCCGCCGGGGCCGGCGACGCCGGTGGTCGAGATGCCCCACGCGGTGCCGGCCAGGTTGCGGACGCCGAGCGCCATCTCGCGGGCGGTCGGTGCCGAGACGGCACCGTGCTCGTCGAGCGTGTTCGAGTCGACATCGAGCACCTCGACCTTTGCCGCGTTCGAGTACGAGACGACACCTCGCTCGAAGTAGTTACTCGACCCGGGAACGTCGGTCAACCACGAGCAGACGAGTCCGCCCGTACTCGACTCGGCGACGGCGACCATCTCGCCGGCGTCGCGGAGACTGTCGCCGACGCGCTCGACCAGCGAGCTGTCGGTCATCCGGCCCGATCAGGTCTCGAACTCGGCGAGATCGTAGTCGTCGATGTCGACGCCCTCGTCGGTAACAGTCGCGAGGTAGACACCGTTACCGGACCCGGTGTCGCGCTCGGCGGCGGCCTCGACACTGGCCACGGCGGCCCGCTGGGCGGCCTCGAGGGACATGTCCGGCTCGTAGCGGTCCTCCAGGGTGCCGTACGCGACGGTGAGCCCCGACCCTGTCACGGTGTAGTCGTCCTCCATCACGCCGCCGGCGGGGTCGATGCTGTAGACGTGCGAGCCCTCGTCGTCGATACCGCCGAGGATGGGGTTGATGGCGAAGAAGGGACCGCCGCGCGCGAAGTTCCCTGCGAGCGTCGAGAGGGCGGTCATGCTTATCTGCTCGTCGCGGCGCGTCTCGTAGAGGTTCGCCTCGGCGCGGAGAGTCCTGATGAACGACTGCGCCCCGCCGACACTGCCGACCAGCGTCAGCGCTGCCGTGGTGTGAATCTGTTCGACCTTCTGGACGTTCTTGTTCGAGACGAAACGACCGCCCAGACTCGCGCGCATGTCCGTCGCGATGACCGCGGCGTCCTCGGTGGCGATACCGATGGTCGTCGTTCCGGTCTTTTTCACCGAGTCCGCGTCGGGCGTGCCGGCGGGAACTGTCCCCAGTTCCGGCTCGTGCGGGTCGTTCTCGAACCGCTGTGCGGGATGTGCGGGGGTTGCTCGGTCACCCGAGAATGGTCCGTCCTGCATTACACGTGGTTAGGTGCCGGGCACGTAATAAGCTACCTGTTCGGGCGAACACACAGATTATCGGTATCCGAACAGACAGCGGTGGCAGCAAAACAGTGGTCACTCTCGGCAGTCACGCAGACGGCCGGGAGAACGGGTATCGGTGCTCCGGGCAGGGGTGTGGTCACTCGGCGGTGCGTTCGTAGGCCTTCTTCAGCGCGACGACTGGCCGGTCCAGCGGGAGCTGGAGGCCGAGTCGACTAGTGACGAGGGCGAGCGGCATCAGGGCGATACCGGCGAGCAGCGTAATCTGATACAGCACGAGCAGGCTGGCGCGGCGTAGACGTTCCATCGTTCTGCGTATTGTTTCCGTGGACCGACGGTGATATATTTTCTGCCACGGACTCCGGTTAT
Source organism: uncultured Halobacteriales archaeon (assembly GCA_964477945.1). Classification (GTDB taxonomy): domain Archaea; phylum Halobacteriota; class Halobacteria; order Halobacteriales; family Haloarculaceae; genus Halovenus. The sequence goes on from CAYZGA010000002.1 coordinate 20,859, forward strand.
TGCTGCTACGTTCGCCGGTGCATCCTGTCGCCGTCTTGCGGTTCCACTCGGGGCCCGTCTCGTGGCTCCCGCGCCGGCACCGGCAGCGGCGTACACGGATAATCGAGGTGGTGGGCCGGTGTCGAATCTGCATAACTTATGCTCACCGTCCCGGTAACGTGCGCACGTCGTGGCCGGTGTCGGCGGGACCGAATCGGGGAGGGCGTATGGGCGACGGTAGCGTCGGGAGCGAATCAAAAAGGACGTGTATGGCCGGGGTAGATTGTACAAACATGAACTACCGTGTTGTGCTGGAGGCGGCCTGGCTGGTTCACGATGTCGACAACGTCGACGACGCCATCGGTGTCGCGGTCAGCGAGGCCGGCAAGCGACTCAATCAGGAGGAGATGGACTACGTCGAGGTCGAGGTCGGGTTCACGACCTGTCCGGCGTGTGGCGAACCGTTCGACTCGGCGTTCGTGGCGGCCGACACGGCACTGGTCGGTCTCAGACTCGAACTGGACGTGTTCAACGCCGAGAGCACCGAACACGCCCAGCGCATCGCGAAAAGCGACATCGGCGGGGCGCTCCGGGACGTTCCGCTCGAGGTTGTCGACACCGTCGAACTCGAGGACGACTGAGACTCCCGGTTCCGGCGGTGGATTTTTGTATTACTTTCGGTTATGTCGGGTATGGAGTTACCGACGCCGGAGGAACTGCGCGAACGACGAAAGACGCTCGAACTCACACAGAGCGAACTGGCAGACCGCGCGGACGTCTCACAGCCGCTCATCGCGCGCATCGAGGGTGGAGACGTGGACCCGCGGCTGTCGACGCTCCGGCGCATCGTCGACGCACTGCAGGAGGCGGAGGGTGGACTTCTTCGCGCCGGGGACCTGATGCACGCGCCGGTCGCCAGTATTCCGCCGGACGAGAGCGTCCACGAGACGACGCGACTGATGGCCGAACGGGGCTACTCACAGTTGCCGGTGGTCCGTGACGGCACCCCACTCGGGCTGATAACCACCTCCGCCATCCGCGAGCGCTCCGACAGCGAGGCGAGTGTCGGGGAGTTACCCGTCGCAGAGGTGATGCGCGAGGGCATCACCACGGTCGAACCTGACGCGACAATCGACACCGTCGACGCTAATCTCGACCACAGCGACGCCGTCCTCGTCGTCGAGAGCGGCGAGGTGGTCGGCATCATCACCGAGGCCGACATCGCACGCCACGTCTCCTGAGAGTCCGGGCGCGACTGCGCTGGGGCCAGCATCGCCCGCCGCGTCTCCCGGAGGCTGTCGAGGCAGTGACGCGAACCGTTTTGAGGGTGGAGCGAGAGAGGCAGGTAACAGGGTCATCGCGTCGGAGGCGTTCGGGGCGGCCGACCTGACCGGGGGACGGCGCTCGCGCTGTCCCGGGAGATGGTCCGTGTGCGCGAGTTCGACGAGCACCCCGAACCGGAGTACTGAGCGGGCGAGACGGGGCAGACAGAGTGTTACCGTCGGGTATCTGTGACAGAGTCCGTACCGGTCAGTCTGTGTCCGCGCGACTGTCGGAGAGTTGCTCCCAGATCTCGACACAGCCACACCCGTCCTCGATCTCGGAGAGGTGGTCACGCACATCGACATCGGATTCGGAGTCGTCGTCTACTGTATCGCTCATGAGTCTTCCAGGCCGGACGGCCGCGAACCGGTCCTATCTGTCACGTATACCCCCGGCGGTATTAACTCTGCGCCCGCTATTCGACGGTCCCTACCCCACTGCTGGCGTCCGGGAGGTCGTGACGGTCGGTCTCGATGCCGAGTTCCGCCAGCGCCTCGGCCACGTGCTCGGTCTTCGCGTACTCCGCACCGGCCGCCTCGCGGATGCGCTGTGCGGTCGCGAGCACCTCGCCGCGGCGCTCGTCGGGGATGTCGAACTTGTCGGTGGTCAACTCGACGATGAGTCCGTCGTGGTCACGGGTGTACAGCGAGAAGAAGATACCGCGGTCGAAGACGTTGTACGACCGGCCGGCCGACTCCAGCGCGTCCCGGACCGTCTCGAAGCGCTCCGGGTCGACGCTGAAACAGAGGTGGTGGACACCGCCGGTCTGTGTTCGCTGGGGCTGTGGGTTCGCGTCGCGCTCGTCGCTGACGAAAAATGTTAGAATGGTTCCGTCACCGGTGTCGAAAAACAGGTGGGTTTGCGAGGGGTCGTCGAGGTTCGGCTGGCGCAAGACGAGCGCCATGCCGAGCAGGTCGCGGTAGAACGCGACCGTGTCCTCGGCGTTGCTCCCCCAGATGGTTACGTGGTCAGTCCCGGTAGTCCGGAACGGACTGTCCGGCGGGTCGGTGGTCACCGGCGGTTCTGTCTCGTCGCTATCTTGATGGGCGGAGTCGCCGCCGTGGCTGGTATCAGACATACCACCGGTAGGGGCTGGCAGGAAATATAGTTTTCAGTGGGTCCGACCCTGGAGTACGCCGGCACTCCCGCAGGTGGCCGGGTCGCGGGACACCGGCCAGCAGGAGTCCGGTCGGGAACATTTACAACCGGTCGGGGGTCATCTCACGACGGGATGCGATCAGCACCACAGTCCGACACGGAATCGGGGGCGTCTCGCGGGGAGCAGACGCCGTCGGGACAGCGGTCGACGACGGACCTCTCGGTTGGCCGGCGGGACCTACTCCGGGCGACCGGGCTCGCCGCGACAGTCGGTCTCGTCGGGGTCGGTGCGGCACAGTCCGGTGACTCGACCGAGATCGAGGACTGGAACGACCTGGCCGCTGTCGGCGAGAACTTAGGTGGTGAGTACGTGCTGGTCGCCGACCTGGACAGCGAGACGGCCGGCTACGACGAGCACGTCGACGTGTCCAGGTCGGAGTTTACCGAGGGGTTCAGCCCCAGCACGGTCGAGACCGGCGAGCGGACCGAACTCGGGCAGTCCGGGGTTGCCGAGATCACCGAGACAAACTACGAGGTCAATCTCGTCGACCCGGCCGCCGGGGTCGTCGAGTGGCAGGAAACCGCGGAGTTCACCGACCCCGACCCGGTGGTGTCCTACACGACGACCGACCCGGTACAGGTCGGCTGGGACCCGCTCGGCGAACTGGAGCGCGTCTCCGGGGACGGTGTCGAGGGGACCCTGTTCGCCGGGCGTCTCGACGGGAACGACCACGAGATAGCGGGGCTGGTGAGCAACCGTCCCGAGCGGGTCACTGCCAGCCTGTTTGCCGGTATCGGTGCGGGGACCGTCGAGAACCTCGCGCTGACGGCTGTCGACCTGGAGAGCACCGTCGGTGAGTTCGAGAGCGAGGCAGGTGCCGTCGCGGGGGAGAGCGCCGGGACAGTCCGGAACTGCTCGGTTGAGGGGCGTGTCACGGCCGAGTTCAGCGCCGGCGGTCTCGTCGGTGCCAACAGCGGGACTGTCGAGAACTGCACCGCCGACGCGAGGGTCGACGGCGAGTTCGCGACCGGCGGCCTGGTCGGGGGGAACACGGGAACGGTCGCCTCGTGTACAGCGACAGGCGAGGTGAGCGGGGGGTTCGCCGCCGGCGGTCTGGTCGGGTCGAGCGAGGGGACAGTTGTCGACTCGCTCGCCACCGCGGACGTGACCGCCGACACCTCCGCCGGGGGACTCATCGGGGCCGCCGCCGGAACGGTCGAGAACAGTCACTACAACATCGACGCGGTCGAGATAGACGGGGGGCGGGTGCTGACCGTCGGCGGACTGTTCGACGAGCAGTACCAGGACTGGCTGGACGGCGACCGGAGCCTGTCGCTGGCGGAGTACGACTCGCTTCCGGTCGTCGACGGCCGGGTCGAACTCGGCGGCGAGCAGGCGGTCCGGGACGCGCTCGGCTTTCTCGACGACCCCGACCGGGACTGGCGACTCGGGGCGGATATCGACCTGACCGGCGGCGACGTCGACCTGTATCTTCCGTACCTGGCGGGGAGTCTCGACGGCGACGGACACACCGTCACGCTCGATGTCGGGTCGTCGGGGCGAACTGTCGTCGGGTTCGTCGGACGGAACGTGGGCACGGTGTCCTCGGTGACGGTCACCGGTGTGGCGACCGGCAGTGCGGTCGTGGGTGGGGTCGTCGGCACCAACGCCGGGACACTCACGGACGTGACCGCGGATGTCGAGGTGAGCGGTGTCGACGGCGGGTCCGGTGACGAACTGTTTCTTGGTCTCGACGTCGGCGGCCTCGTCGGCACCAACGAGGGGACTATCGAGGACTGCCTCGCCACGGGGGCCGCGAGCGGCACCACGGCAGTGGGCGGTCTCGTCGGCA
>CAYZGA010000002.1:25211-44684 GCA_964477945.1 uncultured Halobacteriales archaeon
GGCGGTCTCGTCGGCAGCAACGACGGGACGCTCGGGGCCGCGGCTGCACGGGGTGACGTGAACGGCGCGGGGGCGACCGGCGGTGTTGTCGGTGCGAGCACGACCAGTTTCGACGGGGAGAGTCTCATCACCGGGACCTACGCGGTCGGCGAGGTGACCGGCGGGAGTCCGGTTGGCGGGGCCGTCGGCAGGGTCGAGTCGGTTGCCGACGACGGGCCGTCGGTCGAGGCAACGTACTGGGACGTGCAGTCGACGGGTCAGTCCACGGGTATCGGGGGCGGCGACGGCGACGTGACGGGGCTTGAGTCCCCGGAGATGCGCGGCGAGACGGCCACCGACCGGATGGACGGGCTCGACTTCGACGAGACCTGGGCGACCGTGACAGACCCCGACGGGTACCCCGTGTTGCAGTGGGAGACCGAGGAGCAGGGCACGGTCACCGGAACCGTCACCGACGGGGAGACCGGTCTCGCCGACCTGCAGGTGCAACTCCGCGCGGACGGGTCCACGGTGGCCACCGCGACCACCGACGCGACCGGCGGCTACGAGCTCTCGGTCCCGCCGGGGAGTTACGAACTGGTCGTCGACGCCGACGGGTTCGAGCCGTTCACCGAGTCGGTGACCGTCGAGGCCGGCGACAGCCGCGCCGTCGACGTGGTGCTGACAGCTGAGGGCGGAGACGACGGCGCGGGCGACGATGGAGGTGACGGGGGAGCGGACGACGATGGGACAGACAACGGAACCAACGGCTCCGGCGGGGACGGGTTCGGGCCGGGGTTCGGACTGTTGAGCGGCGTCGCCGGTGTCGGCGGGGTGGCGTACCTGCTCTCGCAACGACTCGGCACCGACGAGACCGGGTGACCGCCCACGCCCGGGCGTCTCGCTCCCGGTGGGGTGGCAGTCGCGACGAGTCGACGACGGGACCGAGCAACCGGCAGTGTCCGGTTCGAAGGGCGACGTGTCGCTCCCCTGGGTCCGGGCGAGATCACCGGTTACGTCCGAGTTCGTCGTGGCTGGTGACCCAGTCGGAGGCGGAGATGGCGGCCCCGAGCGAGAGTTCGCCCGCGAGGACCGTCGCGGCGGCGATCTCGGCGAACTTGTTGACCTTGCCCGACCCGGCACAGCCGAGCATCTCCAGACACTCCGTCTGTGTCGCGAGACCCGTCCCGCCGCCGTAGGTGGCGACGATGAGCGAGGGAACGGTCACCGAGATGTGAAGTGAGTTGTCGTCGAGCAGCGTGACGTTGGTGATGGAGGCTGAGGACTCGGCGACGTTGGCCTCGTCCTGACCGCAGGCGATAAACAGCGCCGCGAGACCGTTTGCCGCGTGTGCGCCGTTGCTGTTGAGACCACCGAAAAACGAGTTGATGGCCGAGATCTTGCCGTGGTGGGCCATACTCTCGGGTTCGGCCCCGAGGTGGCGCGTGCAGGTCTCCTCGCTCAGGGTCGCCTCCGCGGTGACGCGCTTACCTCGGGTCTGGAGGTCGTTCACCTTCGAGGCCTTCTTGTCGGTGGCGAAGTTCCCCTCCAGATAGAAGTTCTCGACGTAGCCGGGATACTCCTGGAGAATCCAGTTGCAGGCCGCGAACGTGGCCTTGCCGACCATGTTCTGTCCCGCGGCGTCGCCGGTGTGGAAGCTGAACCGGAGGTTCGCGAGGTTGTTCGTCATGTAGTCCTCGATTTCGACCAGTTCCGCGACGCTCGATGTCTCCTCGGCTTTCTCCTCGACGGTGTCGTAGTGGTCGAACACCCACTCGCGAAAGTCACGCGCCTCGCGGGCGTTCTCGAAGACGAACACGGGTGCCCGGTTCATCCGGTCGTCGACGACAGTCGCCATCGCCCCGCCGGCGACGTTGAGCGCTTTCATCCCGCGACTGTACGAGGCCACGAGTGTTCCCTCGGTGGTCGCCAGCGGAACGGGAAACTCGCCGTCGGCGTGTTCGCCGTGCACCGTGAGCGGTCCCGCGACGCCGAGTGGCATCTGTGCGACCCCGACGAAGTTCTCGGTGTTGCCCTCACAGCGCGACGGGTCGAACGTGTACCCGGAGACGTGTTCGAGGTCGACCCCGGTCTCCTCGGCGATGTACGCCTGTCGTGCCGCGATCGCCTCCTCGCTGTAGTTGTCCTCGGAGTCCCGCGGGATGCTCGACACGAGTTCCTCGTCGCGGATGACGTCGGTGATAGAAAGCGAGAGGTCGCCAAAGGGTTCGGCCCGAAATCCGAGTTCGATATCGTGGTCGCCGGTCGAGAGGGTCGTGTCGGCGACGGTCACGTAGACGGTCCGCCCGACCGGGAACGGGACGGTGTTCTCGGGGGTGACCTGGTCGAGGCGGAACTCGTCGCCGTCGGCAGTCTCGATGTGAACCCGCTCCGGGTCGACGCGCTCGCCGTCGACGACGACCCGGTCGACACCGGCGAGACGGGCGTCCTGCAGTCGGTTCTTTATCTCGAACTGGATGCCGTCGTCCGTGCGCCGCAGACTGCCGTACGTGTAAAGCCGCTCTAGCACCCGGTCGGGGATATCCAGCGAGAGGTAGCCGCCGGAGTTGAAGATACTCGCGTACACGCGCTTCAGAAGACCGCTCTCGGGTCTCGGGATGACCATGACGTGCTATCGCGGGAGTCCCTGTTAATCATTTCGGCGAACAGGTGGTCGTGCTGTCGGCTGTAAGCCCATAAGACAGTTCGCCACCCCGGGGTGCCGAATCGGTCCACGAGGTTACAGCCGACAGTATCAGGACAGCAGGTACAGCGCGACCCCGCCGAGACCGAGCGACCCGACAACGAGACCGACCACCGAGCCGACGAGCGGCACGCCGCCGACGACACCCGCGAGCAGCACCGCCACCGGGAGCGCGCCCTGCCAGGTCGACCCGACAGTGCGGCCGGCGGCGAGGTAGCCGAACCCGACGACGACCGGCGTGGCGAGCACCAGCGGTATCGCGAGGAGCGTGCCGATGCCCGTGGCCACGAGGGCGAAAAGCACCACACCCAGAACAACGGACGCGACCAGACCGACCCCGAACGAGAGCAGCGGCCGGTCGAGGATACCGTCGGTGACTGCCTCGGCGGTGTCCGGCGCGAACACGACGAGTCCACCGCCGACGGCCAGCACGATACCCATCGTGACCCCCGCACGGACCACCAGTGATGCCCCCGTGTCCGCCGACACCCCCTGCGCCGCGACGGGGTCGACCAGCAACGACAGTCCGAGTCCCACGGTCACGACTGTCGGCAGGTGTCCCCACACGGCGCGTCCCGGACTGTCCGCGGTCGATGCGTGCATTCTTCGAGAGGTTGGACTGGCGACCCAAATCACCGTCGCTCGAACTGCGGGTCGCGGTGACGTCGTTGCCAAACGACACGCGGGTCGGCGGTTCCTGCCACCCGAGCCACAACCACAAAGACCCGGGCCGCCGTTAGACAACCAGATGCTCTTCGAGGACAGCAGCGTCGAGGCGGTTCGGGACCCCCTCCCGACGTGGGTGGTCGAGCTCTTCGCGGTCGTCACCCACCTCGGGGACCCGCTGGTCTTCATCCTGCTCGTGTCGCTGGTGTACTGGCTGACGGACCACGAGACCGGGTTCCGGGTGGTCGCCGCGCTGGTGCTCGTGTTCGGACTGACAGTCGGACTGAAGGAGTCGCTGGCCGTCGAGCGCCCGCCGGCGACCCTCCAGTACGTCGCCGCCGACGGTTTTGGCATCCCGAGCGGCCACGCCGCCGGGTCGGTCGGCGTCTACGGGAGTCTCGCGGCGCTGTACGACGCCGGTCCGCGGTGGCTCCGCTACACTGTGGCGGGGGTGCTGGCGGGGCTGGTCTCGCTCTCGCGGCTCGTCATCGGCGTGCACTACCCGGTGGATGTCGTCGCCGGTATCGCGCTCGGGCTCGTCGTCGTGGTCCTGGTCAGCCGGTACCGGGACCGCTCGATGGCCCCCTTTCTCGGGGCGGGCGCGGTGGCGGCGCTGCTCGGGAGCTGGCAGAGCGGGTTCAGCTACGACCCGGGACTGGCGCTGTTCGGCGGTGCGGTCGCCGCGCTCGCGGGCTGGTACACTCTCAGGCCGCTCCCCGACCCGCCCCGGCGGGTGATGGCCGCCTGCGGTGTCGTCGTGCTCCCGCTGGTCGTGGGTGTCTCCGTTCTCGGCATCGCCGTCGTCGACTCGCCGGTCGCACGCGTCGCCGCGACAGCCGCGGCGATGGGGGTCGTCCTCGCGACGCCGCTCGCGGGCGCGGCGGTCACGACCCGGCTGGAGCGGCGAGCAACGGGTTGAGCGAGCGCCGGGGACAGGCCGACAGCGATCACGGCGTGACGGGGTCGTCACCGCGGCGGTCAGAGCACGCGCTCGGCGGTTCGGCGGTAGAGCTCCCGGCACCGGTCGAGCACCGACAGCGAGACGCTCTCGGTTGCGGTGTGTGCCTCGCCCGGTTCCGCGGGACCACAGACGAGACAGGTGGTGCCGGCGTCGGCCAGCCAGCCGGCGTCGGTGGCGTGTGGCTTGATGACCCGCTCGGGCTGGCCGTCCTGCGAGGCGCGGGCGGCCGCGAGCACGTCGGCGGCGAACCCCTCGTCGCGGCAGGCCATCGGCGGGAGGTCCTGGTCCAGTTCCCGGCGAACACCCGGCAGGTCGTCGAGCGGGGCGCGCTCGCCGGGGACGGTCCGCTCGTCGACGGTGACCGTACACCGCTCGGGAACAACGTTCCAGGCGGACCCGCCCTCGATCTCGGTGACGACGAGGCTCCCCTGTACCTCGCGGCCGAGGACTGTCGTCTCCGGTGCGGACAGCTCCCGCAGGGCCGCGATGGCGTCGCTGGCGCTGTAGATGGCGTTCTCGCCGGCGTCGGGTTCGCTCGCGTGTGCGGCCCGACCCTCGGCGACGAGCGTGCTCGCACGCCGGCCCTTGTGCGCGATCGCCACGTCGGTCACCCCGGGCGCTGAGTAGCCGGTCGAGCCCTCGCCGACGAGGGCGTACTCGGGGGCGAACCCGTCCGCGATGGCGGCCCGCGCACCGCGCCCACCGACCTCCTCGCCGGCAAACGAGACGAAGGCCAGCCCCGGCCTGTCGACATCGCGAAAGGCGAGCATCGCGGCCGCGACGGCACCTTTCATGTCTGCCGCGCCACGCCCGTAGAGCCGTCCGTCGCGGCGCTCGACGACGTACCCGCCGTCGTCGACCTGGCTCTCGTCCGGCGGAACCACGTCGTGGTGGCCGACGAGCGCGAGTGTCGGTCCGTCACCGGTCTCGCGGCGGGCGAGGACGTTCCCGTGGGTGTCGTGTTCGACAGCGGCGTCGGTGTGCTCGCGCAACCACGTCTCGATGTACTCGCCCGCGCGCTGCTCGTCCTCGTGGCTCGGTATCTCGACGAGATTGCGGGTAAGAGTCGCAACCGGTGTGTCGGTCATGCCTCGACTGACACCCGCCGCGCGCAAAAGGTCAGTGGTCGTGGCCGGTCATCTCGCCGAAGGTCTGACCGAACCGGTCCTCGAAGAGGGCCATCGTCTCGGTCTCGGCGGCCGCGAGTGCGTCACTCGGTTCGCCCTGTGCGTGGTGGATGGCACCGTGAATCTGCTGTGCGAGTCCCAGCATAGCGATATCCCCGACCACCTCGGGCGAACTCTCGTCACCCTCGCGCAGCAGTTCGACCAGCGCGACGGGAACCGTGAGTTCGTCAGTCGCTCCGTCGGTCTCCAACTGAATCGTGACTGTATCTGCCATAGACGGTGTTCGGTAGCCGTGGATAAACCTCTGTGGGTCCTGTTCGTCCACCACGGACAGCCGGTCACGGGTCGTCGGTCCAGAGGACCCCCAGGCGCGCGGGGGTACCGTCGTACCGGACGGCCCCGGCGCGGAGTTCGACACGACAGGTATCCCCGGTCGTGACCGACTCCCGGACGGGTAGTGTCTCCGACGCCGGAGCGAGCGCCGCGTCGACGAGTCCCACCACCTCGCCGGACAGGTCGGCACGGCTGGCACCGACGAGCGTGTCCCGGTCGCGCCCGCACAACTCGGCGAAGCGCTCGTTGACGAACACGAACTCGCCGTTCCTGACGACGAACACACCGAGAAAGTCCTGTTCGACGAGGCGCTGGTACCACGACAGCGCGTCCCAGAACTGCTGGCGGGTGCGGTACTGGCTGACGGCGTTGTCGATACGGTTCACGAGGATATCGTACTGCTGTGTGCCGCCGTGTTTCCGGACGTAGTCTGTCACCCCGGCCTCGATCGCCTCACTGGCCAGGCGCTCGTCGCCCGCACCGGTGAACAGTATAAACGGGAGGTCGGGATACCGGTCGCGGACCAGTTCGAGCAGTTCGAGACCGTCCGTCGTCGGCATCTCGTAGTCGGAGACGACACAGTCGTACCGCCCCCCGGAGAGCAGGTTGAGCGCCTCGACGGCACCTGTCGCGGTCGACACCGCGTACCCGGAGTACTCCTCCTCCAGCATCGTCCGGACGAGTTCGGTGTACTCCGGGTTGTCGTCCACGTGCAACACGCTGACCTCGTCGGACCCCGCCGCGAGCGCCTCGGGAACGGTGACCTCGAGCATCTCGTCGCGCCGTGCCCCGGACGTGTTGTTGCGCAACACCGGCGGGTCCGACTGCTCGGCCCGCCGACTCCCGGCCAGTGCCCGCCGTGTCAGCCGCAGTGTCTGTGTCATGGGTTGTGCCTGGCGTACACGCCCTCAGTTCGGTGTGTCGACCTGTATCCGCTCGGGGCGCTACCTCGACCAGTCATTATCTATCAACATATCCGTCTCCGACGGATATAGGTATTTTGCCGAACTGGTCTGTGCACCGCATGTCAAATATCGTCAGAAAAATTTAAATTCAGCGCGCCCGACAGTCTAATCGTTCCATGACGGATTCCAGAACAAAAGCGTTCCTGCGTGACCACCCGAAACTGCTCGCTGCACTGTTCGGCATGACCATGCTGCTGACCCAGGCCGGGGCTGTCGCCGCGGAGAAAGGCGGCGGCGGCTGCACCATCACCGGTTGAACTGACCGACACTGTTCTGTCGCCCAATCTGAGCAACTCCGGAACTGTACAGCCGGAAACAGACGCGCGGACCGACCGGTAACCGGGGGTGTTGTCACCGGAGGTCGGCGGGACTCGTCTCGAAACTCCAGACCAGCGAGCCGTCCGCGGTCCGGACGGGGACGTTCTCCAGGTCCAGAAACGCCGACAGCTCGTCGGCCGTGACCTCCCATGTGGATATCTCGCCGGAACTCAGGAAAAACGCCGTGTTGTCGGCGATGTACGGTTTGAACACGCTGCCGAGCGCGGCGGTGTCGGTCACCGAGGTTCGGACCGTCACAGCGAACCCGGTGTCGAGCGGCGAGACGTCGACCAGGTACGGGGTCTGGCTCATCGGCTGTGCCACGGTCACACCGCCGTCGCCGACGACGATGTACTGACCGCCGAGGATGTGCTGGTCGCGGGTGAGAGACAGGGCAGCCCGGAGCGGGAACCCGGTGTTTAGCAGACGCGCAATCGTCTCGCCGACGCCGACGGCGCGGTCGTTTACCACCTCCGAGAGTGTGACGATACCGCCGACGGCCCCGGCCTCGACGAGTCCGAGCCCCTGCTGGTAGGAGTTGCAGGCGTTCAGCAGGAACGCGTCGACCCCGGTATCCGGGAGGGCGGTGGCGTCGAGTCGACCGTTCGTACACTGGAACCCGTCGCCGTCGATGTGACCGATGTAGTGCAGAAAGTCACGCTCCCGGGACAGTGTCTCGGCCAGTTCCCCGGTCGTGAGACCGCGCCGGACCGTGACGTCGAACGGCAGATCCTCGCGGCTCCCGTACACCTGGTCGACGAGGTCCTGCTCGGCCTCCATGCGAGGGTCGTTGACCACGATGCTGATAGAGATATCACCCTCTGTCGGGTTGCGGCCGAGCCGGTTGTGGAACGCGTCGAGGGTGAGTTTGCTCGCACCGACGGGCACGTCGTCGCCAAGCCAGGCCTGTTCGAGCGAGTCCGTCCGCTCGGGTTCGACCAGGTCCGCCTCGCCGGGACTCCCGCTGGTCGAGCGTGTCTCTGTCGCCGGTGACCGGGTCAGCCCGCCCGACGCGGTGGTCCCTGGCGCGGTGGGCGTCGACCGTGACCGTGCGGTCCGGACGACTGCGAGGTCGTCGACGACGAACGGGAGCTGCCGGACCGACGCGGGCGACGGGTCGACGTGGACGGTCAGCCGCCACTCCGGGACCTGCGGCTCGACCAGTTCGTACGGGACCGAGAGGTACCGTTCGAGTCGGGCAGCGAGTGGCTGGTCGTACAGTCGCGCCCAGTCGAGGTCGAGCGACCTGTCGAGTGCCGCCCGCTCGTGCATCTCGATGCTGTGTTTGCCCTCCGTGCGGGCGGCGGCATCGAGCAGAAACACCTGCTTGAGCACCCGCTCGACGCCCGTCTCGAACTCGTGACGGGCCACCAGCGAGTGCTCGAACCCGTTGTCTGTCACCAGTCGCGGCTGCTGGCCGGGAACGACGGTTGCGCCGAGCAGGTACGCGAGCGGTGCCACCGGGTAGAGCCACTCGCAGGCAGGCGGTATCTTGATGCGGATCCCCGTCTCGGGCGGTTCCAACCCGTCCGGGATCTCCAGTGAGTCCCCGCGAGTGACCGTCGGGGGGTGTCCCCGGAGCATCGGGAACGTCCGCTCCGGACCGGTGGTCTTGAGCGCCGACCCGAACGTGCTCACCGCCCGCATGAGCGCACGCGGGTCGTCTGTGGTCGTGACTGTCGCCGCCGGACGGGTGTGTTTCGACCGGAACCCGACGTCGACGGCGGTCTCCTCCCCAAAAGAAAGTGTCGTCTGGAGCATCCCCGCGGTCACCTCGAACCCCGTCTCCACCTCGACGTAGGTCTTTACCTGCGTGTCGAGTTCGACCACGTAGGACCCTGGCGCGAACGACCGGTTGTCCAGGTGGTCCACCTCGGCGAGGAGAGTGCCGTCACCGTCCCGCACCAGCACCGCCGTCCCGCTGTGGACGGTCACCTCGTCGGTCCGAACACGGACGCCCCGGTCGACGGCGAACCGGAACGACGCCGGCGAGACCGGTGTCGGTGACACCTCGGCTGCCGTGAGCAGCGTGTACCGCTGCTTGACAACCCGGTCGAAGACCCGGACACCCGGCGGGTCGCTGACTGGCTTGCAGGTCAGAAGTCTGTGGTCTGCTCCGGTCACGTGTGCAGGTTACGCCTACTTTCGTCGCTATCATAAAAAATGTGACGGCAACACCGACACGCCCTGTGAGGGCCGGTCGACGAGGGGACAGCGGGTTACGGTGAGTCGGGTACCGGAGGTTCGGATTACTGGTTGGTGCGAAGCGCGACGCCAGCAGTTGTCGGCACGGACCGTCGTCAGTCGTCGGCGCTGATCTCCGCGCTGGCGGACTGCTCGCGCTCGGCGATGTCCTCGAGGTACTCGTCGGCGTCCATCGCGGCCTTGGACCCCATCCCGCCGGCGGTGACTGCCTGCTGGTAGTGGTGGTCGACGATGTCGCCGGCACCGAAGATACCCTCGACGGCCGTCTTTGTCTGACCGCCGCCGTCACCGCCGACGGTCTGGATGTAGCCGCGCTCGTCCATCTCGACGCCGGTGTCGGCGAGATAGCCCGTGTTCGGCGTGTGACCGATGGCCAGAAAGACCGCCCCAACGTCCATCTCGACGGTCTCTGTCCCGGGGTCGTCCAGATTCTCCTTCGGGTAGCCGGTCTCGTTGCGCGCGAGCGTGACGTGGTCGATACCGTCCTCGGGGGTGCCGTGCAGTTCGAGCAACTCGGTGTTGCGCATGATCTCGATATCGCCGTCGTCGACGTGCTCCTCGACGCGGTCGACCCAGTGGGCCTCGGCACGGAAGTTCTCGCGACGGTGCGCGATGTACACTGTGTCGGCGAACTTCGTGAGGAAGGTTGCCTCCTCCATGGCGGCGTCACCCCCGCCGACGACGAGCATATCCTCGCCGCGGAAAAAGGCCCCGTCGCAGGTCGCACACGTCGAGAGCCCGTACCCCATGAGTTCATCCTCGCCGGGGATACCGAGCGTCCGCGCACTGGCCCCCGAGGCGGCAATAAACGCGTCCGTGGTGTACCGCTCCCCGTCCGACAGTTCGACGCTAACCCGTCCGTCGTCGCGTTTCGCCACCGAGTCGACGACCCCGTGTTCTATCTCCGCGCCGAACCGCTTCGCCTGGTCTTTCATCCGCTGGACGAGTTCCGGTCCCCCGATACCCTCGGGGAACCCCGGATAGTTCGCCACGTCGGTGGTGAGCGTCAACTGGCCGCCCGGCTCTTCGCCTTCGAACACGAGCGGGTCGTTGTTGGCACGACCCGCGTAGATGGCTGCACTCAGCCCCGCGATTCCCGTTCCGCCGATTATCAGTCGCCGGTGCTCGGCAGCGCTCTCTGTCATACCTTTACTTGGGTCGTTTGCCGCTTGTAGGTTGCGCTGTCGTGTCGGCCCGGCACACGACCCGCGGGGCGACCCGGCCGTTTCGGGTTGGGTGTGAACGTGTGTCACCATACCGTGACACAGTGTGCTGTCCATCGGTAACAAGACCCATCATCTGGTCGTACCGTTCCCGATACCGGAAGGTTTATTCTGGGACATTGCGCTATATAGACTGTAGGGTAGGGAACCAATGCACAGAACACACAACACAAACAGTAACCGTGGTTCGCTCGGGATGGCAGTGACGTTGCTGTTGCTGACGTTGCTGGTGTTGATGATATTCTTCATCATCGCGAACCCGACGATGGTCCTCGACTACGCGGAAGAAGGGGTCGTGACCCTGTAGACCGGGTCTGCGACCGCCGTTTGCAGGCGGTCGCAGACCCGTCTCTGACCATCTGGGCGAACAGTACAGACAGAGAATCGAGGGCGGTATCAGGTTCGACCCGCAGGCGGTGTGTTGGCCGGAACCGCAGTACCAGTTTTGCCGAACAGTCACCGTGAGTGTCAGGGGGTCACACCGCTCAGTGGGGTGATAGCGATGTCCATCTCGACATCTTCGACCTCCCAGGTCCGGCGGTGACCGTCCTCGACGGCACCGAACGCCGCGGCGCGGACCTCGCGGGCGACGAGGTCCTCGTGGCGCGAGACGAGCTCCGCAACCTGTTGGTCGTCCACGTCGATGTCGACCCGTATCTCGGTCTCCAGGTCGAGGTCGAGATTCTTGCGCATCTCCTGGACCCGGCGGATGACCTCGCGGGCGTACCCTTCACTCTCGATCTCCTCCGTTACCGTGGTGTCGACGTAGACGACACCGTCGCCGTCGAGCGCCTCGAAGGACGAACTCGTCACGGCCTCGGGTGTCTCCGTGACGAACTCGACCATCTCCGCGCCGAGCGAGACGTCGAGTCCCGTCTCGTCGGCGACGGTGGCCTCCAGCGCGTCGAGTGTGGGGTCGTCGACACGGGCGTCGTTGAGTGCCCCCACAATCTGCCCGGCGTCCCCGCCGAACGCGGGACCGAGCAGACTCATGTCGGCCTCCGCCGAGTAACGCACCTCGCCCCAGGCCGTCCCGGGACCGACGACGGTCACCTCGCGGGCGTTGAGCCGTTCGGCCACCAGTTCGCGCTGTGCCTCGACAGCCTCGGCGAGCGCCGCGCTGTCGACATCGACGACGACCCGCGGCACCGGCCAGCGGAGTTTGCGCTCGGCGCGCTGGCGGGCGTTCGACCCCGCCTCCTCGACGGCACGGACCGCCGTAATCTCCGCTTCGAGGGTCCCGTCCTGCCGGTTCTCGGGCGGTTCCGGCCAGTCGGCCATGTGCACCGTGGGGTGTCCCGTCTCGCCGGTGAGTGCGCCGTACAGTTCCTCGGCGGCCAGCGGCGCAAAGGGGGCGAGCAGCGCGACGGTGTCCGCGAGCACCCGGTACAGCGTCGCGTAGGCGGCCCGCTTCGACGAGGAGTCGGCCTCGTCCCACATCCGTTCGCGGACCTCCTGCACGTAGAAGCGGGAGACATCCTCGACGACGAACCCCAGCAGCGTCTCAACGGCCCGGTCGTTCTCGTAGTTCTCCATCGCCTCGGTGACCGTCTCGACGGTGCTGGCGAGCCGCGAGAGCACCCACCGGTCCACGATTTCGAGGTCGTCGGTGACGTCGGCCACCGAGACGGCGTCGGGGTCGAACCCGTCGACCGACATGTACGGGAGCGGGAACCGCACCACGTTCCAGAGGATGTTCAGCCGGCGCTGCATCTTCTCGGTGCGCTCCCACGAGAAGTTCATGTCCTCGCCGCGGGGTGTGATCGACAGCAGGAACAGTCGCATCGGGTCCGTGCCGTACTCCTCGATGACCTCACCCGGGTCGATGCGGATATCCCGGGACTTGGACATCGCCCGGCCGTCGGGCATCAGCGCGTGGCCGTGCATCACGAGCGACTCGTATGGCACCTGTTCGACCGCGACGGTCCCCATACCGAGTTGCGACCAGAACCAGCCCCGGGTCTGGTCGTGGGCCTCGATGACCAGGTCCGCCGGCCACAACTCCCCGTAGGCGTCCTCGTTCTCGGGGTAGTCGATGGCCCCCCACGAGGCGACCGACGAGTCCAGCCACACGTCGAACACGTCGGGCACCCGCTCGTAAACCACCCCCTCTTCGGTGATGGTCAACTCGTCGACGGTCCCCTTGTGCAGGTCGACCGTTCCGGGGTCGATATCCTGGTCGACCCGTGTTGCGAGTTCCTCGCGGTCACCGACGATAATCGCCTCGTCCATGTTGCCGTCCCACGCTATCGGGTCACCGTCGGTGGTCTCGGCGGGCAACCAGATGGGGATGGGTGTGCCCCAGTAGCGCTGCCGGGAGACGTTCCAGTCGGGGGCCTCCTCGACGAAGTCCCGGAACCGGTTCTCCCGGGCCCAGGAGGGGTGCCAGTCGCTGTCCCCGATGTTGTCGAGCAACTCGTCTTTGACCTCGGTGACGTTGATGAACCACTGGTCGGTGACAACCTGGACGATACCCGTGTCACAGCGCCAGCAGTGACCGTAGCTGTGGTATGTCTCGCCGGCGTGGAGCATCAGCCCCCGTTCCTGCAGGTCGGCGATGATATCATCGTCGGCGTCTTTCACGAACTGGCCGGCGTACGGGCCGGCGGCGTCGGTGAACACGCCGTCGGACCCGACCGGACAGAACACGTCCAGTCCGAGTTCGACGCCGCGCTCGAAGTCCTCCTCGCCGTGACCCGGCGCGGAGTGGACCAGTCCGGTCCGGTCGGCCTCGACGTAGTCGGCGGTGTACACCCTGTTCGCGCCGTCACCGTCGGGGGCCTCGGGCACCCGGTCGCGCAGCGGGTGCTCGTACCCCCACCCCGCGAGCTCCTCGCCGGTCCGCTCCTCGAGAATCTCGTACTCGTCGTACCCGCCCACCTCGACGACCTCCTCGACACACTCCGCGGCGACCCAGAGCACCGCCTCGCCGTCGGGTCCCGACACCTGCACGGCCTGGTAGGTGAACTCGGGGTCGACGGCGACGAACGTGTTCGCGGGGATGGTCCACGGTGTCGTCGTCCAGACAACCAGAAACTCGTTGTCGCCGGCGGGACCGTCGTCGCGCTCTGCGAGCGGGAACCTCACATAGATCGAGGGGTCGTGGACATCCTCGAACTCCACCTCGTTTTTTGCGATGGCGGTCTCACAGCGCGGACACTGGGTGATGGAGCGTTTCCCCTGCTCGACCAACCCGCGCTCGTGGGCCTTCGAGAACCCCCACCAGGCGGCCTCCATGTACTCCGGGTCGATTGTTCTGTAGGGATTCTCCCAGTCCATCCAGACACCCATCTCCTGGAAGTCCTCGGTGAGCTGGGCGAGGCTGTTCTCGGCAAACGCCCGGCAGTCCTCGACGAACGCGTCGACACCGTACTCTTCGATGTCTTTCTTGTTCTCGAAGTCGAGCTCCTCCTCGACTTTCGTCTCGATTGGCAGGCCGTGCATATCGTAGCCCGGGCGGTCGTAGACATCGTACCCGCGCATCCGGTTGTACCGGATGTAACAGTCTTTCAGGCTCTTGTTCCAGGCGTGGCCCATGTGTGCGGACCCCGACGTGTAGGGCGGACCGTCCAGAAAGTAGTACGGCTCCTCGCCGGCACGGTGTTCGACGGTGCGCTCGTAGGCGTCGACGGCGTCCCAGTACTCGAAGACGCGCTCCTCGACTGCGTCCGGGTCGTACTGGTCGCTGACGGCCTCGAACCGCTCGCGACCGGTGACGTCCTCGCTCATACCTGTGATAGCGGGCGGCGACACTAAAGTCCACTCGGTTGTGCGACACCGGCGGGTCGCTGGCTCTCCTGTTCGTCTCCGCCAGCAGATGCGGAGTCGACGGTCCGACGTGGGTGTCGGCGTGCCGGCGGGCCGGTCAGGCGTCGAGGTACTCCGCCTGCACCTCGACAACGTCGGCGGAGTCGTCGCAGTCGGCGTACCGCCGGAGCGGTTCGGCGTTGAGGTCCAGAAACGTCTCGCCCCAGCGGACCTTCGAGAGGATTCGCTCGGCCTGGTCGCGCTCCCCCAGGACGACCAGCGCCCCGGCGAACGCCTCGACGGTGGTCAACTGGAACGGGTTGCCGAAGTTGACCGGGTTGGCCGCGACCAGAAAGGGAAGTGCCCGGTGGGTCCCCCGGAGGTCGAACGCCTCGCGCTCGGCGGTCTCCCACGAGCAGTCCAGCGCCACGAGTCTGTCACCCCCGTCGCGGTCGGCCGGCGAGAGCGCATGCTCCGCGAACGGGTTCAACACGAGTCCCGGCGGCGTCGCTCCCGTGTTGCTGTGCAACGCCGCGAGGTCGAACGACGACAGGCGACGCGCCGTGCACTTCTCGGGGTCGTCGTCGCCCTCGTAGCGGACGTGCAGGTCCACGACTACCGTAGGGGCAGGGCGGACATATGCGCTCCGTTCCGTGCTCGACTCCGGGCGAACCATCCCGACGGCCACGGGAGCGGACCCGACAGGTCCCCGAGCGGTGACCGAACAGAGAGCACGAACCTGCCGGACGAGACGACTGTGCACGGGGGGTACACAGGGGACCCGGGTCTATGAACAACCCAGACTAAATGAGCGGTATGACCGATAGACTGACCCGCCGTGCCGTACTGGCAGGGGCGGGTTCGGGGGTCGCCGCGCTCGCGGGGTGTCTCGGCGGTGGCGGCAAGGAGGTCAACTGGCGGACCGCGACGGTGGAGGACGCCACGACCGGCGAGACGTTCAGCATCGCCGACACCGACGAACCGGTCGTGTTGCACACCTTCGCCACGTGGTGTTCGACCTGTCTCAGACAGCAACAGGCCCTCGACACCGTCTACGAGCGCCGCGGCGACGATGTGACCATGGTCGACCTGACCATCGACGACAACGACGACCCCGGCGAGGTGGCCGACCACGCCGAGAGCAACGGGTTCGGCTGGCGGTTCGGCGTCGCGTCGGCACGACTGACGAGAAGTCTCGCAGAGGAGTTCGGGAACGAGGTGGCGGTGGCCCCGCAGGCACCGGTCGTCGTGGTCTGTCCCGACGGCACGGCAACAGAGTTGAGCAAGGGTGTCTCGGCCGACGGCATCGAGGAGACAATCGACACCGACTGCGCATGACCGCCTCGGCGCTGGCCTCGCACTTCTGGCTGGGCGTGCTGACACCGCTGACGGCGGTCTGTGCCATCCCCCTGTACCCGGCGTTTATCGCGTTTCTCGCCAGCGCGGACGGCGATGGGCGGCGGCGCTCGCCGGTACTGCTGGGACTGCTCGTGGTTGCGGGTGTCGTCGCGTTCATGACGGCCATCGGCGTCGTCTACTCGCTCGTGCTCGGCGAGGCGGTCAACGACGCCGTCGAGACGTTCTCTCCGGTCGCGTTCTGGGTGCTCGCCGGCGTCGGCGTCGTCATGCTGGTCCGCCCGACGCTGTTCGCCGGCCTCCCCACGGTCGAACCGCCACAGTCCGAGTACCCCGCCGCCAGCGCGTTCAGTTACGGGTTCTTTTTCGGTGCTATCATCATCCCCTGCAACCCCGGCCTGATCGCCACCTTCTTCAGCACCACCCCGGTCCTGTACGACACGCAACTGGCGAGTATGCTCGGCTTTCTCTCCTTCGGCCTGGGACTCGGAGCGCCGTTGCTCGCCTTTGCCGTCGTCTCCGAGTCTGTCGGCCGCCGCCTGACCCGTCTGCTCGCACAGCACAGCGCCGTTGTCTACCGTGTTACCGGTATCGTGGTGCTCGCGGTTTCGGTGTACTACATCTGGTTCGTGCTCCCTACCGTGCCGCCGGTGGTCGCCGGCCCGCTCCCGGTCTGAGACCACAGGTGGGAACGGTGGTATCCCACCGATGGGTGCGGTCAGTCGGTTTTCGTGGGGTCCTGCCGGCGCTCCCAGTGCTGGATGGTGAACCCCTCACGGGGGTCCTCGGCGACGAGTCGCCAGTCCTCACCGTCCCACGCGGGATAGGAGGCGTCACCCTCGTACTCCCCGGGAACCCGGGAGAGTACCATCCGGTCGAGATGCGGCTGGAAGAGCGCGTAGATGGCCGCGCCCCCGAGCACGTAGGCCGTCTCCGCGTCGAGACGCCGCACCGTCGCGATGGCGTCATCGACATCGTCGGCGTGGTGGGCGGTCCCGGTATCGTACGCGCGCTCGGTGCGACTCAACACGACCTGTGCTCGACCGGGCAGATTCCCGCGCATCGCATCGAACGTGCGCCGTCCCAGAATCACCGGGTCGTCGGCGACGCGGTTCCGGTACTGCCGGTAGTCCTCCGGGAGACGCTCCCAGGGAAGTTCCCCGTCGTCCCCGATAACGCGGTTCTCGGCGAGTGCTGCGACCGACACGAGTTCCATACACCCGGTACGTGCCGGTGGCCTCTTTGCTCTTTGCAGTGAGACGCCCGTGCCCGGCGGTTAGTCCCAGGGGTGGTTACCGGGTGCGTCGGGCCAGAGCGGGTACCAGTACTCCTGGTCCGCCTCGACGGCGAGTTCACCGTCGAGCACACTCTCCAGGGTGAACTCGGTCCCGGAGTCCCGGTTACTGGTCGAGGTGGGGACAAACGGGTAGAACGACCCGCGACGGAAAGAGTACACCCAGTAGGCAGACTGACCGGTATCGGCGCTGGCCCGGTCGGTGGCCTCGAACGCGAAGACGGCCGCGAGCAGGCGCGACCCGAACCGGCCCTCGATGAGCGTGTCGGCGGCAAAGTGGATGTTTGTCACCAAGTCCTCGAAGTCGGCGGCCTCGATGACAATCCACTGGTAGCCGTAGTCGTCCTCGCGGAACTCGGCGACCGCCCCGGTGTCGGTCTGACCGGCGTCGAGGATGGCCTCGACGTCAGCAACCACCTCGTTGAAGTCGGTGCTGTCCACCGAGGAGAAACACAGCGCCGCCTCACCGGTTGGGACGAACCCGAGGTCGGCCTCCATGGTGACGTAGGCGGTGCTCATGCCGAACAGGTCCTCGGGGTCGGCCTCACGCGTGGCGGCGGTCTCTGCACCCATGCCGAGCAACTGCTTGATGCGGTCGAACATGGTCAGGTTTCGAGGTTACGCTGCAGGTCGCGGAGTTTCTCGATGCGCTTCTCCGTCGGCGGGTGGGTGCTGGCGATGCGCCCGATGAACCCTTTGTCGATGGGGATGATGAAGAACGCGTTCATCCCGGCCTGTTCGCGGAGGTCCTCGCTGGGGGTGGCATCCATCTCGCGGTCGATACTGGCGAGTGCGGAGGCCAGCGCCCCGGGCTTGCCGGTGATGGCCGCACCGCCGCGGTCGGCGGAGTACTCGCGGTACCGCGAGAGCGCCCGGATCAACAGAAACGAAACCACCCAGACCACGATAGAGACGGCGATGGCCCCGATCATGCCGATGTTGCCGTTGCGGTCGTTACCGCCGGTGAACAGCCAGCCCCAGCGGACGATCAGGAAGGCGATAGTCGAGAGAAACGAGGCGACCGTCATCACCATCACGTCGCGGTTCTTCACGTGGGCGAGTTCGTGGGCGAGCACGCCCTCGAGTTCCTCGTCGTCGAGTCGCTGCATGAGGCCGGTGGTGACACAGACCGTCGCCGAGTCCTGTGACCGACCCGTCGCAAACGCGTTCGGTGTGCCGGAGTCGGCAACGGCCACGGTCGGTTTCGGCAGGTCGGCCTGCTGGGCCAGGCGGTCGACGGTCCGGTGCAGGTCGGGGTACTCGGACGGGTCGACCTCGCTGGCCCCCATACTGCGGAGCGCGAGGCGGTCACTGAACAGAAACTGCGCGATGGCGAACCCACCGAACAGGAGCACGACGACCAGCAGACTCCGGAACACTGCCCAGAGGGCGCCGACGAACACCACGTAGAGGCCGCCGAGCAACACCATCGTCAGGAGCATACGTCCACGCAGCCCCCAGTCGGATTGCCACTGCATACATACCTGTACGGGTTGGACAGTATAAACGACACCGGTGTCGGGTCACTGTCTGCCCGACGGCACGATGACAACAGTTAACCGGGTGTTGGGGGTACACCCGACAGCGGCCATGCTCTCGCGCGACGAGGTGCTCGGCGGTGTGCTCGGCGGCCTGACCGGTGGCGTCCTCTCGGGACTGCTGTTACAGTTGGGTGCAGTCGATGGGCTCCAGGCACAGGCTGCGATGTACGGGGTCGAGGCGTCGACGGCTCCCGGGTGGGGGGCACACCTGGCCCACAGCACCGTGCTCGGGTTCGTCTACGCGGGTGTGATGAACGTCGCGACGGACTGGTATCTCACGAGGGTGCTCTCGGTCACCCGGCGGTCGGAGACAGTGGCCAGCATCGTCAGACCGCTGATGGGCCGGTTCGGTATCGCCGTCGTCGTGGCGGGCGCGACCGGGTTGCAGTTCGGTCTCGTGGTGTGGCTCGTGCTTTCGGTGGTGCTCGTGCCGCTCGCGGCCGGTGACGCCGGCGGGACAGTCCCGCAGGTGCGCGCCGTCGCGCTCGTCGCCTTTGTCGGCTACGGGCTCGTACTCGGCGGCGTATACGGGAAACTCGTCGAGCAGTGAGTCTCCGGGCAACGGAGTATCCCGGAGAGCGACCGCTCAGGGGGCCGGGGAGCCGTCGACGAGGGACGGTTCGGACTGACCGAGACGGAACTGGACTACACGGTCACCTCTCACGACCCGTGTCACCTCGGTCGGGTCAAGACGAACCCGAAGCCGCGCGAGTTGGTGCGAGGGACTGTGACCGCCACGAGATGCCGCGCAACCGGGCACTCGTGCTGCTGTGGCTCATCCAACGGACAAGGGGAGCGAGGACCGTCCACAGGAGGCCCTGGAGGACACCGAAGCCGGGAGCGCCGTCGAGAAATTCGTCGTCGCCTGCCACATGTGCATGACGATGTACGAGGACGGCCGCAAGACCGGTCCGACCACGCGCTGTCGTGCGGTCTACAACGGCCACCACGAGAGACGGCGTGTCAACAACCTCGGGGTCAAATGGTTCGAGAGACTTTGTCTCTCGTCAGTTGCTCGCGGGCATTGCCCGCTCGCAAGTTCGTTGGACGTTGT
>CAYZGA010000003.1:0-37886 GCA_964477945.1 uncultured Halobacteriales archaeon
CCCCCTCCCGGACCGCCTGGTCGAGGTCCTCGATGTTGATACCGCGCTCGAACAGCAGCGACGTGACGTTCGCGATCAGCCCCGTATCGTCGTCGCCGACGACCGTTATCTCGGTGAACGCCGGGGTCACCGCGACCACCCCGGTACTGCGACAGCGTACATGTGCATCTGACAGCACCTGCCCGGCAAAAACCTTCGCGTTCGACAACGCCGGCAGGGTTTAGTGTCCGTCTCTCCAGGTTCGTGTATGGCGCTTCGGCGGTTACTCCGGGGGACGCTATCGGAGGCAACACTGGAGACCATCGCCCGCGAGGCCGCGACCCGCCGCGACACGACGCTCGAATCGGTGCGACCTCTCGACGCCGACAACTGGCTCTCGACACCCGCTGTCGTCAACGAGGAACTGTTCCTGAAGGTCATATCGACACAGAATACCGTCGTCCACGGTCTGCTGACGACCGGTCGCAACCTCGGCGCGTTCTCCAGCGGCAACGAGGCGTTTTTTCAGCGGTTCCGAACGCCGCTGGAGATGGCCGTCCACGAACTCGAGGCGACCCGCGAGATGCGGGACCTCGGTGTGAACGCACCGGAACCGCTCGAGGCGTTCGAACACGACGGGTACGGGGTGCTCGTACTCGAGTTTCTCCCGGCGTTCGAGACACTCGACCATCTCGACCAGGCGGCCGCCGAACGGGTCGCACCGGACCTGTTCGACGCGCTCGCCCGTCTCCACGACGCCGGACTCGCCCACGGTGACCTCCGCGGCGAGAACGTCCTCGTAGCCGACGGCGACCTGTACTTTGTCGACGCGACGAACGTCGACGCGAACGCCGTCGAACAGGCCCGCGCGTACGATGTCGCCTGCGCACTCGCGGCACTCGAACCGCTCGTCGGCGCGACCACTGCCGTTGCCGCCGCCAGCGACTTCTACCCCGACGCCGTCCTGCTCGACAGTATCGGCTATCTGGGGTTCGTCAACCTGCGTCCCGACCACACCTTCGGGGCACTCGCACTCCAGGGCGAAATCGAGAAGCACGTCACCGCCGACACCGGTCGCTGACACTCCCGTCGACGGCGAACACGGCGACTCTCGGGCCTGTCACCGGCACCGTGTGACGTTTCGAAGGTATTTTGAGTCCGGTTGTCCAATCTCGCACATCACCGGGCCGGCGCGTGCCGGCGGGACAACTATGACAATCTTCAAGGAGAAACTCGACGAGGAGTACCTCACCATCGCAGAGACAAAGGAGATCCTCGAGGAGATCGAGGTCGAGCGCGCGGCCGACGAGGACAGGGAGATGCGGTACGAGCTCGCCCGGGCGATCGAACACGTCAACCGATTCGCCGAACTCACGCCCGAACAGTCCCGCGCGCTCGTCGCGGAACTCACCGAGTTCGAGAAGGTCGACGAGAAGACCGCCCACAAGATCGCCGACCTCCGCCCGCTTGACAGGACCGAACTCCGCTCGGTGTACGCACAGCAGCGGTACTCCCTGTCCGGTGACGAACTCGACGAGATTCTCGACGTTGTCAGAAAGTACGCCTGACCAGTTCCCGTCGTAGCCTGCGCCAGCACGGCACCCTGGTCGTGGTCCGGTTGCCGGGGAGTCCGGCGAACGTTTGTTACCCGGAGCGTGAATTTTCCGGTGGTATTTTAAACTCGTACGATGAAGTTGTGGTATGCACACCTGCCGAGATTGCAAGCGGACATTCAGCTCTGAACTCGAACTCGAACTCCACCGGGACAACTGCACCGACGGGCAGCTGTTCTGTGAGAGCTGTGGCACGCGGTTCGCCGAGGGCACGGCCACCGAGGACGGCTGGCACTACCGCTGTCCGGACCCGGACTGCGAGGGAGCGGGAATCGGCGAGAACATCCACCGCGTCGAGGACGTACGTCTCCAGACGCCGTAGGTCGACCGCCGGCCGCGTGCCGTGCTCTCTTTGTCCAGTTACTCCCGTGTATCCGTCGGCGCGACCCGTACGCCGACGGGTACCGTTTTCTGCGTGCGCTATCTCGTCACCCGTGGCCTCCGTTCGTCACCGCCGGTCCTGTTCGACTCGCGTGACGTCGGTGAGTGTCTCGCGGCGGCGCGCGACCCACGACTCGTCGCCGTCGACAGCAACCTCGGCCGGGCGGGGCTGTGAGTGAAACTGGCTTGCGAGTTCATAGCCGTACGCACCGACGACACCAACGCCGAGCAGGTCGCCCCGTTCGGGTCGGGCAACCGGTCGGTCGGTGCAGAACACGTCGGCGCTGGTACAGCACGGACCTCCGACGGAGACGGGTTCCGCATCGCGTTCCGGTGCGGTCAGGTTCCGGACCGGGTGGTAGGAGCCGAACATGGCCGGGCGGACCATCGTTGCGAGCGAGGCGTCGACACCGACGACGGTGCTCGCGGCGGGTTTGACCGTGTTGACCCGCGTCAGGAGCACACCGGCGTCGGCGACGACGTACCGACCGGGTTCGAGCGCGAGCCGGACCGGGAGGTCACCGACCGCCGCCCGGACGCGCTCGCCCACCGTCGCGATGTCGAGCGGTGGTTCGTCCTCGCGGTAGGGGACACCGAACCCGCCGCCGACATCCAGTACGGAGAGGTCGGTAGCACCCACCTCTCGGGCCAACTCCGCCACACGGGCGATGCCCCGGCAGTGCGCGTCGAGGTCGCCCTGCAACACGCCGCTCCCGATGTGGGCGTGGAGCCCGACGAGGTCGAACCGCTCGCGGATGTCCGCCGCGACTGCCTCGATGCGGTCGCCGGGGATACCGAACTTCGCATCCGCGCCGGTGGCGACCTGTTCGTGGTGGCCGGTGCCGATACCGGGGTTGACACGGATGGTGACCCGGCCGTCGTAGCCGAGTGCCTCGAGACGGTCGAACGTGTCCACGGCACCGGCGGTGACTGTCAACCCCGGATGCTCGGCACCGAGGTCGGCGGCATAGGCCAGGTCCGCCTGTGGCGGGTTGACCGCGGTGTACTGCAGACTCCCGGGGTCGGCACCCGCGTCGATAGCCCGCTGTAACTCCCCCCGGGCGGCACACTCGATGTCGGCACCGGCCGACAGAAGCGCCGACAGCACGGCCCGGCCGGTGTGTGCCTTTGCGGCGTACATCACGTGCGCATCGGGGAACGCGGCCGCGAAGCGGCGGTAGTTCTCGCGGACCCGCGCCAGGTCGACGACGTACAGCGGTGTTCCGTGTCTCTCCGCGAGGGCCCTCAGACGGCTGTGGTTCCAGTCCGCGAGTCGACGGACCGGCGGCGAGTCGACACTCATTGCTTTCTCTGGGTACCCGCCCGACTCAACACTTTGGGTCCGGACCGTCCGACAGTGTCAAACAGGTGCCGGCCTAACGTGGTATGTGTCCGACGAGACAGCACCGGACCCCGGGGACCACCCGACGGTGACCTGTTCACGGTGTGACCGCAGCTGGGACCTCGCGTACGAACTCGACGAACTGCAGGTCGGCAACCGCGCCGCCGAGCAGTTCGCGCTGGACCACCACCGCCACACTGGCCACTACCCCGATGGCGTCTCCCCGTGGGTCGCCAACTGCCGGCAGTGCCCCGAAACCGAGCAGTTTCTCGCCGAACGACCGGCCGAGCGGTTCGCCCGGACCCACGCCCGCCACACCGGCCACGATCTCGCTCTCGAATCACCCGACGACGGGTCGACGCTCGTCGGACCGGGTGAGGACTGACCCCCCGGACGGCCACACAACCCGACTACTGAACGGAATTTCAGTAACTGTTTGTACTGAAACGTTCTTCAGATTACACTTATGTGGGTGTAGCCCCTGGATTCAGATACGATGCAGGACGCAACACGCGCCCCGAGAGCACAGGACCGAGCAACAGACGAGCGCCGGACCGTCGCGGGTTCGGTCGGGACGCTGGTGGGGGTAGCGGGGGTCCCTGCGGTGCTGTCTGCCCCCGTGATACTGTTGGTCGTCGTTGTCGTCGCCGTCGTGGCACTGACCGCACGCCGACTGCCCCGGGCCCGTCGCCGGACCACCCCCGACGTGGCGGACAGCCATCGAGGGGCACCCGACCCCGCCGCCGACTGACGCCGTTGCCCGGCGCATCGTCGTTCGGACGTCGTCGTCGGACGAATCGCTGTTTTCCTGCCGGTCGTCACGCATATGAGCGCCGGGGTGTTACTCCGGGTCATGCGGCCGCGCATCGCACTGCTGAACGCGTCGCACAATCCGGCACCGACGCGGCGGAACTTCCGGCGCGAACTCGACGCCACCCTCGCCGAGTTCCATGCCCCCTCGGGGGCGGTGCCGGAGACATTCTCGTTCGACGCCTGTGTCGTGACCGGGTCTGGGTCGTCGGTGTACCACGACGAGCCCTGGATCGACGACCTGCGGGCGTGGGTGGACGACGCCGTCGGGCGAGGGATGCCGGCGCTCGGGGTCTGTTTCGGTCACCAGTTGCTCGCGGACGTGCTCGGCGGGACCGTCGACGGACTCGGGGTGTACGAACTCGGCTACCGTGAGGTGTCCCGCCGCGGCGAGTCCACACTGCTTTCCGGTCTCGACCACGAGTTCACCGCCTTCACCACACACTCCGACTACGTCACGCGACTCCCGCCCGGCGCGACACTGCTCGCCGCGAACGACTACGGGGTGCAGGCGTTCCGCCGGAGTGACGTGTTCGGTGTCCAGTTCCACCCCGAGTACGATACGGAGACCGCAACGCGGGTCACCCGTGAGAAGGAGTCCGTCGACGAACAGTACAAGACCCGCGTTCTCGACGGTATCGACGACGCCGCCTACGCCGCCGCCTGCGAGACGAAGGCGCTGTTCGACAACTTCACCGACTACGTCCGCCGACAGCGCGAACCCGGGTCATCCCCGACTGCCACCGGTGGTCGCTGACCGCTCCGCCTCGTGTCTCCGCGAGTCGTGCGTGTCCCGGGACCAGCGACTCGACAGTCGCGCTGGTCGGGGTTCGCGGCGGTCGAGTTCGAAAAAGTTCCCTCGTGGAATATGTTACTCCGGCGCTCGGTCCAACTCGTCTCGGGACCGTCGGGTCGTCAGTCGGCCGTCGTGGGCCTGCGCTCCCGGCGGTCCGGGCCGTCCGTCGTGCCCGACGCGGGCGACCTGCGAGACCGGTACAACCGCCGCGCGGTCAGGGCTGTGGCGACGACGGTGGCGACCAGCAGGGCGACGACGGGTGCCGCCAGCGCACCCAGTGCCGCAACCGTCACCGCCACCGCACCGACCGAACCAGCGACGGTCCGGCGCTCGTCTGCTTCTCGGCTCTGTGCTCCCGTGACGCGAACTCTTTCTTGCATCGTATATAGACACAGGGGCTACACCCACATAAGTGTAATCTGAAATAGAGTTCAGTAGGCGCGTTTACTGAAATTCGCTTCAGTGACCCGGTCAGGAGGTCCGACACCGGTCCCATGGAACGTATCAGTTCCGGGATTAGTGGTCTCTCGGACCCGTGGTCGTCTCCCTCGTCCGTGACCCAAATCCTCAATACCGTCGCCGGGGTACACGCCGATGATGAAGGTCAGCATCGTCGGCAGCGGCTACGTCGGCACGACAGTCGGCGCGTGTCTCGCGGACCTCGGCAACGATGTCCGGAACATCGACATCGACGAGGGGACCGTGGCGGCACTGAACGAGGGGAAGTCGCCGATTCACGAACCCGGACTGGACGAACTCGTCGCCGAGCACGCCGGCGACCGCTTCCGGGCGACGACCGCCTACGATGTTGTTCCGGAGACGGACCTGACCATCGTCGCGTTGCCGACGCCGAGCAACCCCGACGGCAGTATCGACCTGTCGGCCGTCGAGGCTGGTGTCCGCTCGGTCGGCGAGGCGCTCGCGCCGGCGACGGGTTACCACCTCGTTGTCGTCAAGAGCACCGTCGTTCCCGGGACGACAGACGGGCGAATCGTACCGATTCTGGAGGAGGCGTCGGGCCGAACCGTCGGCGAGGACCTCGGCGTGGCGGTGAACCCCGAGTTCCAGCGCGAGGGGTCCGCTGTCGCGGACTTTCTCGACCCGCACAAGATGGTTATCGGGACCAGCGGCGACGAGCGCGCCGCTGCACTCCTGCGGGAGCTGTACGACCCGCTGGTGGACGAGAACACCCCGCTGGTCGAGACGGGATGGCGCGAGGCCGAGATGATAAAGTACGCCAACAACGCCTTTCTCGCGGCGAAGGTGAGCCTGATAAACGACATCGGCAACATCTGCAAGGAGTTCGGTGTCGACGTCTACGAGGTAGCCGACGCCCTCGGCGCGGACGACCGCATCGGTGAGCGGTTCCTCCGCAGCGGTGTCGGGTGGGGTGGCAGTTGTCTCACAGGTGACCAACGAGTACTGGTACAGGACGAGTCGGAGACGAAGCTCATCACACTGGCAGGACTGTTCGACCGGTATGCGGCCGATGGCACTCTCGACGATGTGTCTGTTCTCAGTTACGCTGAGGACGGCTCCCTCTCGTTCGAGCCGGTCATCGCGGCAACTCGACGGCCGTACGATGGGAAACTGTACACAGTGCAGACAAAGATGGGGAAGGAGCTGACAGTGACCCACGACCACCCGATGCTAACAGTGGCGGACGGAGAGACGACGGTTCGTGAAGCACAGTCGCTTTCGCCAGGGGACCGGATTCCCGTGCAGACAGAGATACCCACCGACGCGGTCGGTCAGTTCGATATTATCGGTATCGTGGCCAGTTCACCATCGTTCGAGAACGAGAGCGTCTACCTGGAACCCGAGTCTGAACTGGAGAATATCAGCCAATCGCTTCGGAGTGAACTGTCCGAATACAATGAGCGGTTCAGTTACGACAGAGTTCATGAGTTCAAACGGAACGATTACATCCCACTCGATGTATTCCTCGAATTCGAGGACAGCCTGTCCATCGAGCGGAGCGCCTTGCGGATATACACGACAGTGGGCGGAGAACAGACCTACGTTCCAGCCGTGCTCGATGCAGACGAGGCGTTCTGGCGGTTCATCGGATACTATCTGAGTAAAGGACACGTCAGCGATGACAACTCGGGACACGGTTCAACAACACGAAAACGCGTCTCTTTGAGTTTCCACCCGAGTGAGGAAGAGGCGTACGTCGCAGATGTCGAATCCTATCTGGAGGACCTCGGTATCCGGTACCGGACGAGGACGGGAACGACTGCGACACACATCGAGGTATCGAGCCGGGTCTTTGCGGAGTTTCTCACCTGGCTCGGTTGCGGTACCGGTTCGTACTCGGCAGCGGTTCCCGATGCGGTGTATCGAGAACCGGAGAGAAACAGGAGAGCACTCCTGTCTGGATTGTTCCGCGGCGACGGTCACATCGAATACACGAGTCACTCGAACGCAGTAGTGTACGACTACGGGTCGGTGAGCGAGACGTTGATTCAGGGAATGCAGTTTCTACTCCACAGCTGTGGGATTGTGCCGAGTTACAGGACATCACAGTCAGAGAAGTCGACGCAGCCGGCACATTTTCTCCGGATAAGCTCGAAACAACAGCTGGCCGCTCTAGCGGGGATGTTCCTGCCCGAGGAACAGGACCGAATCAACGAGCGTCTCGACAGCTACGACGGGGACATCAGGCCGACCGGACACACGAGAGGGGAGACACACACGACTGTCCGAGTGCAGGACATAGACGCAGGAGACACCACGACCGAGGTGTACTCCATCGAAGTTGCCGACAACCACACGTTCGTTACGACCGATGGACTCGTCGTGCACAACTGTTTCCCGAAAGATACAGACGCCATCAGACACGCCGCACGGGAGGCGGGGTACGACCCGGCGATGCTCGACGCGGCGGTGGCGGTCAACAACGACCAGCCACGCCGACTGCTCTCGTTGCTCGACGAGCACGTCGACGTCGAGGGAAAGCGGGTAGCGGTGCTCGGTCTCGCGTTCAAGCCCGGGACCGACGACATCAGGAACTCGCAGGCGATTCCGGTTATCGAGGGCTTGCGCGAGCGCGGCGCGGGTGTCGTCGCGTACGACCCCGTGGCGACCGAGAACATGAGCGAGCGGGTCCCCGATATCGCGTACGCCGACAGCGCCAGGGCGGCGCTCGCGGGGGCACACGGTGCGGTGGTGGTCACCGACTGGGACGAGTTCGCGGCGCTGGACGATGCGTTCGACGCGATGGCCGACCCCGTCGTGGTCGACGGGCGCAGGGTCGTCTCCCGGCGCGAGGGCATCACCTACGAGGGGTTGACGTGGTGAGGACGTTCGTCGTTGTGGGTCACGAGGCACCGACCGAACCGGGGTTCTCGCTCGACGACCTGCCGGGGGCGGGCCGGATGGACCTGCTGGCCCGGTCGGTGACAGCCGCGCTCCTGCGGTCACACGACATCCGCGCGGACGTCCGGGTCGCGCTCGTGCTCGGCGACGAGTTCACCGTCCGGTTCGACGGGTCGGAGCTGCGGGGACTGCACCCCGACGAGCGCTCGACGGCCGCGCTCGTCCGGACGGCACTCGACGAGCGCGAGGAAGCGGTCGGGCGGATCCCCGTCGAGGTGTCCCCCGGGCTCTCGCTCGCCCGGATAGGTCTCGCGGCAACCCTCGACGCCGTCGACGGACCGGTCTACCAGCTACACGAGGAGGGGACACCGGTCGTCGACTGTGACCCGCCCGAGGACCCGGTGTTCGTGCTCTCCGACCACCGGTCGTTCCGCCCGGACGAGGGAGAGACGCTCTCGGAGGCGGCCGACCGGCAGGTGTCGCTGGGTCCCGAGGTGCTCCACGCCGACCACGCCATCACGGTAGCGCACAACTGGCTCGACACCCGCGGGTTCTCGCGGTACTGAATCGCCTGTTGTCCCGCCCGGCATCTGCTGCACGTGACACCGGTCGTACTGTCGGCTGCAAGCCCACGGCACAGTTCGCGGGGTGCCGGTTGTTCCACGAAGGTACAGCCGACAGTATCAGTCGTTCTCGCTCTCGGGCGTGTCCAGTCGGGTCGTACACCAGTGACAGAACTCCAGGTCGTCGTCGACGGGCTCCCCGCAGTGCGGGCAGGCGTTCGCCTCTCGGGTGTCCTGTCGCTGCCGGTTGGCGGTCAGGTACGCGTCGATGGCGTTCATAATCCAGACCGCGAACAGGAACAGCACCATGTCGGGCGATTCAGTGTAGAGGTCACCGAGCAGGTCCGTCGAGATGGGGTCGGCGAGCGACCCTGCGGGGGCGAGCACCACGAGCGAGACGAGAAACAGGGCCGCCCAGAGCAGACCGCGAATCCGCGCCCTGATGTAGGCGTGTCCCAGTCCCGGCACCAGCACGCCGAGCGCGGCCGCCACCACGGGGTGCCGTGTCCGTTCGCGCTCCGTGGTTTCGCTCATACGCGGTACTGTTCTTCGGGTATCCACCTGTAGTTTATGCTCCAGGGTCCGTTTCGCCGGCTCCGCGCAACCGGTCGACGAGCGCCCGGAGCGTTTCGAGGTCGTACTGGCCGGGGGCAGTGGCGTCCGCGGGGTCGACCGGCGCGTAGCCTATTCGCGACCCGTACAGCGGTGTGACCGCCCGGGAGTGACGGCCCGCCTCGCCCATCGCCATCGTCGCCACCGGGGTCCCGGTGCTGGTCAGCTCGTGTGTCACCGCGAGCAGGTCGAGCACGTCCCCGCGACCCCGTGCGGTCACGGCGAGTTTGGCGACATCGCCGTGCTCGCTCGCCGCCCGGAGCAGGTCGCGCATCCGCGCCCGCCCCGGTGTCCGCTCGAAATCGTGCACGGAGACGACCACGGCGACACCGTGCTCGCGGGCGTGCTCGACGACGCGACTCGCGGCCCCGTCGCGGACGGCGGACAGCTCCACGTCCACCGCCGCGACCGCGGGCTGTTCGACGGCGGTTTCGAGCGCGTCGAGACGGGCAGGGGTGTCAACCGCCTCGCCGCCCTCCCGTTCGACCCGGTTGGTGACGAGCAGCGGCAGGGTGCCATCGTACGCCCGGAGCGTGTCCCGGTCCGACGCGAGGTCGAGTCGGTACTCGACGACGTCGGCGTGTGGGCGCGCTGTCGGTTCTACCGTCAGGTCGGCGGTGCTCGCGGCGAGTACGAACTCTCCGGTCACGACTGCTGTTCGACCGAGCGCGACAAAAGCGTACCTCTCACCGGGCACGACACTCCGGCACTGCGTCGGGGCCCCCGGATTTTTGTGTGCTGACTCCTACCACACAGCTATGAAGGAAAGTATCGACTGGCGGCGATTTCTGCTGTGGGCGGGCGCAGTGCTGGCCGGACTCGTCGCGCTCGCTATGCCGACCGTCGCGGAGGGGGGTACCGTGTTCGGACTCTCGCCGGTTGTTCAGGCGGTTATGACGGTGCTCGTTCTGGTCGGACTCTGTCTCAGCCTGTACTCGGTCTTGGAACACTACACCGAGGGCACGAGCCAACTCATCGTCGACAAGCCGCGGGTGACACTCATCACGGGTATCGTGGTGAGCGCGGCGATGTGGCTCCCGTACGGCGGTTTCGCGTTGCTGGTGGCGTCGTTCGGTGAACCGGGGGTGCTGTCGCTGGTTCTCCTGTCGGTGCTCGGGGCACCGCTCTTTGCTATCATGCTCATCGCTCTCGGCATCGGACTCGTCGGTATCGGGCGGCGCACGGCCGAGCGACAGGGGAGTATGTACCTCGTTATCGGACTCATCGCGGCCCCCATCGGCGGGTTCCCGGTCCCGTTTGCCGCGCTCGGCCTGTTCGTGGCCGTGCTCGGCACGGGTGCGATGTTCTGGGACCTGCGCCGCGGCACGGCACCGCTGGACTCACAGGATCGTGAGAGTTACGCCCAGCAACACCGCTACCTGTGATATGCCCGGATTCGTCAGACCACACTCCGAGGTGACCTACGAGTCGGTGGCGGCCGCCGACGGACTCGAAAAGGGTGTCCTCGTCGACGAGCACGACGGCGCGCCCAACGTTGCACTCCGGCGGTTCACGCTCGCACCCGGCGGGTCCGTGCCGGAACACACCAACGCCATCGAACACGAACAGTACGTCCTGCAGGGCGAGTACGTGGTCGGTATCGACGACGCGGAGCAGACGGTTTCCCCCGGCGACACCGTCCACATCCCCGCCGACACCGTTCACTGGTACCGCAACGAGGGTGACGAAACGGTGGCCTTTCTCTGTGCGGTGCCCACCGGTGACGACACGATACAACTTGTCGAGTGAGACGGTCAGACCGGCAACATCGCGCGGAGTTGCTCGCGGGAGAACAGGGTCGTCGGGCGGTCCATGTGGACGCCGATCTCGCCCTCGAAGGCGGTCATCAGTGCCGACTGGAGCGGACCGGGGACGCTGTAGCCCGCCCGGACGAGTCGACCGAGACGGATATCACCGGCCAGTTCCGACCGCCAGGCCCGCTCGTAGTCCGCGAGCGTCCCGGGGTCGCCGGGGTCGATTGTGTCGGCGGCACAGTCCGCGGCGGTCATGCCGTAGAGGATACCGCCGCCGGTGAACGGCTTGTTGTGTCCGGCGGCGTCACCGACCAGAAACACCCGACCCGAGGTGACCGTCGAGGGCGGGCCGATGGGGATGAGCCCCGAACACCGGCGGTCGGTCTCGACGCCACAGGCGTCGGTGAACGCCTCGAACCGGTCGCCAACCTCCTCGCCGGGTGGTGTTGCCAGCCCGTACTCCACACCGGCCTCGCCCCGCGGGATGCGCCAGGCAAAGAACCGCGGCACAGTCAGGTGGACGTCGACGAACGCCTCGTGGTCGGGTTGGTCGGCGAACCCGAGCACGCCGTGGAGCAGTTCCGCCGGGTCCGGCAACCCCGTCTCGGTTCGCACACGCGAACTCGGGCCGTCACACCCCGCAACGAGTCGCCCGTGGTGGTGTTCGATACCGTCCGGTCCCCGAACGGCCAACTCGACCGTGTCCCGGTGTTCGGCCAACCCGACGACGGTGTGTTCCTCGCGTACATCGGCACCTGCCGACCGGGCCGCCGCCGCCAGTTCCCGGTCGAGCGCGACGCGGTCGATAACCGCCGACACCGGTTCGTCCTGGTGGAACCGGTAGGTGTCGCCGTCGAACCCGTCGGGGTGAAACCGTGCCCCGCGGATGTTGTTTTGCAGGAGTCGCTCCCGGGCACCGTCGGGCGTGAACTCCCAGATGTCGGTGCTGACGTGGCCCGAGCAGGCGAGCGGTTTCCCGACGGTCCCCTGCTCGAAGACGAGCACGTCGTGTCCTCGCTCGGCGAACCGGCGGGCGAGTCGAGACCCCGCGGGACCGGCCCCGACGACCAGCAGGTCGTGCATCGAGCAGGTGTTCGGGACGACAGCGCAAAAGCGGTTCGGGTCCCGGGCGTTCGGGACGACGGCGACCGTGACCCCTGGCCTCCGGACAGGCGAGCGCCGGGACACCCTCACCCCTGGGGTTCAGCCCGACAGCGGTTCCTCGATACCGAGGAGATCGGCGCTCTCCGTCCAGAGTCGCTCGGCGGCCGCCGGGTCCTGTGCGGCGTCCGACGGGGGTTGTGTCCGCTGGCTCGCAAAGTACCGGCCGGAGATATCGGCGGTGCGGGGCGAGACACCGACGAACAGGAGTTCGGCTGCGCCATCGGCGACAGTGGTCACGCCGGGCACCACGCGCAGTCCCTGGACGAGTCGCGCCAGCGGCCCGGGGAGAAACCGGCTGAACCCGCTTCCCGGTATCGCGCCCGGGTGGACGCTGTTGGACGTGACCGACCTGTCGTCGAGTCGACGGGCCAGCTCCGCCGCGAACAGGATGTTGGCCAGCTTGGAGTGGCTGTACGCCGCCAGCCCGGTCGACGGGTCGTCGCCGGTCACCTGCGCCAGGTCCAGCGTGGCACCCGAGTGTGCCGCCGACGCCGTCGTGACCACCCGCGACCCGTCGGCGAGGTGGTCGAGCAACTCGGCGGTCAGCAGGTACGGCGACAGGTGGTTGACGTGGAACGTGTACTCGACGCCGATGTCGGTCAGCGCGCCGTTCCGGAACAGGCCGCCGGCGTTGTTCACGAGCAGGTCCAGTTCCCCGGTTTCTGCTCGCACGGTCGCGGCGAGGTCCTGCACGGCCTCGACGCTGGTGAAGTCTGCCGCGACGAACGTCCCGTCGGCACCGACCCGGGCGAGTTCATCGACCACCGTCTCGCCCGCCTGCCTGTTTCTGCCGTGTACGACGACGTCGGCACCCAGTCGTCCGAGCGCCAGTGCGGTCTCCCGGCCGATTCCGCTGGTCGACCCCGTCACCAGCGCCGACAGTCCGGTACAGTCGACGTCGGCGACACCTGCAATCTCCTCCGGACGGTCGCTCATACCGAACCGAGGGGCCGGAGGGTCAAAACCCCGCTCACTCGACACCGTCCGACCGGTTGTCCACCGGCGACAGCGAGTTCCTAGCACCGAAAGATTAAGAAACAGCGTCACTAGTATCCGAGTATCCGTATGACCGTGAGCGCACGCACCGAGGGGCTGAATCTGCTGGTCGTCGCGGCGGGGTCGTTCGGGGAGCAGGCTACAGACAGGCTCGAGGCGGCCGGACAGTCGGTGAACGCAACCCACGTCGAGACGGGGGCACGTGCACTCACACGGAGCGAGCAGGCTGATGTCGACGGTGTGATCGCCGGTGACTGTATCGACGACCCGGTGGCGCTCGTGGAGCGTCTCGCCGGCGAGCGTGACCTGCCGGTAGTCGTTCTCTCCGGTGCCGGTGACGGCACTGTCGGTGACGTGCTCGACGCCGGGGCGACGGATGTCTTTCCGCGGACCACTGCTGTCGAGCAGTTCGAGGTGGTTGTCGAGCGATTCGCTGACGGTCCGGTCGGGCGACAGCCCTACCGCGAGGTGTTCGAGAGTGTCTCCGACGGACTGGTGATCCACGACCCCGAGACCGGCGAGATGCTCGATGTAAACGACCGGTACTGCGAGTTGACGGGGTACAGTCGGGCGGAGCTCCTGGGTGAGACGGTCGGGATGCTCACACCGGACGACGGGGAGCACACCCGCGAGCGGGCGAGAGAGCGGATCCGACGCGCCCGCGAGGAGGGTCCGCAACTGTTCGAGTGGCGCAACCAGCACGCGAGCGGCCGGACGTACCCGGTCGAGGTCCACCTGCGGTACCTGGAACTCGACGGCGATGAGCGCGTGCTCGCGAGTGTGCGAGACATCACAGAGCGCAGGCGCCGCGAGCGGGAGTACGAGCAGATCTTCGATATGTCCGGCGACGGTATCGTTATCCACGACCCCGATTCGGGCGAGGTGGTCGACGCAAACAAACAGGTCGCCGAGTTGCTCGGCTACGACCGCGAGGCGTTTCTGGAACAGCCACTCTCCGAGTTCCAGGCGACGGCCGAGGGGATCAGCGGCGGACGCGCCCGGGAGATGGTCAGACAGACCGCCAGCGAGGGCGGACAGGAGTTCGAGTGGCCGCTGGAGACCGCGGACGGCGAGACAGTCTGGGTGCGGGCTCGACACAAGATCGGCGAGATCGGCGGTGAAGAGCGTGTGGTCGCGCTCCTGCACGATATCACGGAGCGCAAGCGCCGGGAGCGGGAGTACGAGCAGATCTTCAACAGCGTTCGGGGCGGAATCACGATCAACCACCCGGAGACGGGCGAGATTCTCGACGCCAACGACAGTTTCTGTGAGCAACTGGGCTACAGCCGTGACGAGGTGCTCGAACTGGGTGTCGAGGGGGTGAGCGCGACAGACGACGGGTTCACCATGGACCGTGCCCGGGAACTGGTCCGCGAGGTGATGGAGACGGGGGAGCCGAGACAGACTGAGTGGGCCGTCCGCACGAGCGACGGGGAACGGCGCTGGCTCAGCGTGCGGGGCACACCGGCCGAGATTGGCGGTGAACAGCGCTATCTCTCCCTGCACCGTGACATCACGGAGCGCAAGCGCCGGGAGCGGGAGTACGAGCAGATCTTCAACAAGGTGACCGACGCAATCGCCGTGTTCGACCCCGAGACGGCCAGTTTCGTCGACGTCAACGACGCCTACCGCGAGATGCTCGGGTACGACGACCTGGAGACACTCCGGGAGCTGGGTATCGAGGGGCTGAGCGTGACAGAGGCGGGCTACACCGGGGAGCGCGGCACGGACCTCATCCGCGAGGTCAGCGAGACCGGCGAGCACACCACCGTCGAGTGGCAGGCGCGAACCCGGGACGGCGAGCGACTGTTTCTCGACGTGACGCTTACACCGGCAGAGATTGGGGGCGAGCGCCGGGTGCTATCGATACAGCGCGACGTGACCGAACGGCGGGAACTGGAGCGAGCCTACCGGGACATCTTCGAGAACGTCTCCGACGGGCTGGTGGTCCACGACCCGGAGACCGGCGAAATCCTCGACGCGAACAACCGGTACTGTGAGCTGACCGGCTACGACCGCGAGGAACTGCTCGGGGAGACGGTGCAGCTCGTCACGTCGCCGGAAACCGACCCAACGCTCGACGAGGCGTCCGACCGTCTCGAACGGGCGCGAACGGGTGAGACAGAGCTGTTCGAGTTCGAGGCCGAGCGCAGCAACGGCGAGGAGTTCGTCGGTGAGGTTCATTTTAGCACGATCGAACTCCGCGGCGAGGAGCGCGTGCTCGCGAGCGTGCGGGACATCACGGAGCGCAAGCGCCGCGAACGGGAGTACGAGCAGGTGTTCAACAGCGTCAACGACATCATCGCGGTCCGTGACCCCGAGACCGGCAGTATCGTCGACGTCAACCAGTCCTACGCCGACCTGCTGGGCTACGACCGCGCCGAGATGCGCGGGATGAGTATCGGTGACGTGGGGGTTCCCGAGGACGGGTACGACCAGGAACGGGGGATGGAACACCTGGAGCGGGTGATGAGCTCGGACGGTCCGGTCGAGTTCGAGTGGAAGGTGACCGACGCCGACGGTCGGACCCACACGATGAACGTCCAGGGGACCGACGCGGAGATAAACGGGGAGCGGCGGTACCTGGCAATCGGGCGGGACGTCACGGAGCGCAAGCGCCGCGAGCGTGCCATCGAGCGTCTTCAGGCGGCGACAGAGCAACTCCAGTCCGCACAGACCACCGAGCAGGTGGCGCGGGTGGCCGCAGAGACAGCGGGTGACGTCCTCGGCCTGCCGCTTGCTGTCTGCTGGTTCCACGACGACGAGCGGGACCGTCTCGACCCGGCCGCCGCGACCGATGCCGTCCACGACGAGGCGCTGGTGTCGGGGCTCGGCCCCGACCGCTACGAGTACGAGGTCTTTCGCGAGGGGACCGTGACGGAGTACAGCCCGAGCGAGCGGGCGGGCGAGAACCCGCTGGAGACGGGCGTGTTGCTGCCGCTCGGTGAGCACGGGCTGGTCGCCGCCGGGACCCACGAGCCAACAGACGTGGACGGGGCTCTCATCGACGTGGCGAAGGCGCTCGCGGACCACGTGACGACGGCGCTGTCCCGGGTCGAGCGCGAGCAGGCCGTCAGAGAGAGTGAGCGACGGTTCCGTATGATCGCCGAGCGCATCGACGAGGTGATCTACCTCGCCGAGCCGGACTTCTCGGAGGTGTTGTACGTCAACCCGGCCTACGAGGAGGTCTACGGACAACCGGTCGAGGCAGTCTACGACGAGGCGACCGCCTTTCTGGACCCCGTCGACGAGCGCGACCGGGCAGGGTTCGAGGCCGACTTCGAGTCGATGCTCGCCGAGATCGAGCAGGGTGACCCGTCCGGGAGCTACGAGTTCGAGTTCCGGGTCCGACAGCCCGGCGGGGCGGTGCGCTGGCTCAACGCCACCGGCTACCTGGTCGAACTGTCGGGTGGGACCCGCCGGTTTGTCGGTATCGTCGACGACATCACGGAGCGCAAGCGCCGCGAACAGCGACTCGAGGTGTTCAACCGGATTCTGCGCCACAACCTGCGCAACCAACTCGACGTCATCAGGAGTCACGCCGAGGTGCTGGCCGACCGGGCCACCGACGACCACGCCGAGCGCATCATCGCCGCGGTGGACGAACTCGCCGCAATCGGTGCCCGGGCGCGCAACACCGACCGGGTCATGTCGATGGGCGACACTGCCACCGAGGTGTGTCTCCCGGAGACGATCGACGAGACGGTGGCGTCCGTGCGCTCTGACCGCGACGTGACACTCCGAACGGCCGTTCCCGACGAGGCGTCGCTGACCACCAACGAGCAGGCGGCCCGTACCGCCGTCGGGAGCGCCCTGGAGAACGCCCTCGACCACGCCGAGTCGACGGTGACCGTCACCGTCGACGACAGCCCCGAGGGGTACCGGGTCACAATCGACGACGACGGGCCCGGAATCCCCGAGGCCGAACTCGCGCCGATCGAGGCCGGCACAGAGACCACCCTCCAGCACGGACGGGGACTCGGCCTGTGGCAACTCCGGTGGAGCGTCGACAGACTCAACGGTGAACTCTCCTTCGACACGACCAACGGGACCACGGTCCGCATCGTGATTCCCGACCAGCGCAGGTCGCGGCTCACGACCTGACCCTGGGTGGCGTCTTAGTCCTCGCGTCGACTCGTTGCCGCCCGCCCGAGTTCCCGCTCGACCGACCGGACCTTCTCGGCGGCCGGGTCGTCGACGGTCCGCTTGTCGTCGATCTTCAGGACAGTCCCGACGCGGTCCGCCTCGACCGCCTCGTGGGCGGCCCGTGCGGCGGCGAACAGTTCCCCGGCCGTCTCCGCCTCGACGATGGTGCCCATCGGCGTGGTCTCGTACTCGACGTCGAACCCCTCCAGTGCGTCGATGGCCGCCGCAACCGCCGGTGCCATGCTCTTCTCGGTGCTGGGCGCGACACTCAGAAACGCTGTTGCTGTCATATGTGGCGTTCGGTCCGGACCGTAATGCACATTTTGGACCCGGTAGTACCGGTCGGCAGCCCCCGGCGTCTGTACGCGTCAGTTTCGACAGGCCCGGTCGGTGTGTGACCGGACGGGACGAGCAGGTCTAAGGACAGTGTGGTGACACGACACCCCACACAGGCCCGGAAAAACAGTCTTGTGGTGTGTCACTCTCGACCAGCCACGTGACAGTCGTGGGTCGCGGCAGTCGGGTGACCGAACAGGTACCGACAGACTGCAGGATGATGTGACCTTTGTATCCCCCATCCCCCGCGTCGGCGCTCCGTCTATCGAATCTAAGGCGGTAGATATTTAACTCTCCATGTTTGATTGGTGGGTATATGTCAGGTAGTAACGACCGCTGGCGCTTCGGAAGTACGCGAAGAAAAATTCTCGGGACGCTCGGTGGGGCATCGGCTGTCGCTCTAGCTGGGTGTTCCGGTGGTGGTGACGGTGACGACGGTAACGAGAGCGGAAACGGCGGCGATAACGGCGGCGACGGTGGTAACGGCGGCGACGGTGGTAACGGCGGTGACGGTGGTAACGGTGACGACGGTGGCAACGGCGGCGACGAGCCCACGACCCTCCGCTACGGGCTGGTCGGTCAGGTCCAGACGTTCGACCCGCCGTTCAGTACCTCGGCAGAGGACTCCATCGTCTTCAACAACATCTACGAGGGGTTGACCTCGACCGGTGTCGACGGTGCACTCTACAACTGGCACGCCCAGTCTGTCGAGGTTGTCGACGTGCAGGAGGTCGGATTCGAGGACTACGAGCCCTACATGGAGGAGGTCCCGTTCAGCGACGCCGAGGACCCCGTCGCGGTGCCCGAGGACAGACAGGTCATCGGCGGCGGTCAGCTCGAGGACCCCGAACAGGGTATCGCCCTGACCCTCGAGGGTGCGACGCAGGCCGCCCAGGACGGCGTCTACGGTGTCCACATCCAGTACCAGCTCCACGAGGGCATCGAGTACCACAACGGTGAGGAGGAGACGACCCAGAACTACATCGACGCCCTGCAGCGATGGTCGAACTCGGACGTCTCCGGGCAGATATTCAACGACCTCCTGGCGTACACCTCGGACGGCGACTACACGCTGAACGCGTTCGGGACCTTCCCGAACGCCGAGGCACAGCGCGAGTTGCCCATCACGCCGTTCGCGAGTGAACAGGTCGACCTGCCGGACGGCGAACTGGACCCCCGCGAGGGGAACACCCCGGTCGGTGCGGGTCCCTACGAGCTCACCAACTTCGAGGACGGGAGCTTCTGGGAGTTCCAGAAGACCGACACCTACTGGCTCGAGGAGGTCGGGACCGAGAACAAGGAGTGGGGCAGCGCGGATATGCCGAACGCCCCCAACCCGGACACGCTCGACCTGCGCGTCGTGCTGGAGCCGTCCACCCGGACCGGGTCGCTGCAGAGCCGCGAACTCGACATGACCCACGACCTCTCGGTCGACCAGCGACTGAACTTCCAGGACGCAGAGGGGTTCTCGGTCGAGACGGCGGGTCAGACCGGGTTCACCTTCTACCAGATTCCGGCGGAGGCGCCCGGCC
This sequence comes from uncultured Halobacteriales archaeon, assembly GCA_964477945.1. Lineage (GTDB taxonomy): Archaea > Halobacteriota > Halobacteria > Halobacteriales > Haloarculaceae > Halovenus. The sequence goes on from CAYZGA010000003.1 coordinate 19,346, forward strand.
CGTGGCAGGACGAACGGGTCCGTCGTGCGTTCAGTCACTCCATCCCTCGTGACCAGATTGTCAGCCGCATCCGTCAGGGATTCGGTCAGAAGGCGCTGGTGCCCATCCCCGAACCAGCCGCCGGTGAGGTCGTCGGCGACTACGATACGTACGGAGAGGAGGTGTGTGCGCCGCTGATGGACCAGGGTACCGAACGCGCCCAGGAACTCATCAACGAGGCCGGTGTCGAAACGCCCGTCTCGGCGACCGTCGTCACCAACGCCGACGACCCGGACCGCGTGGACGTGGCCGACACGACCATACAGGTCATGAACCAGTCCGGCCTCTGGGACCTCACCCTGGAGACGGAACCGGACCTGGACACGTCGGTCCAGCGGTTCTCGACGGAGGACTCCTTCGAGAACCAGGAGATCATCCTCATCGGGCTCGGCGGCGGGTTCAACCCTGCTCCGTACATTCAGGTGCTTCACTCGCCGGCGGTGTACCTGCAGTGCTGTCAGTGGATGAACTTCGGTGCCAACGGCGGGCTGGACGTGTCGGCGATTACCGACCCGCTCAGCGAGAGCAACAGCATCGATGCGGTTCAGGACCCCGAACTGCGTGCGTCGCTGTTCCAGGACGAGATAATTCCGGCAGCCCTCGAGGAGGCCGGCAACGCCATCGTCGACTACGCGGTCCAGACCGTAACGGTAAATTCCCGTGATATCGACGGGGCCGCTGCGTACACGAACCCGCAGGGTGGACTCTCGTACAACCTCTACGCGCCGTACGACGGGGTTGCCATCGAGATCAACCGGTCGTAATCCGACTCCCGGCACCGCCTAATCAGAACTTTTACTAAACTCCGTCTCAAGATAATTGATAACGGTACACAAACATGGGTCTTCGACGTTTCATTCTGATGCGCGTGGTCAGCGTCGTCCCGATTCTGGTCGGGGTGTCGGCAATCACGTTCGCGCTGATCAACGCGACGCCGGGTGACCCGGTGTCGCTCATCGCGAACGGGAACCCCGATTTCACAGCGGCCGACGAGGCGCGCCTCAGATCACGGTACGGACTGGACGAACCGCTATGGCAACGGTACTTCTCGTGGATGACGAACGTCGTGCAGGGTGACTTCGGCATCGTCTTCTCGACGGAACGGTCGGTGTCGAGTGTGATCGTGTCCCGACTGCCCGAGACGGTGCTCCTCGGTCTGTTCGGCTGGGTGTTCGCGCTGCTCATCGCCATCCCGACGGGTATCTACGCCGCAGTCAAAAAAGACCAGCTCGGTGACGACGTGAGCCGGATCGTCGCCCTGTCGGGCATCTCGATCCCGAACTTCTGGCTCGGTCTCATCCTGATTCTGGTGTTCGCCGTGACACTCGGCTGGTGGGATGTCCTGCCGCCCGCACGGAGTGACCTGCTCTCCCTGGATATGCTGAAGTTCCTCATCCTGCCGGGGATCACCATCGGCACGGCGTCGGCAGCAACACTGATGCGCATCATGCGGTCGTCGATGGCCGAGGAGATGAACAAGGAGTACGTGACCGCGGCCCGGGCAAAGGGGCTTCCCGAGCGGACGGTGGTACTGAAACACGTGCTGCGAAACTCGCTCATCTCGGTGACCACCGCCGCGGCGTTCCTGACGGCGGGCATCTTCTCGGGTGCTATCGTCGCCGAGGTTATTTTCAGCTGGCCGGGGCTGGGACTGGAGTTTTACAACGCCATCCTGCTGCGCGAGGTGAACCTCATCCTCGGCATCACGATGTTCCTCGCGGTCATCCTCGTCCTGATGAACCTCCTCGCAGACATCGCGTACGCGTTCCTCGACCCACGAATCCGATACTAAAACAATGAGCACGCAACGAGGCAGAATACAGATCGACGGTTTCGATACCGAGGCAGTTCGCGAGCGAGAACTCGCAACGGACACCTCGATCGAGGCCGAAGACTACAAGGTACAGAGCCGGTGGGCGCGGGCCTGGCGGCGGTTCAAACAGAACAGGAGCGCGATGATCGGGGCCGGAATCGTCCTGTTCATGGCACTCGTCGCGTTTTTTGCACAGCCGATCAAGGCGACCGTATCGAGTGTCGTCATCGCGCTCTCGCTGGTCGGTGTCGCCGGGGCGCTGGTCGCGCTCCAGGTGCGTAAAGGGGACCCGCAGCGCCTGCGACAGGCGCTGTTCGGGTTGCTGGGTATCGTCGGACTGCTCGCCGCCCTCCGCTTTCTCGCGGGCATCACCGGCCCAGCATTCACCGTCCAGCCAATCGGACTCGCACCGCACGACCCGCAGAAACTGCTGTGGATCGACAACCCGGACAAGTTCGAGAAGGATATGGCCCCGTTCGAGGCGGGGCTTGCCTACCCCTTCGGCACCGACCAGCAGGCCCGCGATATGTTCTCGCGTGTCATCGCCGGGAGTCGCTGGAGTGTCTCCATCGGGTTCGTCGTCGTGAGCATCTCGGCGACTATCGGAATCATCTACGGTGGTATCTCCGGGTACTACGGCGGGCTGGTCGACGAGGTGATGATGCGGTTCGTGGACATCATCTTCGCGTTCCCGGCACTGCTGCTGGCGCTGGTCATCGTGTTCCAGCTCGGCGGCGGTTACTTCCAGCTGGTCGCGGCGTTCGTGATTCCGGGCTGGGCGGGCTACGCGCGGCTCATCCGCGGGGAGGTGCTCAAGACAAAGGAGATGGAGTACACGAACGCGGCACGCGCGTTAGGTGCCCGTGACCGGAGTGTCATCTTCAGGCACATCGTGCCAAACTCCATCACCCCTGTCATCGTGCAGGCGTCGCTGGGTATCGGAACCGTCGTCATCGGTGTCGCGGCACTCGGCTTCCTCGGTATCGGGTTCGAGTCGGGCACCCCCGAGTGGGGACACATGCTCAACGAGACCCGTGAGAGTCTGATTCAGGGACCGGGCGCGACGCTCCACTGGTGGCAGACGTTCTTCCCCGGCGCGGCAATCTTCACCTTCGTGATGTCGATGAACCTCGTCGGTGACGGGCTCAACGACGCACTCGACGCACAGGAGGACGTCTCGGCCGTTGGGGGTGGCGGCTGATGGCCCTCTTGGAGGTAAACGACCTCACCGTCCGGTTCTACACCGAGGAGGGGACGGTTACTGCTGTCGATAACCTCTCATACCAGATCGAGCGCGGCGAGAAGTTCGGTGTCGTCGGCGAGAGCGGTGCGGGAAAGAGCGTGACCGCGATGTCGTTGCTGCGGCTCATCGAGAGCCCCGGTCGCATCGAGAGCGGGGAGATCCTGTTCAAGGGTGAGGACCTGCTCGAGCTGTCCCAGTCGGAGATGCGGTCGATACGGGGCAACGAGATGGCGATGATATTCCAGGACGCACAGACGGCGCTCAACCCGGTCTACACCGTCGGCGACCAGATCTCCGAGGCGCTCCGACACCACCTCGACTACAGCGGGAGCGAGGCAAAAGCCCGCACGATACAGCTACTCGACGAGGTTGGTATCCCCGAGGCCGAGGAGCGCTACGACGACTACCCACACCAGTTCTCCGGTGGGATGCAACAGCGGGCGGTCATCGCGATGGCGCTGTCCTGTGACCCGGATTTGCTCATCGCCGACGAGCCGACCACGGCACTGGACGTGACCATCGAGGCGAAGATCCTCGAACAGCTCGAGGAGCTGGCACAGGAGTTCGACACCGCCGTCCAGCTCATCACCCACGACCTGGGCGTCATCGCGGAGCTCTGTGACCGGGTGATGGTGATGTACGCGGGCAAGCCGGTCGAGAAGGCGTCGGTCGAGGAGCTGTACTACGACCCGAAACACCCCTACACGGTGGGGCTGATGAGCGCGATTCCGCGTATCGGGTCGGACCTCGACCAGTTGCAGACGATTCCGGGGACGATGCCCGACCTGGTCGATGTGCCGTCAGGTTGTAGCTTCCACCCGCGCTGCCCGTACGCCGAGGAGGAGTGCAGGCAGCGCGAACCGGCCATGCTCGACCCCGAGACGGGTGTCGAGGCGGACGGCTCGTCGGACCGCGCGGCATCCTGTCTGGAGTACACCGGTAACTTCAGCGGGTCGCTTGACTACGATGTGACGGTCAGTGACGAGGTAACGCAGGCCGAGGCGGAGACACAGCCAAACAGAGGTGACGACTGATGGCGAGCAGTGACGAGCCGATTCTGGAGGCGCGCAACCTGAAAAAGTACTACGACGCGAACCAGGGGTTCATCTCGAGTCTGATCGGTCGCAGCCAGGACGTGAAGGCCGTCGACGGGGTTGACCTCCAGCTGTACGAGGGTGAGACACTCGGTGTGGTCGGCGAGAGCGGGTGTGGCAAGACCACGCTCGGCCGGACGCTCATCCGGCTGCTCGAACCGACCGAGGGCTCTGTCGTGTACCGACCGACACCGCAGACCGACCGCGAGCGCGACGAAACCGACAAGGTGGATGTCTCGAAGTTCGCGACCGGCAAGACCGCGACCGGACAGCCCGAGATCGAGTTGACCGAGGTATCCTCGTCACAGTTGCGGACGCTCCGGACCGACCTGCAGTACATCTTCCAGGACCCCTTCGAGAGTCTGAACCCCCGGCTGACGGTGGGTGAGATAATCGGTGAACCGCTGTCCATCCACAATATCGCGTCAGGGCCAGCACGGACCGAACGGGTCCGGGAGCTGCTCGACACGGTCGGGCTCAACCCGAGCCACGTCGACCGGTACCCCCACGAGTTCTCCGGTGGCCAGCGCCAGCGCATCGGTGTCGCCCGGGCGCTCGCGGTGGATCCGGAGGTCATCATCTGCGACGAGCCGGTCAGCGCACTGGACGTGAGCGTCCAGGCACAGATTCTCAACCTGCTCGAGGAACTGCAAGACGAGTTCGGTCTCTCCTACATTTTCATCGCTCACGACCTGAGTGTCGTCGAGCACATCTCCGACCGGATCGCGGTGATGTACCTGGGCGAGTTCGCGGAGGTGGGCACGACCCGCGAGGTGTTCGAACCGCCGAACCACCCGTACGCCGAGGCGCTTCTCTCGGCGATTCCGGAACCGGACCCGCTGTGGGACGGGGACCGTATCTTCCTGCCGGGCGACGTGCCGTCGCCGCTCAACCCGCCCAGCGGGTGTCGGTTCCACACCCGCTGTCCGCGGGTCATCCAGCCCGACGAGTACGACCTCGACCAGGGAACCTGGCGCGCTATCATGGACTTCAAGGTCCGGTTGCGTGACGCGGACGCGCTGGAGTCGGTCGTCGCGGTCGAGGAGGAGAGTGGAGCACGGCTCTCCGAGTCGGGTGACCCGAGCGCGGACGAGTTCTCCCAGGAGGACCCGGAGACGCTGTCACGTGAGGTGTTCGGTAGCCGGGTGCGCGAGGAGTTCGGTATCCCGGACCCCGTCGGTGACCGGACCGCCGAGGAGGAGCTCGCGGCGGCGCTGGATACGCTCCACGACGGGAATCTCGCGGACGGGTCGGAACGGTTGGAGGCGGCGTTCACCTCGCCCTGCGAGGAGACCAACCCCGAACTGACCACACAGACCAGCACCCACGAGATCGCCTGTCTCCTCTTCGAGGACGAGTACGAGGCCGCCGGGGCCGGGCAGGCGGCCCGCCGGTCGGGTGCCGACGACTGACGCCGCGCGGAACGACAGAGACTATTACCTGCGGTTCCTGTATCGACCAAATGCGTCGTCTCTACGAGTCGAGTGCGGTCAGGCGTGACGAGAACGACAACTTCACGCCGAGCGATCACAAGGACCGGGATATCGAGCCGCAGGCGATGCGGCGGGTGCCAGGAAACAGGCTGAGCCGGTTGCTCGTACCGAACAGTCTCCGGTACAGGGCCATCTCGGTGAGCATCGAGACGGTCCGTGACACCTACCCGGAGAACGCCGCGATTCCGTTTGTCGTGGAGATGAAAAACCACCTCCCGATTCCGGTGGAGGTGCCGACCCTGTCACCGTTGCTGTGGACGTGGTCGGTCGACGGCAAGCAGGACGCGGCCAGCATCGATATCCGGGACCCGCCGGCCGAGACACGGGCGTTCCGGTTCGACCGCGGCGAGCGCAAGCGGTTCCGCAAGCGCTGGAACCAGCAGTTCCGCGTCTCCGAGTCCGAGTGGGAGCGTGCCCGGCGCGGTGAACACGTCATCAGCGCCGCGCTCAACGTCGATGACCCCGCAGAGAAGGGACTTTACAGCGAGACGACGATCCAGATCGAGTAACAATGTCACGTCGCACCCCTTCCGTGTTCGACCGTCTCAGGCAACCCGCATACACCGGCGAGAACCGGTGTCTCCCGTGTACGGTCACCAACCTCGGTATCGCAGGCGTCGGGAGTGTCGGACTCGCCGTGGTGGCCGCGGAGTTCGCCACCGTCTTGCTGGGACTCGCGCTCGCGCTCGTCTCGTTGGGAGTCTCGGTCGCGCTCATCTACTTTCGTGGCTACCTCGTACCCGGCACGCCGTGGTTCACACAGCGGTTCTTTCCGGAACCCGTGCTCGCGCTGTTCGGCAAGGCGAACACCCGCGAGGCCGCAATCGCGCTGTCGGCGACGAAACTCGAGGCGCTCAGAGAGGGCAGGGTCGACCCCGAGGCGCTGCTGACAGACAACGACGTGCTGGAACGACGCGATGCGGGGCTCGCGTTCACGCCGGCGTTCGAGGCGACACTCGACACGGAACTCCGGCGTGCCCGGTCGGAGGCGACCGACCCGGACGACCACGAGGTTCCGTTCGACCACGAGACGTTGGCTACCCTCTGTGACAGCGAGCCGTCGGCAATCGAGTACCAGGAGCGTGAGATTCCGGCGTTCGAGGTTGGCTACCGCGTTCGCAAGTGGCCGTCACAGACGGCACTACTGACAGACGTTGCGACCGACCGGGCACTGCGCGGCGGGGACAGCGAGTGGGCCGACGCCCCGCTCGAACAGCGGCTGAAACTGCTCGACGCACTCCGCCTGTTCCACGAGACGTGTCCGGACTGTGGTGGGGCGCTCGAACGCGTCGAGAAGAAATCGAGCGCCTGCTGTCTGTCCGGTGAGGGCAGTATCGTCGCCCGGCAGTGCCGGGACTGCGGCCAGTCGCTGTTCGAGCGCAGCGAGAACACAAACGACTGGATGCCGTTCGACGAGGCCGCTCCCAACAACTGACCGCCGCTTCTCTGTGGTGGCTCCTCCACTCCTGTGCTCTCGACTCTATCACCGGTTCCTTTGTCACGGCCCGGTTGCCGCTCGGTGTGGTCCGCGTCACGGGGGTGCAGTGTCCCGTGTTCGGTCGGCAGTCGCGGTCAGTCCTGGACCGTGACCGACTCGAGACGGACCTCGCGGGTCGGCTTGTCGTCGCCGTCAGTCGGGACGTTGCCGATTGCCTCGACCACGTCCATCCCGTCGGTAACCTCGCCGAAGACGGCGTGGCGGTCGTCGAGGTGCGGTTGTGCGTCGAGTGTGATGAAAAACTGCGAACCGTTCGTGTCGGGACCGCGGTTGGCCATGCTCACGACACCGGCACCGTCGTGGCCGAGGTCGGGATCGAACTCGTCGTCGAAGGTGTAGCCCGGACCGCCGCGGCCGGTCCCGGTCGGGTCGCCGGTCTGGATCATGAACCCGTCGATGACCCGGTGGAAGGCGACACTGTCGTACAGCGGGTCTGTTCGTGTCTCGCCGGTCTCGGGGTCCTCCCACTCCTGCTCACCGGTTGCCAGGCCGACGAAGTTCTCGACTGTCCGCGGTACTCGCTCGTCGAACAGGTCGATGTCGATGTCGCCCTCGGTCGTGTGCAGGGTCGCCGTCAGTTCACTCATACCGGTATGTACGACAGGACGACTAAAGGGGCTGGCGGTGTCGACAGTTGGATGTCAGTACTGTGTTTGTTCCTGCTGATAGCCGCCGGCCTGCTGGCGCTGTGGCTCCGGCTGGCGGTTCTCCAGGTAGACGCGGGCGAGGGCCATCTGGAACGCCCCGAGCAGGATGCCGAGAATCGGCGCGGTCACCAGACTCCCGAGTGTGCTCCCGGCCGTCCCCCCGAGTGCGGCGACGATGGGGAGCGCAATAACGAGACTGGCGATACCCGTGACGATGAGTCCGAGCAGGAGAAGCGCGACGAGTCCGCCGATCTTGAGCAGGTTCCCCTCGGCCACACTCCAGCTCGTCTTGAGACTCTCGATGGCCCGCTGGTCGTCGAGCACGCAGGCAGGTAGTGCAAGCCCCAGTCGGGCGAGGAGATACAGCCCCGGAATAATCAGCAACAGGGTACCGAACCCCACCGCGAGTCCGTACACGATTGCGGCACCCAGCAACGAGAGCAGTTTGTTGGCCACGTCGCCGGCGATATCGGACAGCTCGTCGAGGCTCCCGCGTACCTGTTCGTCGTAGACGTACCGCTTGGTGTAGATATGTGCGATACCGCCGACGAGCAACCCAACCACAGTCTGCACCAGTGAGAGCACGGAACTGATAGTCGGTGACCCCGGCGCGAGTGTGCTGAGTGCCGCGACGACCGCGAACACACCGATCAGCACCGGCAGACCGGTCATCCAACTGAACGCCTGGCTGAACGTGTCGACTGCGCCCTTCCGGACGATACCCCCTCCCCGGCCGGTGCCCCCCTGCGGTGGCCGCCGCCCTCTCTGTCCAGTCTGCTGGCCGTACCCGCCCTGGCCCTGTTGCTGGTCGCCCCAGCCACCTGATTGCTGGTCGTATTCTTGACCCTGCTGTTGCTGGTCACCCCAACCGCTCGATTGCTGGTCGGCGTAGTCGACCGCGCCCTGTTCCGTGTCGAGTGGCGTTCCACACTCGCTACAGAACGCGTCCGACTCGGCGGTCGGCTCGCCACACTCCGGGCAGTAACTGGTCATATGTCGCAGATTTCGTACCCGGTGCTCTTGAAACTCGTGGATGCGTATCAGATGAGAGGGGACACGCGAGACCGGGCCGCCGTCCGGCTCGACGTGTCCCAACAGTCTCCCCCTGACTGTCGTGTTCGGGTTCGCCTCGTGCGGAACCTCGGGAGGAAAAGAGACAGGTAGTCGCCGGCCACAGGATGGGTATGGACTACGAGACGCCGCAGTTCTTTCGCGTGATGCAGTACGCGAACAGAGCAGACCGCGATGTCGTCGACATGGTCAGCGGTAGTCCGGACTGGGAACCGCCCGAGGCGCTCCGCGAGGGACTGGCGGAGTACGCACAGCGCGACTCTGAGGCGTTCCAGTACCCGCCCAGTGTCGGTCTGACGGCGCTGCGCGAGGAGATTGCGAGTCGTCGCGGCGTCGACCGCGAGCAGGTCATCGTCACGAACGGGGCGGGGGAGGCAAACCACCTGGCGATGTCGGCCGGGTTCGAGCAGTACCCGGGGTCGGAGATACTGCTCGTCGACCCGACCTACCCGTACTACGCGGGTCGGGCGTCGATGCTGGGTGCCGAGACCCGGTACGTCCCCGCGGCGGGTGACGGGGTGCCCGACCCGGCGACAGTCCGGGATTGCGTGCGCGAGGAGACCAGTGTCGTGGTGGTCACCTCGCCGAACAACCCGCTCGGGGTGACATACGACCGCGAGACCATGGCGGCGCTGGTCGAGGGTACCGCCGCCAACGATGCCTCGCTGGTCAGCGACGAGGTGTACGACCACTTCGACTACAGCGGGACGTTCACGTCGGCGCTGTCGTTCGACGCGCCGAACCGGGTGGTCACGAACAGTTTCTCGAAGTCACTCGCCATCACCGGGTGGCGGGTCGGGTACGCGGTGTTCCCGGAGCGGGACGGTCCCGCCGGCGACCTGTTCGAGCACGCCCGCACCCGGCATATGCTGACGAACGTCACCGGGTCGCGGCCGGCGCAGGCGGCGGTGCTGCACGCGCTGGAACACACCGGACCCGAGTACTACGAGTCTGTCCGTGACCGCCTACGCGAGCGTATCGACACGTTCACCGCGGCGCTGCGCACGGCCGGGGCAACCTACACCGACCCCGAGGGGGCGTTCTACGTGATGGCGCGGTTCCCGGGATTCGAGGGGTCGTTCGAGAACGTCGAGCGACTTATCGACGAGGCGGGTGTCGCCGGGATGCCCGGCGAGGCGTTTGGCGAGTCCCGGGCCGACTGGATACGGTTCGCGCTCGTCTCACCCCGTGTCGAGACGGCTGCCGACCGTCTCGCCGCCTTCTTCGGGTAGTCGGCGTGCCCGGTGTCGGGCCCACATCGTGCCCCGCTACGAGTCGTCCCGCCGGAACCGGTCGGCGGCGAAACCAACGAGCACCGCGAACCCCGGCACGGTCAGTCGCCGGTTGCCGGCAGGTATCTCGTACCGTCGGCTGGAAGCCCACGGCACAGTTCGCCACCCCGAGGTGCCGAATCGTTCCACGAAGTGACAGCCGACAGTATCAAATAAAGTCGACGCCGGATAGTTCGAACCGGGCGCCGCCGCCGTTGCTCCCGGTGAGGTGAATCGACCAGCCGTGGTCCTCGACGACCTGCGTGACGATGCGGAGACCGAGTCCGCGGTGTCTGCCCGTTGCAGGACCGCTGGCGACGAGCGCCTCGCGGTCCTCTGGCGGGATTCCGACACCGTCGTCCTCGACGTAGAACCCGCTTTCGTCGGGGAGCACCCCCACCCGGACGGTCACGTCGGGTCCACCGTGTTCGACGGCGTTGCGGACCACGTTCTCGAACAGTTGCCGGAGTCGAGTCCTGTCTGCCCGAACAGTGCGGTCGGTTTCGACGGTGAGACTGGCGTCGGCGGTGTCGACCGTGTCCCAGGCCCCGTTGACGACCGAGTCGAGGGCGACCGGTTCGAGATTACCGAGCGCACGGTCCTCGCGGGCGAGCGCGAGAAGATTCCCGATCAGCGCCTCCATGCGGTCCAGCGCGTCGAGCGCGTGGTCCAGATGCTCGCTGCCGGTTTCGTCGGCCCCCAGTTCCACCCGTGCCTTCGCGACCGAGAGCGGGTTCCGGAGGTCGTGACTGACCACACCGGCGAACTCGTCGAGGCGCGCCTCGCGCTCTTTCAGCGGCGTGATATCCGTCGAGAGTCCGACCAGTGTGGCTGGCGTCCCGTCACGGCGTGTCTCGGTCGACGCCTGCGTTCGGACCCAGCGAACGGGACCGTTCTCCGGGTTCGTCCGGAACTCGCTATCGATGGCCTCCTCGTCGCCGTCGAGCAGCGTCCCGAACCGCTCCGCGACCGACACCCGGTCGTCGGGGTGGACCAACCGCCGGTTGAACTCCACCGGGTCCGAGAACGTCGCCGGCTGGAGGCCGAGCACCTCCTCGGCGGGGCCGACGTACTCGATTGTCTGTGCGCCGAGGTCGGCCTCCCAGACGACGGTGTCGGTCGCGTCGAGAACGTCCCCCAGGTGAGCGTCGAGTGCCGACCCGTCGCCGGCGTCGACTGTTTCGTTTCCGGTCATACGGCTCGCTGTCTTGTGGTTTCCTGTCGGTCGACGGATTTTATTCTTGTGATACACCCGCCCCGGCAGCACCGTCAGCCGTCGAGCAACCGGTCTACGACTGTGTTCCGGGGAATCTCCCTCGTCAACAACCTCGGGGACCGGTATCCACATCAGTCCGAGGTCGGCCATCTGATCGACCAGGTCGCGCGGGAACTCGTCAGTCTCGTCGATCCCGGCCGCACACGGCTGTCTCTCCTCGTCGGCGACGGTCGCGACGGTGTCCCGTATCTGCTCCTGTTCGGCGGTGGGTGTGAGATTCGTATCCGGACGTTCGCTGTCGCCGATAAGCCACGCGCCGGGTGGTGGGCAGCAACCGCGCGTCTCCGCCTGCGAGTGCGCCAGTCCACGGCACTGTCCCCGCCGAGGCCGCGTCATCCCGTGCGGTGCCCGAAACCGGTTTTGTACGTGACCCCGTACGCGGGGTATGCGCGAGGCCGACCGGACGACACGCGAGCGCATCGCCGACCGCCTGCGCGAGGAGACACTGTCCGCGAGTGGACTCGCACGGCGGTTCGACATCCGGACACCGGAGGCGCTCGACCACGTCAGACACATCGCACGCTCGCTGGCCCCCACCGACGAGCAACTACAGGTCGCACCGCCGGCCTGCCAGGACTGCGGGTTCGACGGGTTCGACGACCCGGTGAACCGACCGAGCCGGTGTCCCGACTGCCGGAGCGAGGCGCTCACCGACCCCGTGTTCCGCATCGACGCCGCGGACGACTGAGACGACTCTCTCCTCGACGCAGTTGTCCCGGCGGACTGTGTCGACCAGCGTTCCCGACGGGTGTGAGACGTCGCCTCCGGACAACGGCACGAGGGCAAACCGGTACTACTAAATTCAGGATTTCGAAAGTACTGACGTGAACCGAGTCGCCCGGAACCGGGACGCAAGCCACCGGAACAGCGCGCGAGGTACCCTGTATGTCCGGGGGTAACCCGCGCCGGACAGACGGGGGCGAACCAACAGACAGTGACGACGGCGCGACCGGCGAGCATCCACCGGCCGAGGAGGAGGCGAGCGGGCTGGCACGGTGGTACGAGGCCGCGGCGGACAGGGCGAGCAGTGTCCGCCCGGCGGACCTGTCGCGCCGTCTCTCCCCCTTCGGGGGCGAGGAGCACCTGACACTCCTGTTTTACAACACCTGGCTGCTCGACGGGGTCGACCTGCCGGAGGTGGAGTTCGGGCCGCTCGGGAGTGTCTCGCCGGGGACTATCGGCCGGATGCCGGACCTCGAGGGGCGTACGCGGGACCTCTGCCGTGCGCTTGACGGGAGCAACTACGACATTGTCGCGCTGTGTGAGGTGTTTCAGGCGTCGACGCGGGACCGACTGGCCGACCAGGTCGACGGTATCACCGACACGCACGCCGGTCCCGGGTCGGTGCCGCTGGAACGCATCGACCTCCCGTCGAAACACAGCGGTCTCTACACGCTCACCGCCAACGACAACCACATCGTCGACACCACCGACTGCGGGTTCGACCACCGCGGCAACTCGCTGCGCGACGCCGACTTCTACGCCAACAAGGGCGCACAGCACGTCGAGGTGGATGTCGGACCGGGGAACCTCGACGTGTTCACCACCCACCTGCTACACGGCGGCGACCTCAATCTCGACCCGGCGGACATCCCGTTTGCCGACCCCCCGAGCATCGAGGAGTATCGCGCCAGACAGCTCTCGGAACTGACCGAGTTCGTCCGAACGGTCGGCAGCGAGGAGAACATCACGGTGGTCACCGGTGATTTCAACTTGAACGCCGCCGACCCCGGGTTCGTCCCGGAGCGCGATATGGGGGAAGACGAGGTGTTCGAGGCGTTTCTCTCGGAGTGTTCACTGTACGACGCCTGGGAGCGCCACGGCGGCGAGGTCGGAACGACCTACATCGAACACGGCCCGCCCGGCGGGATGGAGCGGGCCAAGGTCGACCCGGTCAACCCCAACTACCTCGAAGACCACGGCGAGCGCTGTGAGTACGACGACGTTCCGGACCGTCGTATCGACTACGTGCTCGTCGAGGAACCCCAGTCCGAGCACGCCTTCGACCTTGAGGTCGAGGGCGTCCGGCGACGCCACTTCTGGCGCGGAAAGACAAACACCCGCGAGTTCTGGGCCACCCCCGACGTGCCGAACTACGTCTCGGACCACATCGGACTCGAACTCGAGGTCAGTGTCGAGTGACTCACCCGAGACGGTCGGCGTCGATACCGACATCGGCGGGCGTGACGACGAGGAACCCGCGAAAGTGCATCAGGTCGCCGCCGCCGTCGCGGATCTCGCGGGCAAAGTCCGCCGCGAGTTCGTTCAGGTCGCCGTCGACGTGCAACACGAGGGTGGCCCCCGACGCGACGAGTTCGACCCACTCCGCCGGCGGTGTCGTCCCGTCCAGCACGTCGAGTACTACCCGCTCGCTCCCGGCCGCTCCATCCTCGGACCCGGTGTCGAGTCTGTCCTCGACCGCCTGGAGGTCTAACCCCTCGAACTCGTCCATACGCTGTTCTCGCCGGCCAGGTCAAAAAACCTCCCGGCCGGGCCGAGCCACTGCACAGCACCCGACTGCCCGCCGCGACGACTCCACTGTGACCCGCCAGCGCTTTTCCCCCGTTCGACAGATGACCGGGTGGGGAGGGCTGACGGTCTCCGTCGACGACTGGCGTTCACCGCTCCGCGCTCGCGGGCACTGAACAACAGAGCCAGTCTCACGGCGGACACCGGCACCACCGTGATTTCGAGCAGTAGTTTTATCTAATACGAACGCACAGTACAGCTGTGAACAACCGAGAGGCCCTCCCCTGGCGTCGACTGTCCCGCGACCCCGACGGTCAGCCCACGAACCTGCTCTGGCTCGGCGGTGCTGGAGCGCTTCTCCTGCTGTCGGTGTACTCCTGGGTGACCGCCGGAACTCTCACGCCGTTCGTGCCTCTGCTCGGAGCTGGTTTCACGCTCGTCGGTGTCGCCGAGTCCCTCCCCGCAACGCGCCGGCAGACCGCCACCCGACTCCGACTCGTCGCAATCCTGCTCCAGTTCGCTGTCGTGGCAGGGGGACTCGTCGGACTGCTCGGCGGGCCACAGTTGCTGGTGTCGTAGCCCGTTCTGCACCGCGGAAGCTAAGTGAGACGCCATCCCACGGGCGAGTAGATGGGATACACGCCACACGTGCTGGTGGTCGGCGGCGGGCCGCTCGGCGCGGGACTCGCGCGCGATTTCGCCGTTCGCGGATTGGATGTCACGCTCGCGACGCCGGGACCGCTCGCCACGCCCCGGGCCGGACGGGCCGGCGGCCTGCTCGCGAGCGGCGCGCAGTTCGCCCGAACGGACCCCGCCTACGCGAGGCGGTGTCTCGCGGAGAACCGCACGCTGTTCGAGATTGCCAGCCACGCCGTCGAGGACACCGGTGGACTGGTCGTCGGGGCGGACCTGGACGCGCTGGCGGCGGCCTGCGAGCGCTGCTCCATCGCCGCCCGCCGACTGACCGGCGAGCCCCTGGACGAGGCGGAACCGGGGCTGGCCGCGGCTGTCGAGGCCGCGCTCGCGGTGCCCGACGCCAGCATCGACCCGGACCTGCTGACGGTTGCCACGGCCCGTGACGCCCGCGAGTACGGGGCCGAGGTTCGCCCGCGGACCGCGGTGACCGAGATACGCGTCGCCGACGGTGTCGTCGACGGTGTCACGCTCAGATACGACCCGCTCCCGGCGGACCTGGAACCGCCCGGCTACGGGGACGTACTGGCGGAGCGCGGTACCGACGCGGGCGAGCCACGACCGGACGGCGGCACGGACGTTCCCGGGACGCTCGGCTCCGAGTACACGAACGCCCCGACCGGCGGTGAGTGGCCCGAACCCAGCGAGGAGGACCTCGACGTGGACTACGTGGTCAACACCGCCGGCGTGGACGCCCCGGAGGTGGCCGCGCTCGCGGACTGCACCGTCCCGGTGACGCCGCGACAGGTGACAGTCGCCGTCACGGCCGACCGCGTCGTCGAGGGGGCGGTAACGCGGGCGGGGACGGTCCCGGACACGGACACCGCCGTCCCGGTCGGTCAGCACGCGCGACTCGCCAGTGTCACCGGCGACGTTGCGGCGGACAGTGGAGGGGTACACCCCGAACCCGCGGCGGTCGACGCGGTAGAGACCGGTCTCTCGGAGCTCGTCGAGACGGGGGACCTGCGGACGGTCCGGGGGGTCCGGATGCCCCGGTACGACCAGGGGGCCGACGACGGGCGGGACTACGCACTGCTCGACCACGACAGGCAGGGGTGCTGGGGGCTGCTGACGGTGCTCGGCGGAACGGTCACGACCCACCGGTGGGTCGCGGAGCGGGTCTGTGACCGGGTCTGCGGGGAGTTCGGTATCCGCCGGGAGTGTCAGACCGACGAGTTGCTGTTGCCGGGCAGCGAGGACGTGCCCGACCTCGCGAGGGCTGTCGGCACGTTCGGTCTCTCGGAGACGGTCTACGAGCACAGCAAGCGTCGACTCGGGAGCGAGACGAGCACGGTACTGCACACCGACGGCGCGAACCCGGTGCTGTGCCCCGACCGGTCGGTGACCCGCGCGGAGGTGCGGGCCGCCCTGGACGACGAGACGAGCGCGGCGGCGGACCTCGGCGGTGTCCGCGTTCGCACGGCCGCGACCACCGGCGCGTGTCAGGGTGGCCGGTGTGCCCATCGGGTGGCCGCCGAGTTACACCCCGCCTACGACCCCGAGGTTGTCGCGGGTGCGTGCCGTGACCTGCTCGCGGAGCGCTGGCGGGGCCAGCGGCCGGTGACCGGCCCGCAGATAACGGCGATGGCCCGCCACTACCGGCTCCACGCCGCGGTGTTCGCCCGCCGACACGGGCACCCTGACCTGGGTCACGAGGACCTCGCCGCGTTCGACAACGGCATCGAGGAGACGACCGACCGGCCGACCTGCTGTCCGCGCGAGGCCGGGAGCCGTGAGCGACTCGACCCGGCGGGTCCGCCTGCGGAGCGGACCAGTCCACGCGAGGGGTGGGAGCCGTGAGCGACTCGACCGGGCCTGAGACGGTCGACCTCCTCGTCGTCGGCGGGGGGCTGGCCGGCAGTGTGGCGGCGCTGTCGGCCGCCCGCGCACACCCGGACGCGACCGTCGAGTTGCTGGTCACCGCCGACGACCGGTTCGACCACCACCCCGGGACAGTCGACGTGCTCGGCTACCCGTCCCCGGCGGTGCTCGAGGAGTCGTCCGACGGGGCGCGAACAGCCGTCGAGACGCCGCTGGACAGTCTGGACCTGCTCGCGGCGGACCACCCGTACCGGCGGTTGGGCCGGGACACGGTGGAGACTGCGCTCGCGCTGTTCGACGACGCGCTGGACTACCGCGGAACCGGGAGCGAGCAGAACGCGCTCGTGGTCACGGCCACCGGCCGGGTCCGGCCGACGGCACGGTACCCGCCCGGGATGGCCGCGGGACTCGCCAGCCTCGACGAGCCGATGCGTCTGGTCGGGTTCGAGCAGATACCGGACCTCGACGCGGCACTCGCGGCCGAGCGCCTCGACGAGCGGTTGCCCTACGATGTCGCGGGTGCGACGGTCGATTTCCCCGGCACCGTGACCGACTACCCCGCCGGTCCGGTGCTCGCGACGGCGCTCGACGAGAACGACCCGCCGAGCGGCGACGTCGGGACGCCCGCGCTCGACCCCGAGGAGGGGTTGCCGCCGGAGTTGACCGACACCGACGAGACGGGACCGGCCCGCGAGCAACTGACCGAGCGTGTCCTGCCGGAACTCGGTGTCGAGGGGCGGGTCGGGTTCCCGGCGGTGCTCGGGGAGACCGACCACGCGGCGGTCCGGAAGCGACTCGAGGCGGCGTTCCACGCCGATGTCTTCGAGGTACCGGTCGGGCCGCCGAGCGTTCCCGGTCGCCGTCTCGAGCGTCGCCTGCACGACGCGCTGGCCGACGCGGGTGTCGCGGTGACACGCGCCGAAGTCGAGGGGTTCGACGCCGGCGGTCGCCTCGAACGGGTCACGCTCACCGACGGCGCACGGTCCCCCCGGTCGGTCGTGCTCGCGACGGGCGGCCTCGCGGGACCGGGACTGGTTGCCGACCGGACGGGGGTCCACGAGTCGACGTTCGACTGCCACGTCGACCAGCCGTCGGACCGGACGGACTGGACCGCCCCCGAGTTCCTCGGCGACCACGAGCTCGTCCGGTTCGGCGTGACCGTCGACGACGAACTTCGGCCACTCGACGCGGACGGTCGCCCGGCGTACGACAACCTCCGGGCGGCCGGCACGGTTCTCGCCGGGTTCGACTACGAGGCCGAGCAGTCCCGTGACGGCGTGGCACTCGCCACCGGCTACGCCGCCGGTCGCCGGTCGCTTCCCCCGGGGTGATACTGCCGGCTGTAACGTCCGGCCCGACGCCGTTGCCGAACCGTTATTCGGTCGGCGCACCTCGCTGTACGTATGCACACAGGGAGATTACTCCTGCCGGCAGAACGACCGGGGACAGACCGATGAGCGACGCCAGGTCCGACCCGGAGCACCCGCTGTTCGCGCGGGCCTACGACCCCCTGATGGCGCTCCCGGAGCGGTTCCTCCTCTCCGACCACCGCGCGCATCTCGCCGACGGGCTCTCGGGGGCGGTGCTCGATGTCGGCTCCGGGACCGGGGCGATGCTCCCCCACTACCCTGCAGCCTCGGACCTGACCGTCCACGCCGTCGAACCGGACCCCAACATGCGTCAGCAGGCAACAGCACGGGCCGAGAAACTCGACGTGCACGTCGAGGTGGTCGACGCGGGTGCCGGGGACCTGCCGTACCCCGAGGATAGCTTCGACGCGGCAGTCGTCGCGTTCGTGCTCTGCACGGTGCCGGATGTCGGGGCCGCACTCGACGAACTCGCGCGGGTGCTCCGCCCCGGCGGCGAGGTGCGCTTTCTCGAACACGTCCGCGGTCGCGGCGCGGTCGGGACCCTCCACGACACGCTCGCACCCGGCTGGTTCCACGCCGCCGGCGGATGCACCCTCAACCGACAGACCGGCGACACGCTCGTTCGTGACGACCGCTTCGAACTGTTCGAGTACACCCGCTTCGAGTCCGGGCTCTCACGAGTCCTTCCGCTGGTCCGTGGCCGCCTCGAACGACGCGGGGTCTGACCGTGACTGTCCGTCTCG
>CAYZGA010000003.1:37986-40222 GCA_964477945.1 uncultured Halobacteriales archaeon
CCTACACGAGGTCGCCGCGGACACTGACACCCTCCTGTCGGTCGTGGAACCGCTCGACAGCGGTTGCGGCCTCGCGGGCCTGGTCGGCGTCGAGTCCGAGCATCCCGAGCGCGTCGGGCAGTGTGGGAAAGACGTACTCGCCGGCGCGGAGTCGCTCGAAGGCCGCCGCCGAGCGCTGTCCGTCGAGCCACAGGCACACCCCCCGAGGGTCGAGCAGCGTCTCGTAGCGCTCCCGGGCGATGGCCCCCTCCAGTCGCTGTGTGACGTTGTCCTCGAAACTCGCGTTACAGACCTCGAGGTGAACCGGTTCGTCCTCGTCGAGCAGGTGGGCGGCCAGGCAGCGCTCCGGCGCGGCGTACCCGCCCGACCCGGCACGCAGGGACTCCGGGTGCTCGTCGGCCCACGCCGCCCGGACGGTCTTTCCGACGCCGCGTATCCCGTGGCTGTCGACGAACGCCTCCTCGCGGTCGGCGGCGTCGGTGAGCAGGATATCCTTTGTGAGGTAGACGTCGAGTCGCTCGACGGGGTCGAGCCCGAGCGCGAGGTCGCCCAGCACCCACACCTCGCGCACCGGTACCGGCATCCGCTCCGTGGCCACCGTCTCGACCAGTTGCGCCACGCGGTCGACCGCCTCGTCCCGTGACCACTCCATCGTCAGTTCTACCAGTCGCGCCGACATAAGCCCACTGGACACCGACGCGGAGCGAGCGTGCCGACAGGGACCGACCTGCGGGCGGAACCGACACCCGCGAGTCGGCGACAGATGGCGAACGCGCCGGTACCGAGGCCTGCGCGTCAGTGACCGACGGCGAGAGCGCCGGTCGTGACCCGGGGTGTTTTTGACCGCGAGCGCAGTATGCGGGGTATGCAGACGCTCACGCTGGGTCCGGCAGGCACCTACTCACACCGGGCGGCGAGTGCCGTTGCCGACGGCGATATCGTCTTCACCGAGTCGGTGACCGACATCGTCGAGTCGGTCGCACGCGGGCACCACGACCGCGGGGTCGTCCCGGTGGAGAACAGCATCGAGGGGTCGGTGACAGAGGCGCTCGACGCCGTTACCGAGTACGAGGTGGCCGTCGTCAGGGAGATAATCACCCCGATACGGCACGCGCTGCTCGCACAGGGGACCGCGTTCGAGACGGTAGCGAGCCACGCACAGGCGCTCGCACAGTGCCGGACGTACCTCGACGAGCAGTACCCCGACGCCGACATCGAGGCAGTGACAAGCACGGCACGCGGCGTCCAGCGCGCCCGCGACGACCCGTCGGTGGCGGCGATCGGTCACCCGGCGACGGTCGATATGCCCGCGAGCGATGCCGACAGCGGTGAACTGCGGGTCCTCGCCGAGGATATCCAGGACCGGAGCTCCAACGCCACCCGATTTCTCGTGGTCGCACCCGTCGCGGAACGCTCCCGGGCGGGCAGCAAGACGAGCTTCGTCGTCTACCCCGGGGTCGACTACCCTGGACTGCTGTTGCGGATGCTCGAACCGTTTGCCGACCGCGATATCAACCTCACACGGGTGGAGTCCCGCCCCAGCGGCGAACGACTCGGTGACTACGTCTTCCACATCGACATCGCCGCCGGCCTGTACGAACAGCGCACCCGCGCGGCGCTCGACGAGATCGCCGACATCGCCGAGGACGGCTGGGTCCGCCGACTCGGTTCCTACGACAGCGAGACCGTGCTCCACTGAACCGGTCCACCACGGGCGTACCGGCACGCCAACCGACTCGACCGGACACTGCGGTGCCGGCCCCCCGACCGTTCCGGTGACGGTCGTGCCGGCCTGCAATCGGGTGACCGTGCTCCGGCACACGTCTCGACCCGTGACGCTCACCGGTGCACTCACGACGCCCGAGCGGGGGTCTCCCCGCCCGAATCGATATTTAAACATCGCTCACGTGCGGGTGTTTAGCACGTCTCAGACGGTGGTACAGCCCCTCACGATACAGACGACCGAAGGTTTTATGTAGAATCCCATTCAATCTACGAGTGATTATGTCTCAGCAGATGGGCAACCAGCCACTTATCGTACTGTCGGAGGAGAGCCAGCGGACCTCCGGAAAGGACGCGCAGTCGATGAACGTAACGGCCGGAAAGGCCGTTGCGGAGTCGGTACGCACGACACTCGGACCAAAGGGGATGGACAAGATGCTCGTCGACTCGACGGGCAGTGTCGTCGTCACGAACGACGGCGTCACCATCCTCGACGAGATGGACATCGAGCACC
>CAYZGA010000004.1:0-14146 GCA_964477945.1 uncultured Halobacteriales archaeon
CACCACAGCGGCGGCGGAGCGCATCGACGACCTGCTCTCGCAGTTCGACCTGCTCGCGGATGCGGGACGCCGAATCGACGGCTACTCGACGGGGATGAAGAAGAAACTCGGCATCGTCGGGGCAACACTCCACGAGCCGGCGGTGCTGTTTCTCGACGAGCCGACCAGCGGGCTGGACCCTCGGGCGGCCCGGACGATGCGCGACACCATCGCCGACCTCGCCGACCGCGAGATGACGGTCTTTCTCTCGACACACCTGCTTTCGGTCGCGGACGAACTCGCCGACGTGGTCGGTGTCATCCACGACGGGACACTCGTCGCCGAGGGGACCCCCGAGGAACTGAAACGTCGTGTGGAGAACACCGCCGCTGCGGACCTCGAAACCGTCTTCCTCGAGGTGACCGCCGAGGAGCGACAGACAACGACCGAGAATGCTCCCAGAGAGACCCACCCCTGAGACGGGGTCGCGAACCGGCTGGCTCCCGGCACCGGCGATCAGTTACGCGGTCGCGGCGACCGAGCTGCGCCGCACCTGGCGGAAACTCCGCGGAAAGAACGTCTGGCTCGCGGTCGCGGGGGTCGGGGCGGTGCTGGTGCTGGTGTCGATGCCGCTCGCGTTCGTGTTCGCCAGGGAGTTCGGCCGGGAGTTTCTGGCCGGCGAGCAGTCGCTGGCGACGGCTACCCTCGCGCTGGCGGTGGTGTGGCTCGCGGTGGCCGTGTTCGGATTGTTTGGCGGTCTCGGGGCCGAGGGGGAACTCGACAGCCAGGCCGCGGTCCTCACCGCACGCCCGCCAAAGGACGTCGCCGGCGGTCTCATGCTGACCATCGCCCTCGGGTACGCCCCGTTTCTGCTGTTGCCGTCGATAGCCGGCGGGGCCGGGTTCGCGGTGGCGCTCGGCACACCGACCCCACTGGCCGGTATCGCCGCCGCGGTGCTGGTCGTGCTCGCCACGGCCACGACAACGGGCTACGTGCTCGGCCTGTGGTGCAAGGGGCTCGTCCGGCGCACCCCTTTGCTCGAACGGCACAAGTCCGCGCTCGGCGTGCTCCTGTTCGCGGTCTACATCTGGCTGACGGCGTCCGGGGCGCTGTTGCCGTTAGTGGATGCCGCCGGGGGACTGCTCGTGGCGTCGCCGCTGGGCTGGCTCGGCCACCTCGCCTTCGTAACAACACCCGAAAGCGGGATGTCGGTCCCGCTCGCGGCCGGGGCGGTCGGTCTCGCGGGGGTCGTGCTGGCCGTATCACTGTACGGTGTCGTGCGCGGTGCCGAGTACGCCTGGTACGTCGAGGGGGTCGGACTGGACCGCGAACCCGAGGACGGCGGGCGTGGCATCGCCGGACGACTCGACGCCGCGCTGGCACGGGCGCGTGTCGCGCCGGCGACACGGGGTGTGACAACCGCGGTGCTGGTGCGTGCATACCGGGCACCGCTGCAACTCGCGTACGTGGCCGTGCCGCTGTTGTTCGTGCTGCCGGCGTTCGACTCGATGATCCGGGAGGCGAACGCGCCCGAGTGGGCACCGTGGACGGTGCTCGTGTACGGCGGCTGGGCGGCGGGAACGGCGTTCCCGCTGAACCTGCTCGGCAACCAGGGGGCGACACTGCCGGCGTTGCTGACCACGAACAGCCGCGGTCGACCGCTGGTCCACGGGCACATCCTGGCGGCGGCGCTCGTCTTTACGCCGGTGACACTGGCCGCGGTGTTGCTGTCGAGTCTGCTCGCGGGGCTGTCGGCACGGCTGATGGTCGTGGTGGCGGCCCTGTCACCGGTCGCGGTCGTCGCCGGGTCGACCATCGCGGCGGGACTGGGGGCCGCGTTCCCCCGGTTCAAACTGCTCGATATCACCGCTGCCCGGAAGGCGCGTCTCCCGAGCAAGGTCGCGTTCGTCGCGTTCTCGATTCTCGCGGTGCTCGCCTCGACTGCGGCGGGCGTGCTCGGCGACGTCCGGTACCGGTTCCGGCTCAGCGAATCACTCTCGCGGTATCTACCCTACGGCATCGAGGTCGGTCGCGACGACCTCCTCCCGTACGCTCGTGTGCTGGTCGGTGTCCTGCTCGTCGCGCTTCCGGTCGCGTACCTGGTTGCCGTCCGGTGGCTCGACCGGTACCACCTGGACTGAGACGGTCGTGCGTTTCGCGGGCTGACACACCGGTCCGGCGATAGTAGGTACAGAGTCACGCACGACCGTACGACGGGGTCTGACGATTCGGGGCGAACACCGGCGGTCACAGCCCTTTTGTGTCGAAACACCAACCTGGGTGTATGTGTGTGAGTAGCTCCGCCGGCCCCAGAGCGCGCCAGCAGTGTCGCCAACTGGGACCCGGCACAGGTCCGTCGCGCCCGCGAGGGCAGACCCTGGAACCGCCCGTTCGACCGTCGAGTCACAGCAGGTATCGATGACCGAGCAACGGGCGATTGCGGTGCTGTGTGTCCACACGGGCAGGGGCCCGGTCGAGACACTGCGCGAGGCGTCCGGGACTGTTCGGGCGGAGGCAGTCGAGCGGCCAGACCGGGCCTCGGCGGTCCTCGACGACGGGCAGTACGACTGTCTCCTGCTCGGTGACCCACCCGGCGAGGACCGGTTGACCGTGCTCGACCGGCTCGTGGACGCACACCCCGGTCTGCCGGTGGTGCTGTACGGCGCGTCCGGTAACCTGGAGGCGGCACTCGACAGCGGTGCGAGGGACGTTGTTCGTCCCGGTGACGGGCCCGACCAGTCGGCGGTGCTCGCGACGCGAGTCCGGAACGTCGTCGAGCAGGTCCGGAGTCGCAGGCGCGCCCACGAGCGCGACGGGCGGCTCAACTCACTGCTCGAACACTCCTCGGACCGGTTGAGCGTGCTCGACGAGCGGGGTCGGTACCAGTTTGTCAGCCCGACCGTCGAGCGGGAACTCGGTCACGACCCGGCGGACCTGCTCGGGAGCTCCGCGTTCGAGTACGTCCACCCGGCCGACAGGGAGGAGGTGCAGGAGCTGTTCGAGCAGATCCGCGAGGAGCCCGGCCGGACACACACGGCCGAGTACCGACTGCGCGACGCAGAGGGGGATTGGCGGTGGATCGAATCCCGCGGGACAAACCGGCTCGACGACCCCGGGGTCGAGGGGATTGTCGTCAACTCCCGGGAGGTAACAGAGCGCAGGGAGCGCGAGCGGCAACTCCGCGAGGAGCGCGCACTGACCGACGCCATCTTCGACGCACTGCCGGACGTGTTCTACGCCTTCGACGAGGAGATCAACTTTCTCCGGTGGAACGACCGGCTCTCGACGGTGACCGGCTACGAGGACGAGGAGATCGCCACGATGCATCCTGCCGAGTTCGTGCTGCCGGCAGACCGG
Source organism: uncultured Halobacteriales archaeon (assembly GCA_964477945.1). Classification (GTDB taxonomy): domain Archaea; phylum Halobacteriota; class Halobacteria; order Halobacteriales; family Haloarculaceae; genus Halovenus. The sequence continues at coordinate 3,337 of CAYZGA010000004.1, forward strand.
CAGGCAATCTTCGACGCCATCGCCCGTATCGTCGAGCACGACGAGACAGTCACGGTGGAGGCCCGGTTCCAGAGCAAGGGTGGCGAGGTCATCCCCTACGAGTTCACCGGGGCGAAGATGACACGTGACGGGGAGACGCTCGGTATCGTCGGCATCGGACGGGACATCTCCGACCGGAAGAAACGCCAGCGCCGCTTCGAGGCGGTGTTCGACAACACCTACCAGTTCACCGGGCTGATGGAACCCGACGGAACACTGCTCGAGGTGAACGAGGCGGCACTCACCTTTGGTGGACTCGACCGGGAGGACGTGGTCGGAAAGCGGCTCCCGGAGGCGTACTGGTTCCAGCACGACGAGCGTGCACGCGCCACCGCACGCGAGGCCGTCGAGACGGCCCGCCAGGGGGAACTGTTCCGCACCGAACTCGAGGTCCAGGGACACGAGGGCCCGGAGATAATCGACTTCTCGGTCCGGCCACTCACCGACGAGCACGGCAATGTCCGGTTGCTCATCCCCGAGGGCCGGACGATAACCGCGCTCAAGCGCCGCGAGCGTCACCTGCAGGTCCTGCATCGCTTTCTCCGGCACAACCTCCGCAACAAGATGACCGTCATCCAGGGCAACACCGACCTGCTCGCCCGGGAACTCCACGGGGACACGGTCGAACCGGTCCGGCGTATCCAGTCAGCCGTGGACGAACTCGTCGAACTGAGCGACACGGCCCACGAGCTCTCGCGGGTCGTCACCGAGACAGACGCCGAGAGCCGGCCGGTCGAGGTCGGACGGCTGCTCGAACGGGTCTGTGCAGACCTCCGGAGTGAACACCCGGATGCGTCACTCGCCCTGTCCGCGGACACGTCACGGCGAGTCGAGGCGGACTGGCGGCTCCGGGTCGCCTTCGAGCAACTCGTCGAGAACGCCATCGAGCACACGGTCGACGGGCGCCCGACTGTCGAGGTGAGCGTGACCTGCGACGACGAGACGGTGTCGGTCGCCGTTGCCGACGACGGACCGGGGATTCCCGAGGACGAACTCGTCGGTATCGTCGGCGACGGAGAACAGACACAGCTCACCCACGGCACCGGGTTCGGCCTGTGGCTGGTCCGGATGGTCGTCGACGACTACGGCGGTGACCTCTCCTACGAGTCCCCCGCCGACGGTGGCAGTGTCGTCACCGTCACGCTCCCGGCCGACGCCGACCGACAACCCGTCCAGCAGGCCGACAGCTCCGGGTCGGTCTGATACTGTCGGAATCGCGTGACGGTCGGCGAGTGGTCTGTCTCGACGCGACAGCGATACCGTCGTCAGTCCTCTGTCGACACCGCCGGTCGCGCGGGCGAGCGAATGTGACGAGTTTAATCCCTCACCGGCCGTACGGTGTGGTGTGAGGTGTCCCGAGTGAGCGGTCCCCGCCGACGCGAGTTCATCGGCTCCCTGGTCGCGCTGGCCGCCGCGAGCGCCGGTTGCCTGAGCGGTGACGGCGAGAACAGGTCGGAGTACACGGACTGGGTACCGGCGGAGAACAGCGTCAACTTCGCGCTGGTGGAGTTCGACGTCGCAACAGAGACCGGTAGCGACAGACCGGGTCTGCTCCCCTTTCTCCTGCCAGCGCCCCGCGATAGCGGCGATGAACAGCCGGTCGAACTCCCGAACGAGGCGCTGATAGACAGCGAGGACCCGTTGCTCGCCACCCCGTTCCAGGTCACCGGTGCGGTCGCCGCGAGCGCGTTTTTCGGTCTCTCGGCGCTCGGACTGTCGTATCTTGCCGACCGCGAGGACCCGGACACCGCCGACAGGGTACTGTTCGTCGACGGTGTGGGCGTGGTTGCGGGAACGTTCGACACCGGGCGCGCCGACGAGCGTCTCCGGACGAGTTCGGAACAGCCCTTTGCCGAGACAGACTACGAACCGGTCGACGAGACAGACCGGTTCGTCTACTACGAACCCGTCCAGGGCGATGACGCGCTGTCGAGCGTGGCCGTGAGTACCGACCGGATACTGTTCGCGCAGCGCCGCGAGGAGATAGAGCGAGTCGTCGAACTCGGAGCGGGCAACGGGACACGCGCGGTGGACGCCGTCGACGAGTTCGGCCGGATGGTCGACGAAACAACCGACGGACAGGTTGTCGCCGGCTGGCTGGCACCGGTAAACGAGCGTCAGTTGTTCGGGCCTCCCGACGACCTGCGGATCTGGAACCTGCTCGAACTCGACGAGAGTAGCTTTGTCACCTCGGCCCGTCTGCGACCGACCGACGGCAGTCTCACCGTCGACATCACGACCGGGGCGGAGGCGCTCGGGTCGGGGTCGGCCGAGTTCCGGGCGCAACTCGGCGGACAGAGCCGTGAGTACTCGGTCACCGTCGAGAACGGACTGCTCACCGCCTCGGGAACGTACGGCGACATCCCCTTCGAACCGCTCGGGCAAGAACCCGCAGCGGACGTCCCATCGGGTGACGACCTGCCCGCGAAGGTTCGCGAGGCCGTTCCAGAGGGGGCAGTCGAGTTCACCGACGCGCCCGACCAGGAGAACGCGGTCAGGGTGGAACTCGGCGACATACAGGCCGACACGGTGCGCATCCTCTCGGTCGAGTCCGACAGGCAAACAACCGTCGACAGTCCGGCCGCCACGAACTGGGTTATCTTCTATCCCGACCCCGACGGTGACGAGATAAAGGTGGTGGCGACCGTCGACAGCGAGTCCGGCGTCATCGCGACCGGGCAGTACCCGCTGCCCGACGACTCCTGACGCGGGGCGGCCGCGGTCACGCCGTCGTCACGACCCGTCTCGTCCGGGCTATCCCCTGTCCGTGCTCCGGGGTCTCGGGTGTGGCCGGTTCGGGTCGCGTTTCCGGACGTACTTCTCGCTGGAGACCGTACAGTAGTCGATGACAGACTCGTGGACCGCCGAGCAGATTCCGGACTGCTCAGACCGGACAGTCGTCGTGACAGGAGCGAACAGCGGACTCGGGTTCGAGGCCACAAAGGCACTCGCCCGGAACGGTGCAACGGTGGTGATGGCCTGCCGGAGCGTCGACCGGGGCGAGCAGGCGGCCGTCGACATCAGGAGTAGTATCGACCCGACAGGCGCGACGCTCAATGTCCGGGAGTGTGACCTCGCCTCGCTGGACTCGGTGGCGTCGTTTGCTGAGGGGGTCCGCGCGGACTACGACGAGCTGCACGTGCTCTGTAACAACGCCGGTGTGATGGCGATTCCCCGCGCCGAGACCGCCGACGGGTTCGAGATGCAACTCGGCGTGAACCACCTCGGACACTTCGCGCTGACGGGCCACCTGCTCGACCTGCTGGTCCGGACCGACGGCGAGACGCGTGTGGTCAGTCACTCCAGCGGCGCACACGAGAGCGGCGAACTGAACTTCGAGGACCTGCACCGCGAGGACTCCTACGGCCGGTGGGACGCCTACGCGCAGAGCAAACTGGCGAACCTGCTCTTTGCCTACGAACTCCAGCGCCGTCTCGACGACGCAGGTATCACCGACACGAACTCTCTCGCCTGTCACCCCGGGTACGCGGCTACCAACCTGCAGTACCGCGGACCCGAGCAGTCCGGGTCGCGTCTGCGCTACGCGATGATGCGGGTCGCCAACACGCTGGTCGCACAGTCGGCCGAACAGGGTGCACTGCCACTGCTGTATGCCGCTACCGCGCCCGACGCCGAGGGTGGCGCGTACTACGGGCCGGGTGGGTTGATGAGCATGCGGGGCCTACCGGAGCGTCAGGCGTCCAGTGACGCGTCCCACGACGAGGCCGACGCAACACGGCTCTGGGAGCGAAGTGAGTCGCTAACCGGCGTGCAGTACGACATCGACTCGCTTGCGCGACCCGTCTCGTGACCGGTGCAATCCCGACCCGCGAGCCATCCCGTAGCCGGCGGGACAGACGGTCGGTAGGACTGTCCCATCGACTGCCGGGACATCCCGCAGAGCGTCCCGCGCGATACTCAGTCGCCCGCCGCGGAGGCGTCGTCGCCGGCGGCAGTTGTGTCCTCGCCCGCGGTACCGTCGATGCTGGCCGGGTACTCGCCCCGGTCGAGCACGAGGTCGGACTGCGGGCGGGCCATGCAGGTCAGGGCGTACTCGTCGCGCTCCTCGTCGGTGAGCGCGTGGGCCGCCGGTTGGGTGACCTCGCCCTCGACGATCTCGGCCGAGCAGGCGAGACACATCCCGACCCGGCAGGAGAACTCCTGTGCGATACCCTCCTCGATGCAGCGCCTGAGGATGGTGTCCTTGTCGGAGACAGTTATCCGCTCCCCCGTCCCGGTGAACTCGACGGTGTACTCGGTCATGTGTACTGATACAACCGAGACCGATAAACACTTTTCGACGGGTATCCGCCCGCCGGCCCGGGCGTGAGTGCCGGGCAGCGACAGTACGAGGCGGTCGACGGCCCGCGGTGAGGGTCCGGCGAGAACGTGTCGGCAGGTGGGGGGTTACCCGGCGAGCGGCGACCCGTCACCGGCGAGGCGCACGATGGCCCCGGCGAGCACGTCGACACCGACCGCGAGAGAGTCCTCGTCCACGTCGAAGGTGGCGGTGTGGTGACCGCCGGGGTGGTCGGTTCCGACACCGACGTACGCCGCGAGCCCACCGTTTGCCTGCACCCGGTCCATCAGGAAGGTCGCGTCCTCGCTGCCGCCGAGACTGTCCCGGCGGACGAGACCCTCGACACGATTCGACCCGTTGGCGACATCGGCAACCAGGTCGACCAGTTGCTCGTCGGACCTGGCGCTGGGGGCCTCGGGACCGGGGTCGACCGAGACAGTGCAGTCGTGCATCTCGGCGGCGCTCTCGACCACCTGGTAGGCGCGCTCGCGGGTGTACTCCATGAGTTCGGTCGTCTCGCCGCGCACCTCGGCGTGGATGTACGCCTCCTCGGGGACGATGTTGGGTGCGGTACCGCCACCGACGTCACCCGCGTTGATTCGGGTCGCACCGTCCTCGTGGCGGGCGATGCCGTACAGGTTCTCGACGGCGGTCGCCATCGCGTGGACGGCGTTGCGCCCCTGGTTCGGACTGGCCCCGGCGTGTGCCGGTTCGCCCTGGAACTCCGCGGTGAAGTGCGACACCGCCAGAAAGTCGTCGATACCGGCGACCACCTCGCCGGTCGGGTGGTCCAGTCCGACGTGGGCCGCGAGCAGCGCGTCGACGTCGTCGAGGTGGCCGCTCCGGGCAACCGGCCGGCCCCCGCCGATAACCTCCTCTGCCGGCTGGAACAGCACCTTCAGCGTACCCTCGAACTCGCTGTCCGCGACAGCCTGGAGCACACCGAGACCGATGGTAGCGTGGGCGTCGTGACCGCAGGCGTGCATGTACCCCTCGTGTTCGGAGCGAAAGCCAGCCGCCACCGGCGCGTGGTCACCGTCTGTCGACTCCTCGCGGGGAAGCGCGTCGATGTCGACCCGGAGCGCGACCGTCGGTCCCTCGCCGCGGGACAGCGTCGCCAGCGCGCCGGTGTACCCGCCGGCCATCCTGTCGAGCAGTGCCTCGTCGACGCCGTACTCGCGGGCGCGAGTTTCCCACCGCTCCAGTTCCTCCGTTGCCGGGACGCCGCCACGCTCGCCGTCGGCCAGTATCTCCGGCCCGACCTGCACGTCGTCGACACCCATCTCGCGCAGTTCCTCGACGATGCGGGCTGTCGTGTGGAACTCGCACCAGGCGGGTTCGGGACGGCGGTGCAGTTCGCGACGTGTCGACCGGAGCCAGTCGCCGTGTTCGACTGTGTCCATACCCGACTGTGGGACTGTCGTGACTTAACCGCACGGCTCGACCGGGATTACTCGAAAAGCGCCGGCGGCGCGTCGCCAAAGGCCGCAAGCGCGTCCCGCTCCATCGGGTGTAACTCGCCGGGAACGACCAGCAGGTGCAGCGGCGGCCCGAAGGACCCCTCGGCGAGCGCGTCGAGGCGGTCGGCCTGGACCAGCGGGTCGTTGCTCCCGGCCCGTGCCACCACGACACCCGGCCCGTCGACGCCGTCGGCGAGCAGTCCGGCGGCCGTGTCACCGGTCATCAGGCGGTCGGCGGCGGCGTCGATATCCAGGTACACGAGCGTGTGCAGGCCACGCTCCCGGTTCGCCCCGATGGTGTCGAGCACGCTGTCCGGCACGCCGCCGTGGGTATCGGCAAAGGGGAGTGTGGTTGCTTTTCCGAAGCGGTAGTTCTGGAGACCGGTGAGCGAACTCGCCGCGGTCTGTGCCGTCGTGCCGTGGACCACCCGCGTCTCGATATTCCGCTCGTGTGCGCGCAGTCGCAGGTCGACGTGGGTGGTCGAGACCATCGGGTCACCGCCGACAAGAAAGACGGCGTGTCCGGTCTCGGCGGCCGCGAGCACCGGTTCCGGGTTCTGTTCGACACCCGCACGGTCGCGGGGTTCGATGTCGACGCCGTGTGCGGACTCCAGGTCGGCGATGCTGGCCCCGGCGAGCTGGCTGGTGTACTGCTCGGCAAAGACACAGTCGGCCCGCCGGAGTTCGGCCCGCCCGCGCAGTGTGATCGAGCGCTCGTCGTAGAGTCCGAGACCGACAAGAGAGAGCATACGACAGTTCGGGCCGGCACCCTGTTAACGGTCCCGCTGTGAGAGCGGTCGCTCTGTCACCCGGCACAACAGCGCGAGACGGTGACTCAGTTGCCGGATTCCCCCTCGCCACGCGAGTCGTCCTCGACGGCCGACTGCATGGCGGCGACGAAGGCCGGTGACGGGGTGTCGTCGGGTCCGAAGTGGGGGTTGAAAAGCTGGAGTGCGGTGTGAATCGTCTCCCAGTCGTCGGCCTCGGCGGCGTCCCGGATGCTGTCGGTCGGCGGCGCGAGCAGTTGCGAGACGATGGCGTCGGCCATCGACTCGACGGCCTCGGTCTCCGACTCGTCGAGGTCGAGTTCGGAGAGGGTCCGTTCGAGTTCACCCGCTTTGATGCGCTCGGCACTCTCGTACATCGCCGAGATGACGCTGTCGGCACGCTTGCGCTTGTACTGGACCAGCAGGCGCTCGAACGCCTCGTCGACGATGTCCTCGACCCGGTCCGCGGCCTCGCGGCGCATCTGCCGGCTCTCCTCTGTCACCGCCTCCAGTCCGTCGAGGTCGTAGACGGTCACCTCGGGCAGGTCGTCGGCCGCAGGCGGGACGTCACGAGGGCGGGTGATGTCCACCACGAACGTCGACCCGGTGTCGGCCAGTGCCGGCGGCTCGACGACGTGGTCGCGACTGCCGGTCGCGGAGATGACGACGTCCGCGGCGTCGAGACGGTCCGGGAGCGTCTCGAGCGGGGCAGCCTCGACAGTCGCCGCCGCCGGTCTAACCCGAGTCTCGAGTGTCTCGGCGCGGGGGACCGTGCGGTTGACCAGCACCAGTCGGTCGACCCGGTCGGCGAGGTGCTTCGCGGCGAGTCGCCCCATCGCGCCGGCACCCACGACGACAGCTGTCGCCCCGTCGAGCCCCCGGCGCTCGGCGGCCAGTCGCACCGCCGCGCTCGCGAGCGAGACCACACCCTCGTTGATAGCCGTCTCGGTGCGGGCCCGCTCGCCAACGTGAATCGCCTTCGTGATGCCGTCGTCCAGAATCGGGCCGACACCGCCGGCTGCCCGGGCATCCTCGAACGCGTCGCGGACCTGCCCGAGTATCTGGTCCTCGCCGAGAACGAGCGACTCCAGCCCGGCGGCCACCCGGAGCAGGTGCCGGAGACTTCCGTCGTGGTCGAGGTCCCTGACCACGTCGTCGGGAACGGTGTCGGCCACCACCGACAGTGCCGCGCGCGCCTGCTCGCTGCTGTTTGCGACCGCGTACGCCTCGACCCGGTTACAGGTCTGGAGCACGAACCCCTCCGAGACACCGGGCTCGTCGAGCAGCGAGTCGACGGCTGCCCGCTGGCTCTGGACTGTCGCGGCCTCGAGGTGGTCGATGGTGGCACGCTCGTGAGCGACGCTCACGCCCGACAGAATACCCGTGGGTGCGGTCACGCGCCCTCACCACCGGCCTGGCTGTCGGCAGCTGTAACCCGACCGTCCTCACGTCGGGTCGGGCGCGAGCCGTTGATGTCACACACCTGATTCATCGGGCTCTCTTCTGGTGTTCTGTATCGGATACGCATAAACGGCTCGCTGCCTCCCGAACGCCGGCACGCGGCGGTCAGAGCGCGCCCGAGACCAGTGGGTTGATTGTGCTGGTGGCCGTACCGGCGGCTATGGCGACCACACAGGGTGACGATACCTACGAGGAGTTTCTCGACCACGTCGAGCAGTACCACTACCTCGGCGGGGCGTCGATGGTGCTCGGCTGGGACCAGCGCGTGGTGATGCCCGACGCCGGGACACCGGCGCGTGCGAAGCAGGCCTCGGCGCTGTCGACTGTCCAGCACGAGCTGCTGACAGACGACGACCTCGCGGCGTGGCTCGACGAGCTCGACGGGCGTGTCGAGGGCGACCGGGCCGCGGTGGTCCGCGAGATGCGCCGGGAACACGAGCGCGCGACACGGGTCCCCGAGGAGCTCGTCGAGAAGCTCACCGAGGCACGGGCCGCCGCACACCCCGTCTGGACACAGGCAAAGGAAAACGCCGACTTCGGCCAGTTCGAGGACACCCTCGAACAGATTGTCGACCTGCGACGGCGGTACGCGGAGGCCATCGACCCGGACCGTGACCCGTACGCGGTGCTCGTCGAGGACTACGAGCCGTACATCCCGCTGGCCGACATCGAGGCGGTGCTCGAGGAGTTGCGCGAGGAACTGCCGCCGCTCATCGACGCCATCGGTGACAGCGACGTCGAACTGGCCGACCCGTTCGAGGGAACCTACGACGAGGACAGCCAGGAGGCGCTTGTCCGGGACGCGCTCGACACGGTCGGGTACAACTGGGACCGCGGCCGCCTCGACACCGCGGAACACCCGTTCTCGGTCGGCACACAGTTCGACGCCCGGGTGACGACGCGGTTCTCACCCGACGACCCGCTCGACGCGCTCGGCTCGACGATTCACGAGTTCGGCCACGCCAGTTACACCCTCGGGCTCCCCGACAGCGAGTACGGAACGCCGCTCGGCGCATCGCGGGATATGACCATCCACGAGTCCCAGTCGCGGCTGTGGGAGAACCACGTCGGTCGGTCGATGCCGTTCTGGAAACTGTTCACCCCCAGCGTCGAGGAGCATCTCGGTGTCGGGGCCGACCCGCGCGACCTCTACGAGGCCGCGAACCGCGTGTACGACGACAACCTCATCCGGGTCGAGGCCGACGAACTCACCTACCACCTGCACATCGTGCTCCGCTGGGAGATCGAGCGCGACCTCGTTCGCGGCGACCTCGACGTGAGCGAGGTGCCCGCGGTCTGGAACGACAAGATGGAGGAGTATCTCGGGGTCCGCCCGGAGAACGACGCCGAGGGCTGTCTGCAGGACACCCACTGGGCCGGGACGATGCTCGGGTACTTCCCCACCTACTCGCTCGGGTCGATGCTGGCCTCCCAGTTGTTTGCGGCGGCCGAGCGCGACCTCGGGAGTCTCGACGACGACATCGAGACCGGCGAGTTCGACCCGCTCTCGGAGTGGCTCACCGAGGAGATACACGGGCACGGCTGCCGGTACACCACGCCCGAACTCGTTCGCCGGGCGACCGGCGAGGACCTGACCGCCGAGTACTTCCTCGACTACGCCCGCGAGAAGTACGGCAGCCTCTACGACCTGGATATCTGACGGCGACGGCGACGCGGACCCACGCGGGAAAGAGCGCGTGAGCGCCGTATCCGGCTGCTCAGGGCTGCCGCCGCCGGCGTGACCGAGGCTGTCGGTCCCCGCGAGGTGACACACACCGGTTGGGCTCTTACCGAAGACAGCGGTAGCTCTCCCAGAACTGAGAGGTCAGGCCGTCTCGTCGTCCACCCGCCGTTCGAAGGAGTCGGGCGCGACCCGTGCCATCACCGCCTCAACCGCCGCCGGGGACGTGCTCTGGACGAACTCCTGCCGGGTGTATACCGTCGTCTCGTAGCGGACCTGGAATCCCCAGTCGTCGGCAGCCACGTACGGCGTCTGGTTGATCTGGAAGATTGCCTGGTCGGCGTGGGTATCGGAGAGTCTGTCGAACACGCGCCGGGCCGTGTCGGGCGCCCCCTCGTCGGGGAGGAGGAGTTTGAGTCTGAGTGTCCGCATCTGTGTAGTCGTGTCCGGGTTACGGGCTGTCGGGCGCGCCGGGCCACACCACGCACCCGGGTCCGTTCCCGCGTGCCACAACCCCGAATAGACCTCGAGAGGCTAAATCCCTCGCGACTCCGGACCCCGCTGCCGAGGTAACGGGCCGGTGGCCCGTCGGGTTCGCTCGTACAGACCCGGGGCTCGCACCCGCCGTCTCGGCTGGCGACGCGTCGCGTGTCACCCCGGGACTCCGGACGTATCCCGCGTTCGCTCGGAGCGGATACACTGTCTCCGGTCGGGTTCCTGCACACGTTGGCTCGCGCCCGAGCTCACAGAGATGTCAGGCAAAAAGCGGTGACCATGTGTGGTTGCCAAGGACTTATATCCACGTACCCCCTTGGACCGCATACTCGTCATGATCTTGAGTTCGATCTTGACAGACGGCGGCAGCAGAACAGACGAGACACGCCACTACGAGTGTCGGAACTGCGGACAGAACCTCTCTGCGGAGTCGACGGCCTGCCCCGACTGCGGCGGTGACGTGGCCGTGTTTACCTTCTGAGAGGGGCATCAACAACGACGACTCATATCCGGTTCGACATCTAAAACGACTGATTGTATACCGGTTGATTATTTCACGTATCGTAGAATAGGTCCAGATACGTACACGACGCTGGCACGGTAGCAC
>CAYZGA010000004.1:14246-39792 GCA_964477945.1 uncultured Halobacteriales archaeon
TTTCACGTATCGTAGAATAGGTCCAGATACGTACACGACGCTGGCACGGTAGCACCCGACACCGGCGGCAGCGTCGTGCCGGGCGAGGACCTGTCCCGGGTTGTCTGTATAGCTAGACCGTGATTCCGGTGGTGTCTGCGTGCCTAGCATGTACGGTGAGGGGGATTGCACGTCTACCAGGTAGTAACGATGGTCACTTCGAACGCACAGGTGTTCTCGTCTCGCGGTGCCCTCCGGCGCGGTATCGTCGGCGTGGTTGCACTGGCAGTCGTACTCGTCGCGGTGTCGGTCGGTGTTCGCCAGCACGCGGCGTTCCTGTTCGACCCCGAGCAACTCCGGGCCTGGGTGAGCGGGTTCGGCGTCTTCGCGCCGGTGGTGCTCGTGCTCGTGCAGGCGACACAGGTCGTCGTCGCCCCGGTTCCGGGGCAGGTGGTCGCACTCGCCTCGGGCTACATCTTCGGTCCGGTCGCCGGGTCGGTGTACAGTCTCGTCGGCGTGCTCATCGGGAGCGCCGTCGCGTTCAGCCTCGCCAGTCGGTTCGGCCGACCGGCCGTCGAACGACTCCTGCACGAGGACATCCTGAACCGGTTCGACGCGTTCGTCGACCGTGTCGGTGTGCCCGGGTTGCTCGTGTTCGTGCTCATCCCGGGGCTACCGGACGACGCGGTGTGTTTCCTGAGTGGGCTCACGGACTGGCGACTCCGGACGTTCATCGCCGTCATCGCCGTCGGCAGACTCCCGGCCTACGCCGTGACGGTGTACGCCGGTGACGGGTTCGCAACGGGCCAGCCACTGTACGCAGTTGGCCTCGTCGGTGTGCTCGCGGTGACGTCAGTCGTCGGGTACTGCAAGCAGGACACGATTCGGGGTGTCGTCGAGCGGTTCGGGCAGTAATCGTCGACCACGGGACGCCGGAAACCGGTCACCGCGGGCGAACCGTCGACGGACCAGCACCCTCGTTGCCTGCGGCACGGAATCTCGCCCCCGAGTCCGGCGAGGGTCACCAGTCGTGGTCGACGTAGGCCTCGTCACGGCGGTCACTGACCAGATTGACACCCGCCGTCGCGCCGTCGCCCATCGCGACCGATGTCTGGTACTCCCAGGTGTTTGCCAGACCGGCGGCGTAGACGTTCTCTGTCGCCCGGTTGGCCTCGTCGGTGACGATGTGACGCTCCATGGTGAACTGTCCCTCGCGCCCGTCAGTGTACCCGATTTCGTCGCTCAGGGGGTCGAGAAAGCCGAACTCGCTGGCCGTCGCAACAACGACAGTCTCGCCGGTGTATGTCTCGCCGGTCTCTGTCGTCGCCCGGAGCGGTCCCGGCGTGTCGACCCGTTCGAGGGCGGCCACGGTCGCGTCCGTTATCTCGCCGTCGAACGAGCGGACCCTCTCTCGACCGGATTCGATTATCTCGTCGCCGGCCACCTCCTCGTGTGTGAGGAGGTTCTGTATTATATCCGTACTGCGGACCAGCGGTTCGCCGCCACTCAGGACGAGCGTGTCGAGCCCCGCCTTCGCGGTGAACACGGCCGCTTGCAGTCCGGCTACCCCGCCGCCGATAACCAGTGTGTCACGCATATCGCTTTGTTCGGGCCTCGGGGACTATCCTCTTTTGCTCAACGCCGCAGGTCAGTGGCTCCGCCTGCGCTTGACGGCCGGGACCTGTTGGCTCTCGCGTGGTCGCCCCGTTGCTGCCCGTCTCGTCGGCGTCCGGACTCCTGTGTGGACTGGTCCGACTCCGCTCTGAGAGTGTCCCGAACCGGTCTCTCGACCGTTGGCCGTGGGATGGGCGACCCGTGTCAGTCCCGCTCTCATCGGTGCGTGTCGTGTGGCTGGTGACGACGGGATAGCCGAGACGCGGGGTAGCCCGGGAACCAGCCTACCGGAACAGTTCTTTTCGCTCCTGTTCGGAGAGCTGCACTTCCGGGTGAGCGTTCATCGAGCACTCCCCACACTCGTAGGCGTCACCGCCCTGTTCGTACGTGTAGACGGGGCTCCCGAACAGGAAAAACGCGTCCAGTTGCTTGCGCTTGATCACGCGGTCGGACGCCGCCCCACACGACGGGCAGTACTCCTCCTCGGGTGCCGGCACCTGGTAGACGAGTTTGTGCCGGCCGAACGTTGCCGTGTCCAGTGCCTCGTCCTTTGTTGTCTCGATGATGTCGGCGTACGGGATGTTCTCGGACTCGACGGTGTTCTCCAGACCAGCCGCCGTGCCCCGCTCGAGGGTGACGTACGGCCCGGCGCGTATCTCGTTGTACGACCCGACGAGATGCAGTGTCACCGTGCAGTCACGCCCGTTTATATCGACCCTGTTGCTCCACCCCGTCACGAACACGTCGGTATCTGTCCGGGTCTCGTCGACGGTGAGTTCACACCGACCCCCGGTGACCCCGACAGCAGTCGCCGGGTCGGTGACGGTGGTCGAACGCTCCCACCCGGTGAGGGTCCTGGAGTCGTCGGCCCGCGGGACCGCCGTGTCGTCGATATCGGCAAACAGCTGTTCCTGCCCCTTTACCTCGATACCGCCGGTTGCGGCGTCGGGTTCGATAAACACGTCACCCGCGTTCTCGATGACGAGGTCGCCCGTCGACCCGCCAGGTTCGGTGTAGATGTCCTCAATGTCACCCTCGATAGTCTCGTCGACGCTGTCGACGGTGACCGACTCGGTGTCCCGACTCGCGGCGAGAAAGACGTACCCCGCGTCGACAATCTTGATATCCCCGTCGACGCTGTTGCTCGTGATGTGGACGTTCGCCGGGTCGCGGACCCTGACCGACTCGCCGGTGCGGTTACTGAACGTGATGTCGCCGCTGTACGACTGGGAACTCATTGTTACACAGTTTCTTTCTGGTAACATTAACGTTCTGGACGACGCCGCGAGCGTGGTGCCGCCGGTGCGCGATACCGAGTCGATACGAGTCGATTGTGAACGGCGAGTCGCGTCGAACTGTCCCCGGGCGGTCGAGCGAGCAGTGACGCCCGCTCATACGGTCGTGCGTGACTCTGTACCGCTATGCTATCGCCAGACAGATGCGTCAGCCCCCGCGTGAACTTCCGGGGCGGGCCGAAAATAATCACACACGACCGTATCAGACCTCGCTGCGCTTGATCAGCGCGTAGAGCAACAGTCCGGCGAGGATGACGTTCAGGTAGACGAGCACCGCCGCGCTGAACCGTGCCGCCGGTCCTGTTGGACCGATGTTCCCGTACCCGATTGTGAGGAAGGTAATGTAGCTGAAATAGATGTTGATCGCGAGCGTTTCGAGTCCGTCCAGTGTCGTGAGTGCACCGAGCGAGCGCAGTTGTTCGGCGTCGGTGGCAAACGGGTCACCGCCGAAAGTAAACAGAAAGCCAAAGATGAGCGGCACGAGAACAAACACGGCCGTGATACGGTACAGGCGGAGTCCGTAGCCACAGGTCACCCCGAGAAAGGCGTTCTCGGCCGCTCGCAGCCCGTTTCTGACCCGTGTCGTGAGATCTTCCGCGGTGTCCGTCGCGATTTCGAGGAACTTCTGTCTGAGGTAGTACTGTCGCTTGACACGGAACTCCCCGGCAGCCTTGTTCGCGCCCATCTCCGAGGCGCTCGATTTCGCGTTGAGGTACGTCCGCTCGATCGTCTCCGGTCCCATCGGAACCGCGTAGTCGTGGTCGCCGGTGCCGGCGTCGAACGCGTGCAGGTTCCAGTTGTTGCGGTCGAGATAGTCGGTGTGTGAACTGAACTCGAACCCCCGGAAGGTGGTGTCACAGAACCGGACGTAATCGAGCAGTTCCCGCTCGTCGCTGAGCTGGTCCGCGGTCAGTTTGACATCGCCCAGCGTCGCTCTCGTGAGGTCGACGCGCACCCACCCATCGGTCGGTTGCGTGATGGTGCCGTCGTCGACCGTCGCGTCAGTGAGGTCGATGTACGTGTCGTCCCCGAACGAGTACGCGTGGAGGGTGAGTTCCTCGAAACTGGCGTCCCGAAACGCGACGTCACCCCGAAAGGAGACACGCGTGAAGTTGGCGGCGGCAAAGACCGTGTCCTGGAACTGCGCATCACTGTAGAACAGCGCCTCGGTGAATATCGCGTCGTCAGAGAGGTAGTCGGTGCTCCCGCGGAACTCACTGCCACGGAAGACAGCGGTGTCCTCGAACTCAGTTTCGGCGAAGGTCACGTCACTGTCGAAGATGACCTCGTCGAAATCGACCGGTTGCTCGAACGTGACACCGGTGAACGCGGTCTGCTGGCGGAACTCGGCCCGCTCGAAGGTGGTCTCACCCTCGAATCGGCTCCCGTCGAACGAGGCGTTACCGATGACTGCACGCGTGAAGGTACAGCCCGCCTCGAAGACGGCGTCCGAACACTCAAGATCCCGCCGGATGATATCAGGACCGCCCATGAACCGCCCCCCGCTGAAGTCCACAGCCCCCCGAAAGACCACCCCCGAGAGGTCGACATCCTCGTTTGCGACCAGTTCCTGGCCGTCGACAGTCCCCCCGAACTCGGCCCCGGAGAGGTCAAGATCGCCGCCGACAGTCGCCTGTGAGAGCGTGACCGGACCGTCGAACGTGGCGTCACTGAGGTCCGTCCGTTCGAACACGGCGAGTTCGAAGGTCACCGTCGAGCCGAACGTCGCGGAACTGAACTCGGTCACGTCCCCGGTTGCCTGCGTGTCCCCGGAGAAGCGTGTCGCGCGGAACCGCGCCCCGGCACGGAACTCCGCGTCGGCAAACGAGACGGTATCGTCGAAACTGGCGTCGTCGAACACCGCGTCCGACTCGAAGACGACCCCGGAGAACGCCGCCGCGTCCTGGTAGACGTAGACCTCGTCGAACTGGACCGTGTCGGTGAACCTCGCCCCGGAGCAGCGAAGACCGTGTTCGAACTCACAGCTGCTCGCCTCGAACCCGCCGACCGTGCTGTGTCGCAGGTCGATGTGCGATTCGATCTGTGCACGCTCGGTGTCGATACCGCCCGGAATCGTCGTGTGCCGGAGGTCGATCGGGTGGCTCGTGTCGCTGCGCAGTCGCAGACGGGTCAGCGGTATCTCCGGGATGTGAGCACCGACGAACACGCGCTGGTCGTGTGACCCGGTTCGTATCCTCTCCCGGGCGAGCGACACCACCTCGTCGGGTGTCAGCCCGTGGCTGTCGCGCTCCTCCGGTGACAGGTGGAACGGGCAGTAGTCGGCGTCTTCGACAGCGTCGTGTGGGCACTCCCACCTGTCGGTCAGCGACGTGTGCTCGTGGTCGGCCGGCCTGAAGCTGTACTCGCAGCGAGTCACGGCCACTCACCGCCACCTGTCGGGACTGTGCTGCGCTGTGTGTCCTGTTGCAGACTGTCTGCCTGCGCGGACAGGTCCGTCAGGCGACTTCTCGTGTGCACCGCGATGTCGTGTTCGGGGTACGTGTGGTAGGTCGTGTACTGCCCGGCAGGTCTGTCGAGTGTGATAGTCGTGTATGCGTCCTCGGCGAACCGGTACTGGAGGGTGGACGGTACATCGCGAGGAAATGCGTCGAGCGGGAGACAGTGGACGGCAGTTCGAACCGCGGTTCCGCCGACGCGAGTCGACACCGTGTCCTGGTAGCCCAGCGTGAGCGGTACCTCGGCGGCAGGGTCCGCGTCGGGTGGCTCACAGGAGACGAGTTCGGCGAATCCGAGCGCCCCGGCGGTGATGAAGTGTGAACTCCCGATGATGCGGAAGCTGAACTGCTCACCGAGAAAGCTGAGTGTCCGCTCCGTTTTCAGTTCGAGCGTCTCGGGGTACGCCGAGTCCGCCGGATACGAGATGTAGAGTGTCTCAGTTCTCATCGGTTCCACCCGGTTCAACAACGAGGTTGTAGTTTGGCTGGAATATACTGCTCGGTTCGTACCCGGCGTAGGTCGGTGTCGGCAACCACTCCAGGGACCGGTAGCTACTCGCGTGTTGCTGGACGTATGCGGTCCCGTTGGATGGCTGTGGTGTCGGCCGCGTCTCGTCCGGTGCGAGCAGGCGGAACCGCTCCCCGAGTTCCTCCGTTCCGTCACCGTCGAGGTCGTCGTGCGCCCAGTACCCGAGCGAACGCGAGAACCCGGCGTCTGCGATTGTGTTCAGGTACGTCCGGTAGTGCTCGGGAAAGGCGTACTGGCTGTACACCCAGGTCCCGACGACACCGTCCGGGGTGAGTCGCTCCGCGAGAAGCGAGTAGAACTCCGTCGAGTACAGGTGAAGCAGGTCGTCGTCGGTGGCCCCCGGGAGGTCGAGAAGAATCACGTCGTACGCCTCGGGTGTCGTCTTCAGGAACTCGAACGCGTCCTGCCGGTGGACGGTGAGGTTGTCGTACTGGTAGGCGTCGTCGTGGTACCGCCGGAGCAGTTCGTCGGTCTTTGCCTGCTCCATGAACGTCCGGTCGACATCGACGAGGTCGACACTGACGTTGTGGGCGCGGAGGTGGTCGGTCGCAATCCAGTCGCCGCCGCCCAGCACGAGCACGTCGGTGTCGGTCGAGTTCTCGTACATCGAGAGCGGCACGTCGACGAGTCCGTCGTGGTAGGAGGTGGCCCAGCTCTCACACAGCTGGACGGCGGTCCCGAGCCGGAGACACCGCTCGGACTCCCCCGCGAACGCGGTGTTGTTGCCGTCACCGACCCACGTTCTGTTGTAATAGGTGACCTGCTGGTACCGTGTCGTGTACTGGTCGGTCACTGTCGCGTCGATTGTTCCTCGCGGGTACTCCTGTTCGATGACGTTCTCGGTGTAGTAGCCGGTCACCTCACTGTTCACGGTGTCGCTCTGCACCACCGCTCCGGCGAAGGTCACCGTGAGGAGGACACAGACCAGAACGGCAGAGACCCGCTCGCGTGTGACAACGGTCCGGTCGGCCGATGGGACCGAAAACGGGGTCCACCCTCGCTCGCTGAACCGAACGACGAACAGGAGCGCCGCGAGGCAGTTGAGCAACGCCAGCCCCGCAACCGACGGAACGAGCCCCACCTCGGGGTACAGGTAGAACACGAACACGAGTGCCCCGAACAGTCCGCCCAGGTAGTCCATCGCGAGCACCGAGGAGTAGGTGTTGTACTGCGTTCCATCCCGGGACGTGTGAAAGAACAGGGAGACGACACCGTGGGCCACCCTGTCGAGCACCGAGGCGAGGGTGAGAGCCGCCTCCGGGAGTTTGTCTGTTGTCTCCGGTTCCGTTTCGACCATCGAGAGCAACATCGGCAGTTCGAGTCCGGAGAGGACGCCGACTGCGACGACAGGCACCCGGACGGTGATCCGTTCGGCGAGCAAGGGGAGTCCATCGAGTGCCCGTGTCGCGTCGGCCCAGATGATAAACAGGAACCCGACCGGGGCGGCGGCGGCGATGTACACCTCGGTGCGAAAGAAGTTCGACTGCCGCGTCTCGTCGAGGTGACGGGCCAGGTACGAGCCGACGCCGAGCGAGAAAAAAAACAGCCCGATGGTGAGTCCGTACTGGGTCACCGTGCCCCCGTAGGCAACGGTGAGCAACTCCGCGTACGCGAGTTCGTACGCGAAGCTACAGAGCGCGACAAGCAGTGCCACGATATGCAGGATACCCTGCCTGGAGCCGACAAGTCTCGGAGTGTCCATGTGTTTCCGGGGTGTGTATCTGGTCGCTGTATCGCTATACGCTCGTCGGAACTGCTCGTCGGGGGGTGGTCAGATGCGGGGGGACACCTTCCACTGCTCGGCGATGTCGAACCCCCCGGCGTCGTTCTGGAGCCACACGTCGAACGACTCCCACCCGAGGTCGACATCGCCGCCGTCGGCAACAGTGTGTGCGCCGATGCGGTACCAGCCTTCCGATAAATCGGGGACGACCGGGAGCGTGCCGTCCGAGGGGGTATCGTACGTACGGTCCCAGCCGACCGGACCGGGACCGGGGGCCGAGTCGCGGAACGTCTGGTTGTCACCCAGTCGTGCGGAGCCGACCTCGTCGATACTGATGGGGTACCGTCTCACCTCGTCGTCGTGGTTGTTGTACCAGGTACCCGCGTACGCGCCGCCGCCGAACCAGAGGTACCCGTTCCCGGTCCGGGGGGTCGAACCGGACCCACCACCTCGGCTGACTGTGCCGCGCCCGGTCGCACCCCGGCCCTTTGCCGAGGCTGTCCCGACCGGTGAGAGCCTGTCGAGTGTCGACCGACCCCCGCCCGTGTCGAGGCTGTTCTGCTCCGACGTGTCGACGTCGCGTCGGGACATGAGCCACCGGTTGTCCGGAGGCACGAACTCGACTACCACTGTTCCGCCTTCGACGGCGATGTCCTCGACGACGTTCGACTTTCGGGGCGGCGGTGACTGGTCGTCGGAGAAGAACCCGAGACACCCCGCTGTACCGGCCGAGACTGCTGCCCCGGCCGCCAACAGCACGTACTGCCGTCGGCCGATTTCACTGTTCTCGTTCATCCTTGCCAGTACGTACGTCGCGTGCCATACTTTATTTTTACCGTACAACGACAGTACGACGGGTACCTGTCGACAGAACGGGGCTCGCAGGGAGCCGTGACACCGGTCCAGTGCCGAGAACCGTCACCGTGTGCGGACAGCGACACGGTGACGACACTGTATGCGGGTGCGGATTCTGTCGCGCGCAGGCGTCCGCGGCAGGTCCGGTTGGCACCGCCGGACGGTCCGTCCGGTCTGTGCACGGTGTCGCCGGTTGCGTCCACCGTTGTGCTCGTGTTCGCCGTGTGCAGACCATCGCGGTACCGTGGTCGGCGTGTCACGGGTTCCTTGCCGGTCGTCCGGACGACGAAACCCTCAAACGGCCACCCGGGATACTGTCGACTACTGTCGATGTCGGGCCGATACACCCAACTCGCGGGGCTGCTCGCCGGACTGGTCACCCTCGGACTGGTCGGCTACCTCGTCGGGTTCACCGACATCGTCGGGACACTCCGGACACTGGAACCGGGACAGGTGCTGTCTCTTGTCGGGCTCGGACTCGTGCCGCTCGGACTGTGGGGGCTCGCTCTGTGGCTCGCACTCGACACCGTCGAGGCGTCCACCAGTCCGTTGCGTGGCACGCTCCTGCTCTGTGTCTCGCTTTTCTGCAACAGCGTGACACCGTTCGGGCGGACCGGCGGCCTGCCGCTCGGGAGCGGTGTCATCGCACACGCCGTTGGGACACCGTACGAGCGTGCGCTCGCGGCGCTCGGGAGTCTCAACGCCCTGAACACGCTCGGAACACTCTGTCTCTGGGTCCCGGGCGGTGTGTACGTCGTGACCGCCGATGGTACCACGGGTGCCCGCGGCACGGCGGTCGCAACCGGAGTCGGGTTCGCCGGTGCCCTGCTGGCCGTGGTCGCCGGTTGGCACAGGCGAGACCAGCTGACCGACCGACTGCCCGCGGTGCTCGCAACCCTGCTCGCGGCCGTTGCTCGACCGTTCGGGTGGTCCCCGCCGTCACCGGCAGCCATCGCCGCCCGCGTGGACGGGTTCGTCACCGCGGTGGAGCGACTCGCCGCCTCCCCGCGCCGGTTCGCCGGTGTGTTCGGACTCGCTGTTGCCGGGCAACTGACTGTCGTGCTCGTGCTGTACCTCGCACTCGAGTTTCTCTGTGACCCACCGTTCGCACTCGTGCTGTTTGTCGTGCCACTCTCGCGGGCCGCCGCGGCCGCGCCGACACCCGGGGGTATCGGCAGCACCGAGGCACTCCTGACGGGACTGCTCGTGACCGTCGGGGACGCCACACCGGCAGTCGCGGGCGCGGCGGCGGTGCTGTACCGGGTGACGGCGTTCTGGATTCCGGCACTGCTCGGCGGTGTCGCCGCCGCCGGACTACTGCTCGGGTCACGTCGGTGAGTGCGTGACGACCCGACGGCGAAAAAGGAATATCGTTCGGGGCCGTCCGTACACTGGATGGGTGATGTGGTTCTCGGTCCCGTCAGACGTCGGATCGGGGCCGCCGGCGACTGGTGTGCCCGGTTCCGGCAGGCGGCCCGACAGGTCGGGATGTGGGCGTACCACCGGGGGGCGGCGTTCAACCACGAGCACCGCCTGTTCGCCCGGCGGCACGCGACTGTCGCGGGGGCGTACCGCTCCTACGAACCGGTCACGACCCACGGCTCCGACCCGCTACTCGACGCGCTGGCCGGGGCGGCCGGTCCCGGCGACACCATCTACGACATCGGGGCCTACGCCGGTGACTACGCGCTCCCGCTGGCCGCAAACGACCCCGACCGGACGGTCGTCGCCGTCGAACCCAACCCGGTGAGTCGACGACACCTGCGCGCGAACCGCGAGCGAACCGCACCCGAGGGGACGCTTCGTGTCTGCCCGACCGGCGTCGGCGCGGAGCGCGGGCGTCGCCCCTTTTACTGCTCGTCGTTCCCGAAACTATCGTCGTTCGACGTGACCGACGCGACCCGGTGGGGCGCTCGTGTGACCCGCGTCGAACCGGTCCCGGTCCGCCCGCTCGACACCCTGGTCGAACGGTTCCCGGCACCGGACCACGTCAAGATCGACGTCGAAGGGCTCGCACCGGCGGTGCTGTCGGGCGCGACAGAGACACTCGACTGTCACCGGCCGACACTGTTTGTCGAACCACACGACCGGCCCGGCGCGGACCGGCAGGAGGCGGTTCGTGCCCGGTGTGGCGAACACGGCTACTCGGTCACCGAGCGCGACGGTGCGCTCGTCTGTCGACCCGAGTAACCGGTGTCAGCCGCGGGTAGCCAGCCAGCTCCGGAGGAAGTTCAGCAGAAACGGGACCGTGACGACCGCGAGCAACGGACGGGTCACACTCGCATCGGTGGCCGGGAGCAGAGCACCCCAGATGGTGACGGTCACCGCGGCGTACACCGTCCGGTTGAGCCACCGGTGTTGCTCGTCCCGGACGGAGCCACCGTGGGACCGCCGGACAGTGTGCCCGGCGAGAAACAGGTACCGGGCGGTCCCGACCGCGAGAAACGCCGCGGGTGCGAGTCCCCCGGACACGACCGCGACTGTCCCGACCAAGACGAGCATCGCGTCGGTCTCGGTGTCGAGACGGGCACCGAGCCGGGTCTCGGCGTCCCGTCTCCGGGCCAGCCAGCCGTCGACCCGGTCGAGTGCTGCGGCGAGCCCGAACACGAGCCCCGGCAGCCACGCCGCCGGTCCGCCGTCCGGTAGACCAACCGCCGCGAGCAGTCCGGCGAACACGGCCACGAGCAACCCCCGGACGAGGGTCACACCGGTTGCGAGCGTGAGCCCCGGTCTGACCTGCGAGCGACGTCCGGCCGCCACCCCGGCGAGTGCGAGCACCAGCAGGACACCGCCACCGGCCACCAGGAACTGTCCACCCGCCGCCGGACCGCGCAACAGAGCGACGCTGGCGGCGACCGTACCGAACCCGACAGCACCGAGCCCAGTCCCGACCACGGTGTCGCGGTGCCACTCCCGGTCGAACGGGGACGATAGACTGTACACTACGGCCACCTCTCGGCGGTACCCGCCAGCACTCGACGACAGCGCGCTGTTCCGGCAGGGCGTTTGCGGACGCTCTCGACCACAAACTGTAGTTGGGACGACCCGGCAAAAGCAGTTTGGCTCGTGCTGTCGCTGTCCAGGTCGGGCCGTGGCGTGACGAATGGATCCTTACTGCCACATCTTACACAATATAAACCTGACGATAGCGGGAAAAGTAA
Organism: uncultured Halobacteriales archaeon; assembly: GCA_964477945.1. Lineage (GTDB taxonomy): Archaea > Halobacteriota > Halobacteria > Halobacteriales > Haloarculaceae > Halovenus. The sequence goes on from CAYZGA010000004.1 coordinate 25,859, forward strand.
TATATTGCTCGTCGTTCTACAGATGACACCTCACGTGGATATGCTCAGAGTGGAGTTTCAGATCGGCGTTTCGGGTGTCGTATCCCGGTTTCTCGGAGTCCAGGAGATAGAGCGCGTCGAGGTCGACAACGCCTTCTCGCTCGCGGGCGGCGACGAGTTCCTGTTTCTGACCGTCCAGTCCGAGTCGGGGCTCTCTGAGGAGGGGCTCGCCGCCGACCTGCCGGAGACCGAGGTCGCACACGTGAGTCAGACGTCGGTGAGCCGTGACAGCTACTGTCTGGGTGTGGTCTCTAGTCGCCCGGAGCCGTCGGTGCTGTCACTGCTGGTCGAACACCGGGCCATCCCGCACCAGGTTGTCGGACAGAACAGACAGTTCGAGGTGGTGGTGACCGTCCGAGACTGGCAGCACCTGAAGCAACTCGCCGACGTGGTCGAGGAGGTGTACGGTTCGCTCGAACTCGTCGGTACGACACAGACCGACCACGTCGGGTTCCCGCTCGGGAGTGACAAACTCCGGCAGACCCTCTCGGGGAAACTCTCCGAACAGCAACTCGCCGTGCTGGAGACGGCCTACCGGATGGGCTTTTTCACCGTGCCACAGGAGGTCACCGCGGCGGACGTGGCGAGCGAACTCGGTATCGGCCGGTCGACACTGAGCGAGCGACTCCACCGTGTCCAGCACAACCTGTGTCGACTCCTGTTCGGGGCCTACGAATGAGTGTCCTCGTTGTTCCCAGGTCGGCCGACCAGGAGTCCGCCGTCAGGGCGGCCCTCGATGCGGTCACACCGGCACACAAAAGGATTCACGTGCTCCAACTGCCGTCGCTGTCTTCGCTCGGGCCGCTCCTCGACGAGGTCGACCCGGAGTCGAACTACGGGGTCGAGTACACCGTTCGCCGGGTACCGGACACATCGGCGGTGGTCGAGTTCGCCGCCGACCGGGACGCGGACTGCATCTGCATCGGGGTCTCCGAGCGAACAGCAACCGGAAAGACACGGGTCGACAGCCTCGCGCAGTCGGTGCTGCTCCACGAGCACGTCTCGGGTGACCTCGTCGTGGAGAGCGAGGTTCTGATTCTGCGGCATCTCCAGTACGACACCTGACACGGCGCTGGCGGCACACGATGGCTAGATGTACTCCTCCCACAGCGGGATGTCGGCGTACTTGTCACCGCGGTCACACAGCACGAACACGACGACATCGTCGTCGTCGAGTGCGCCGTCGTCGTCGAGCTGTGTGACCGCCTGCGCACCGGCGGCGGCAGACGTCCCGAGGAGGAACTGCCCGTCGACCCTGAGGTGTGACCGGACGGTCGGGGTGTCGTGCTGTCCGGGGTCGGCAACGGTCACCTCGCGGTCGGCGTACCGCTCGCGGAGCTCCCGGGCGCGCTCGTAGGCGGCCGTCGTCGAGACGTACTCCTTCCGGTCGAGCACGGACTCGTCGTACGTGCCCGGGTGGTAGTGGTCCGCCGACCGCAGGTACTTCAACCCGTCGATGGCGTGGAGCGGACTGTCGGGTTCGAACCCCACGACAGTGATCTCCTCCGAGCGGTCGTGGAGTCCACGCCCGGTCCCGGTGATAGTGCCCCCGGTTCCGACCCCGGCGACGAAGTGTGTCACCTGCCCGTTGGTCGCCGCGTAGATCTCGCGGGCGGTCGTCCGCTCGTGGGTGCCGGGGTTGTCCGGGTTCTCGTACTGGTTGGGGCGGAAGTACGCCCCGGGGTTGGCGGCGACGATGTCCTCGCAGGTCTCGATAACAGCGTCGTACCCGCGGTCGGCGTCGACAAAGTGAATCTCGGCCCCGGCGTCACGGACCGCACCGACCTTTCCCTCCGAGGCGTTGTCCGGCATGACGATCTCGACATCGTAGCCGCGGGCCCCGGCGAGACGGGCGATCTCGCTGCCGGTGTTGCCCGAACTCGGCTCGATAACCGTCACGTCGGGGTCCAGTTCGCCGCGCCGCTCTGCCCCGTCGAGCATCCCTTTTGCGACCCGCGACTTTATCGATCCGCCCCCGTACGGCGCGTCGTAGAGGTTGAACCACTCCGCTTTGGCGTAGACTGTCGCGTCCGAGTCGAGACCGAGGTCGAGTTCGAGCAACGGCGTCTCGAAGATCGTCGACTCGTCGACTCCGTCTGCGTTCATGTCCCGGGTTGGTCGGTCAGCGACAAGAGTCCGACGGAACCGGTCGAACTGCCGGACGGCCCGTCTGTGCGCGGTGTTCGCACGTCCGAGATAGGGGCCAAACCTAGCCCTTCCGAAACCAGTTAGACGGGACAGGGCCAACAGAGGTGTATGAGTCAGCCATCCTGGGAGGATGTCGTCGAACTCCCGGACGAACTCGACGACGAGACTGCGGACACGCTCCGCGAGACCGCCGCCGAGGTACAGGACATGACCGGCGAGGTCTGCCCGTACCCGCAGGTCGAGGCAAAAAAGGCGATCGCACAACTGGACAGCGGTGACCTGCTCGTCCAGGAGACCGACCACGTGCCGAGCACCGAGAACGTGCCAAAGGCCGTCGGCGACGACGCGGACGCGAAGGTGTGGCAGTCCGGCGACGGGTTCTACCGTATCTTCCTGCGGAAGGCCTGACGATGGTGGACGAACTCAGCCCCGAGACGGTGAAACGGCGCATCGAGGACAGCGACGCGCAGGTCGTCGACATCCGCCCGCCCGCCCAGTTCGAACAGGGACACATCCCCGGCGCTATCAACATCCCGATGTCACGGCTCCCGGCCAAGGTCGACGAGGTCGACTGGGGCGACGAGGTGGTCTGTGCCTGCCCCATCGGTCAGTCCTCGATTCAGGCGGCCAAACTTATCCAGAGTTTCGAGGGCGTCGACGACGACGCCACCGTCGCCAGCATGGAGGGAGGCTACCGGGAGTGGGACTACGAACTCGAACGCGGCGAGTCCCCGGACGCCTGACTCTCCGCTCCGAGCGATATCCGAACGGCTTTCTCCGACCGACATCCGAACGCACACGGTCGGGTGACTCCCCCTGACCGACGTTCGAACGTACCCGGTTCTGTTCAGAACGGGCGTGTCCCGTCTCGTGTGCCGGGTTCGACGCTCAGATGGCGCACCCGACCTCGCGGTACATGTAGTGTGTCATGACGTAGACGCCGGCGATGATGCCAGCCCCGGCCAGAAAGGAGTGAATCGACAGGAGCGCGACGCCGGAAAAGAGGTTCGCGATGTTGCATCCGGCGGCGAGTCGGGAGCCGACACCCATCAGGAGACCGCCGGCGACGTAGTTCGGGAGGCGCTCGCGTTTCGGCTTGCGAATCCTGAAATCACCCGACGTGTACGCCGCGACAAAGGACCCGACGATCAGCGACCCGATCATCAGCATGTCGATTGTCACCCCGATATTCCCGTCGCGAAACAGGATCGAGCCCCAGTACTCGACGTTTGCAACATCGACGCCCGCCTCGCCGAGCAGGTAGCCCGCCCAGCGGGCCTCACTGCCGGTGATGGCCCAGTGGCCGTGGACCCAGAACCAGACACTCGCGACCAGTGCCATCCCGATACCGGCGGTCCGTGCGTCCCAGGAGTCGCGCAACCGCTCGCCGATCGGGCGGTCGTCGGCCCGGAACCCCCGCAGGTAGGCGATGGTGCCGTCGACGAGACCGCGCACGCCGACGACGACAGCGTCGAGCGCGCGTCGACCCGGGAGCCCTGCCTGCGCACGGGTGTCCGCCACGGGTCCCTGTCCGCCGGACGGTTCGTCCGGCAGTTGCGCCCGACCCGAGACAAAGGCGTACGCGAGGAGACCGAACACCACCGTCACCACACCGGTCACCGCCGGCGAGACGGGGGCGGCCAGGTACAGGGTCTGCCCGTCGAAGGGGTTCAGCGGCTGGAAGTACAGCGCCTCGACCGTCGGGAAGACGAGGGCGAACGCGACGTAGCCGACGAACATGAACACGAGGACGAGCCAGAACTGGATGTACCCCTGGCCGGCCCGGTACAGCGTGCCCGAGGCACACCCGCCCGCGAGTGTCATCCCGAGACCGAACACCACCCCGCCGAGAAACGAGCCCAGCCCCCAGGCCGGCGTCCAGAACCCGCGAAAGTAGCCGAGCGTCGCCTGCAGACTCCAGAACAGTGTCATAACGCCGATACCGACCAGCAGGCCCTGCAACACCCGGGTATCTTTGAACGCCACGAAGTCACGAAACGCGCTGACGAAACAGAACCGCGCCTTTTGCAGGAACACACCGAACAGCAGTCCGACGAGCAGTGAGGCCCCGATGTACCCGGCTGGAGAGAGCACCATACACACAAGTAGACCGTCGCGCCTAAACCACGCCCGGAGCCGGTTGGACTTGCGCGCTGTCCGGTGTGGGAGCAACAGTTGCCGGTAGTTCGGCGATGAGGCAAGGTGGCGTGCTTTCAGGTCCCCTTTGACTGTGTGGCACTACTATCTGGTATGACTGACGACTGCTGTGATGGCACAGGGGGCGAGTCGAGTTCGCAGCGACCGCTGGTGGACCCGGACCGGACGGACCCGTTCGAGTCAGGTATCGGCCGTCGGCGGCTACTGCGGACATCGGGGGCTGTGGGCGCGACGGCGGCCCTGGCGGGATGTCTGGGTGATTCCGGCGGTGGCGGGACCCCGACGGTGCTCGTGTTCAACACCGGCGACCGGACGGTCAGCGTCATCGACGCCGAGACCGACGAGTTACTCGAGAGTATCTTCGTCGACACCACCGCCTCGTTCCCGGCGAACCAGTACACGACCGGTGCGGACTCCGACTACGATATCGCCTGGCTGAACGTCGACGGTGGTGTCCGGGCGCTCGACCAGACCACCCTCGAGGAACAGGCGTTCGTGGAGACCGGGTACGGACCGAACTACCCGAACGTGACCCCCGACGGGGAGCACCTCGTTATCGCCTCGGGTGGAACGACGAACCTGGAGCCGAACCCGGAGAACCCGCCGAACCACGAGATATCGCGTGTCGACGCCGACCCGGGGAGTGACTCGTTTGGCGAGGTGACCGACCGCATCGAGACCGACTACGTCGGCCCCTGCGACATGACCATCGGGCCCGACGGCGAGTACGCCTTTGTCGTGGACGTGAACGGCGAGACGCTCCGCGTGGTCCGTATCGACCCGTTCGAGAACGCAGCCCTGGTCGACGTCGGCGAGTCGGTCACCGACGGTGACGTGCTCCCGTTTATGTGTACCGCGTCGTTCGACGGGGAGTTCCTGCTCGTGGAGAACGGCGAGGGCGAGATTGGGCCGGACCCGGACATCGAGCGGGTGGGCTCGGAGAGTGTCTGGGACATCTCCGACCCGGAGAACCCGGAGGAACTCGCCCGCATCACCCGTGACGACGGGCTCCCCTCGGCACCCATCACGAGCGAGGTTGCCCCGGACAGCGAGGCGGCCTACCTGTTCACCCCCGGTGCGGGCGTGACCGTCATCGACATGGAGAGCTTCGAGGTGGCCGACACGCTCGACATCGGTGGCACCGCAATTTCGGGGGCGTGGGGACCGAACCGAGAGAAACTCTACGCGCCGGTTCAGGACGCGAACGAGGTTGCGGTGATCGAACACGAGAGCCGTGAGGTTGTCGCGACTGTCGAGGCCGGCGAGGCACCGACCGGCGCGCTCGCGGGCACCACCCGCCCGGACGCGGACACCACGGCCCGTCTGCAGGCCTCGCTCGCGTCGCTTGGACTCGAGTTCGGGCAAAACGAGGCAACCTTTTGTGTGGACGACCACTGTTACTGTGGGTAGAGGATGACCGACGACACCGACCCGGAGACGACGCGACGAGGATTGCTGAAAGCCTCCGCGGGAGCAACCGCGGCCGGACTGGCCGGCACGGCCGGGTGTATCGAGGTAATCACGCCCGCGGACCTGGCGACGGAAACCGCCGTCGAGGGCAACGTCGGCTACCTCGTCGGTGCCCCCTGGCTCGCGGACAACCGTGACGACGTCGTCGTGCTGGACGCGCGGACCCGCGACCAGTTCCGCGAGGAACGCATCTACGGGGCCCGGCACGTCCCCCTCGAGACGGTGACACAGCAACGCGAGACGTCGGCGGGTCTCGTTCCGGACACCGGGGACATCGCGACGGGGTTCGCCGAACAGGGGCTCACACCGGACGACGATGTCGTGGTCTACGGGGCGAGTGTCGGGTCCCGCGTGACACGGCTCGTGTTCGCGCTCGAGGCAATCGGCCACGAGGGGACTGTTCGCGTGCTCAACGGTGGTTTCGAACCCTGGAACGGGCGCGTCGGCACCGGACGGCGCTCACCGGCGACAGCGAGCTACGACGCGACACCGGACGACTCGCTCTGGTGCACGATGGGGTGGCTCGCGGACCACGTCGGCTCGTTCAACGGGGACGGCCCGGGACTTGTCGACTGTCGCGTTCCCGAGGCGTACCTCGCGGCGGCGGGGTCCGAGGCGCTGAACCGTGACAACGACCGCCACGGCCACCTCCCCGGGGCGCTCAACGTCCACTGGGTGGGGAACGTGGCCGGCAGACAGCTCACCGGGGCCGGCGATATCGTTCGGATGTACGAGGGCGAGGGCGACCTCGACCCGGCCGAGCCGACTGTCGTCTACGGTGGCGGGAACGTGAACCCCACGTCGACGTGGCTGGCACTCCGTGCTGTCGGGTTCGACGACGTCCGCCTGTACGACGGCGGGTTCACCGAGTGGGCCAACGCCGACACCGACCGCGGCCGGTACCCGGTCGAGACGGCGACCAACGTCGTCGTGGAGACGGAGGGTGAGGTCGGTGGTGGCGACTCCAGCGGTGACTTCTCCTGCACGGGATGACCGCGAACGTCGGCCCGCCCGACCGACTCGTCGCGGTACCCTGCGAAGGTGCCGACGAACTGGTTCTTCTCGACCTCGCGACCGGCGACACCCTCGGGACCGTTCCGGTCGGTCCCGACCCGGTCCACGCCACCACCGCCGCCGGTACCACGTTCGTCGCGACGATGGGTGACCGGGCCGTGAGCGCCGTCACACCCGACGGGACCGTCGAGCGAGTCGAGACTGGCGTGCTCGGTCCCTCACACTTCGCCGTTGCTGGGTCTGCCCTGTTTGTCTCCTGCTCGGCGGGCGACAGCGTGGCGGTCGTCGACCCCGTCGACCGACGGTTGTGCGAGCGGATTCCTGTTGGTGCAGAGCCCCACGAGATTGCCGTCGGACCGTCTGAGCGGCTCCTCTACGTCGGGAGCCGTCGCCGCGGTCGGGTCGATATCGTCTCCGTGCCCGAGCGGTCTGTTGCCGGGACGGTCGATATCGGCCCGGACGCCCGCGTCCAGGGGGTCACGCTCGGTCCCGACGGCGACCGGGGCTACGCTGTCGACCAGGCGAACGCACACGTGGCCGCCTTCGAGACGGTCAGCCGCGCCGGGACGGTACCCGCCGACGCAATCGAGCGTGTGGTGTCGGTCGGCGCGGACCCGTACGACCTCGTCGTGACCGACCGCCGGGTGTTCGTCCCGGGGCGTGCGGACGGGACCGTCCACGCGTTCGACCCGGAACTGGACCCGGTCACGGTCCACGATGGGTTCGACCGGCCGGTCGACCTCGTCGCGCTCGACGGGTCGTGGTGGGTGCTCGACGCCGGGCGCGCCGGACTCGTCTCGCTCGCCGGCGGGTTCATCGACACGCCGGCCCCCGGACTCTCCGCGATTGCCACCCGCGACGGACTGGTGCTCTCACACTACGACGACGACTGTGTCTCGCTGGTGACCCCCGAGGGGGTCGCCTGGACCGCCGACGTGCCGGCGCACCCGTTCGGTGCGGTGCTCGTCTGAGCCCCGGTGGAGTCGACGGCAGAATACTCAGAACTCGGTACAGACGGGGATACCCATCGTCTCGAACTCGCCCATGCGCTCCATCACGTCCGGGATATCGTCGAGCGTACACGTCTCGGAGATGATACGTCCCGGCTCTATCTTGCCACCGTCCATCATCCGGAATATCCCCTCGTACTCGTGGGGCGGCATCCCGTAGGAGCCGATGAACTCGCGCTCGTCCCAGACGATGTTGTCGACGGGGAGCGACACCTCGCCACCCTCCTCGGAGGTGGTCAGACCGAGCTGGACGTGCTGGCCGCCGGGCGCGAGACAGTTCACCGAGTCCTGCACCGTCTGTGCGATACCCAGCGCCTCGACGGACACCTCGACGCCCCGGCTGCCGTCGGTGAGCGCCTTCACCGCCTGGGGCACGTCCTCGACCTCGGTGGAGTCGACTGTCTCGGTCGCGCCGAGTGCGCGTGCCTTCTCCAACTTTTCCCCGATAATATCGATGGCGATGACGTTCCCGCCGAGCGCGCTGGCGACGTGAACGGCCGACAGCCCCACGCCGCCACAGCCGTGAACGGCGACCCAGTCACCGGGCGAGATGTCGGCCCGCTGGCTGACGCCGTGGAATGCCGTGGCGAACCGACAGCCCAGCCCCGCAATCTCGGTCGGGTCGGCCGCATCGGTGGGCACCTCGACGAGATTCTGGTCCGCGTTCCGGACGGGGTACTCCTCGGCGAACGCGCCGGGCTGGAACCGGACGAACCCCATCGGGACGGACTTCTCGCAGATGTTCGCGCGCCCGGCCTTGCAGTACGGACAGGTGCCGTCGCTCAGGTTGAACGGGTTGGTCACGAGGTCTCCCTCGGAGAACTCCGTCACGCTGTCGCCCACCTCGACGATGCGTCCCACGGGTTCGTGCCCGAACACCAGGCCGGGTGTGGGCATCAGCCCCAGCCAGTCCCAGTCACCCTGCCACGCGTGCCAGTCACTCCGGCAGATGCCACACGCCTCCGTCTCGACCACGACACCGTCGTCGTCGCAGTCCGGTCGGTCGACCTCCTGCACCTCGAGGGGTTCCTCCGCACCCTGAAAGACAACTGCTCTCATACCTCACGGAACGGTACCCGGGTATAAATATCAGGCGAGTCCGGCGGTCCGTGCCGGAATCTACACGGTTGTTCATTGTCGACGCGGGGGGTGTCGTGGTGGGTGCCGGCACGGACACGACCGGTCGGCCTGTCCGATACTCGGTTTCAACCGATAGGTCTCGAACGAGCAACCAGACGTCGCGGCCCGGACGAACCCCACGACATACGAGTCGCAGGTAGTAAGCCCTCGACAGGTCGTGGTGGTCGTCTCGCCAGTATCAGTCGCCGGTCGTGGTGGCGGGTGGCTCGGAGCGGTCCGGGTCGGCGCTGAGTCGGCGGTGGACCCACGGGACGAGGGTGCTGTCCAGGCTGTACCTGCCACTGCCGGTTACCATCAGTGCCGAGGTGAGACCGAACAGGGTGACGTGAGCCAGCACCGGGTCGTCGGACAGGCCGAAGAGTGTCATCGTCAGGACGACGAACCCGGCGACGGCGGCACCGCGCGTGAAACAGCCGACGAGAAAGAGCACACCGATGCCCAACTCGACGAGACCGGCACCGAACACCCACAGTTCCGGGCTGACCGGCACCACACCCTCCAGCCCGTACTGTTCGACCACCGACAGCCCGTACCCGGGCTGGAGCCACTTCTGACTCACCCCGAGATACATGAAGTTCAGTCCCAGTCCGACCCGGATCAGTATCGGCCCGAGTTCGTGTGTCAGACCGACACGGTTCAGCAGTGTCCCCGGTGTCGGGACACCGCGAAACCGGCTCAGGAGCGTCCCGTCAGTTACCTTCAGCCGGCGCAGGAGCATATCCGCCGACGGCTGGCCCGGGCCGACGACGAGAATCCCCAGGAACCCGCCGACGAACTCGCTCGCGAGCAACAGCTCCGGAAAGTTCACGACCAGTCCGGCGAGGTACGCGACCAGTCCGACAGCCGCGAACACCCGCGTCGCTAGTCCGAACAGGAGCGCGAACCCGATGATAACCTGCAGGAGACGCAGTTCGGCGGGCACACTCGGCGAGAAGTAGTACCCCGAGAACCCGGCCCCGACCAGCGGCAGTCCGATACTGAGCCGCAGCATCCACCCGAGATACGGCCGGTACGACCGCAGTGTCCGAATCCCCACCTGCACGTCGGTCAGACGGGTCGCGTACCGGAGATACCCCCCAGCCAGGGCTGCCACTCCCAGTCCCCCGGCAGCCAGCAGTACGAGATTCAGCGGGTCGCCCAGTGCAGTCGCGAGAAACTCTCCGACCGTGACCTCTCGGCCCTTCTCGTCTGTGACGTATTTCACGTGTGCGGACGCGGTGCCGACCACCTGGCAGAAAAGTGTTAGCAACACCAGAACCCGGCCGGTTTCTCGTCGCATACCCGACCAAACATCGTGAGCGATTATTAATTTTTCGCTCCAGGTCACTCAGCGGGCGCAAGTGGTTCTAAGAGTCACTATCTCCCAGGCGCTGTCATCATATGGCAGGCACCCGCACCGCGCGGTCCGGAACAACGTCGGCCGGGCGAGCGGGGCGAGACGACCAACCCGTCCCGTCGCGTGGCGGCGGTCTCCCTGTCTCAGAACGTGGCGACGTCACCGAGGTTGATCTTGACCTGTTTCGTCTGCGTGTAGTCGTCGAGTGCCTCCTCGGCGAGTTCGCGGCCGACACCGCTCTCCTTGTAGCCGCCGTGAGGACCGGGGTCGAGCAGGTCGTTGTAGGTGTTGACCCAGACGGTCCCGGCCTCGATCTCCGCGGCAACCTCGTGGGCGTCCTGCAGGTCCTCGGTCCAGATGGCCGAGGCGAGACCGAACTTCGTGTCGTTTGCCCGCCTGATAACCTCCTCGCGGTCGCTCCACTCGAACACGCTCAGAACGGGACCGAACACCTCCTCGCAGGAGACAGTCGCGTCGTCCTCGACGTCGGTCAGGACCGTCGGCGGAACAAAGGGCGCACCCGCGGTGTCGCTCTCCGCGCCGCCCGCGAAACTCTCGTCGGTGTCGGCACCCGCCAGCACCGTCGCGCCCTCGTCGATTGCGGTCTCGACGTACGACTGGACCGTCCGGCAGTGGTCGTGGTCTATCATCGGTCCGATATCGGTCGTCGGCGACAGCGGGTCGCCGACCTGCAGCTCCTCGACCCGGTCGAGCAGACGGTCGAGAAACTCCGCCCTGATCTCCTCGTGGAGAAACAGGCGCGACCCGGCGGTGCACTGCTGGCCGGAGTTGAAGAAGATACCGACCATCGTCCCCTCGACGGCCTTCTCCAGGTCGGCGTCGGGAAAGACGATGTTGGGACTCTTGCCGCCCAGTTCCGCCGAGACGGGGGTGATGGTGTCCGCCGCGTCCCGCATCGCGGCTGCGCCGGCGGCTTTCGACCCGGTCAGTGTCACCTTACTGATACCCTCGTGACTGGAGATGGCCGCGCCCACCTCGCTGCCGGGTCCGGTGACGACGTTCACCGTCCCCGGCGGGAGCACGCGGTCACAGATGCGGCCCACCTTCAGCGAGGAGAGGGTCGCCTTCGAGGAGGGTTTGAACACGACGGCGTTGCCGCCTGCGAGCGCCGGGCCGAGTTTCCAGGCGACGAACATCGCCGGGAAGTTCCACGCCGAGATGGCCCCGACGACACCGTACGGTTCGCGACGGGTGAACGCCCGCTTCTCGTTGTTGGTCGGGATGACCCGTCCCTGGTCGGCCGAGCGCGCCAGTGCCGCGAAGTGACGGAACTGCTCGATGAGCACCTCCGAGTCGACAAAGCGGGAGTGCATGTTCGGCTTGCCCGCCTCCAGACTGTCGAGTTTCGCGATGTCTGTCTGGTGTTTCTCCAGTCGGTCGACAATCTCCTCGAGTCGCTCCGCGCGCTGGCGCGGCGAGAGCTGTCCCCAGGTGCCTTCGAGTGCCTCCTCGGCGGCCGCGACAGCACGGTCGACATCCTCGGCAGTGCCGACCTGAATCGTCGCCAGTCGTTCCCCGGTCGTCGGGTCGACCGCCGCCCCCGTCTCGCCGCTCGCCGAGTCCACCCACTCGCCGCCGATGAGGTGACCGTACTCGTCGTGGTCCAGCACCGACTCCGCGGTCTCCCTGTGTTTCGTGCGCACCGACTCCGCGATGTCGTACCCATCCGTGTCGTAGAACGCTTCCTGCATGTGACTCTCTATGTCCTGAGAACGGCCCCGGCGATTTCTTTCTTTGGGTCTTTTCGGGTGCGGGCCTGCGCTCGACTGTCGTCGGGGGTCGAACCGGGCAGGCCGGAACGCGCTGTACCGGAGTGGGGTGGCGGGAGTTCAGGGCAGCCCCGTCACGCAGTCGCCGACGGAGACCCCGTGTGCCTCGCTCCACCCGGACCTCACCTCGAGGATGTACCGGCCGACGCCCGTTGTCGAGTCGTACGTGAGGTACTGCTCCAGCGCGGAGTCCGGCGCGTCGAGCGTGGTGATGTCGGTTATCGTCCCGTCACCACCGATGTAGATGACATCGAGCCCAAAGTCCATGTTGCGCATCACGATCTCCCGGGACCTCTCGTCGTCGTAGACAAACAGCATCCCCTCGTCGGCCGCCAGCGCGTCGGTCCGCGAGAGACCGACGTACTGCTGGGCCGATGACACGGCGAGGTCGACCGTGAGCGTGTCGCGCTCGGTGCCGTCACAGTCGGTCACCGCCAGTGTGCGCTGCCCGTACTCGCCGGGGCTCACGGGCAGGAACCCGGCGTGCGAGGCAACAACGTACAGCGAGACGAGTGTCAGTACCCCCACGACGGCGACTGCGGCGTACCTGCGAGCGCGACTCCTCTCCATCGTCCGGTGTGCCCGATGTCGTGTTCCTGCGTTCTTTAGCTGTCGGTATCGAGCCGCAAATAATATCCGAGGCGAACAGGCGGGTCCAGTTCGGAGCCGTCTCGTCTCAGTCCGCGCCGGTCTGGACGGGGGTGGTCGGTTCGCCGGCCTCGAGTGTGGCTGAGTCGGGCAGTTCTGTACGGACATCGTCGCGCGAGCGCTCGGCGATGACCTCTGCGTATGCGTCGGGCATCACCCGGGAGAACTGCTCCAGTTCGGTCTCCCAGTTCTCGAGCAGTTCTCTCGCGCGCTCGGAGTCGGTGTAGGCCGCGTGGTTCTCGACCAGTCGGGTCACCATCGCCCGGTCGCTCTCCTCGAGGTCGTCCGAGACGGTCACCATCCCGGTGTTGGCCCGCTGTTCGAGCGTGTTCTCGGGGTCGTAGACGTAGGCGACACCGCCGGACATCCCCGCCGCGAAGTTCTTGCCGATGTCACCGAGCACGGCGATCGCGCCGCCGGTCATGTACTCACAGCCGTGGTCGCCGACCGACTCGACGACACCTTTCACACCGGAGTTTCGCACCGCAAACCGCTCGCCGACCGCGCCGTTCACGTAACACTCCCCCTGTGTTGCGCCGTACAGCGCGACGTTGCCGGCGACGATGTTCTCGCTGGCCTCGTAACCGGCGTTCTGGGGCGTGCGCACGACGAGTTTGCCACCCGAGAGCCCCTTGCCGAGGTAGTCGTTCGCGCTCCCGACGAGGTCCATCGTGACCCCGTCCTGCAGGAACGCGCCGAAGCTCTGTCCCGCAGTTCCCGAGAAACGGGCGGTGATGGTGTCGGCGGGCAACCCCTCGACACCGTACTGCTCGGAGATACGGTTCGAGAGGGTGGCACCGACGGTCCGGTCAACGTTGCTGATATCCATATCGATGGTAACCGGTTCACCGCGCTCGATGGCCGGTCGCGCCTGCTCGATGAGCTCCCAGTCGAGGCGCTCGTCGAGGTTGTGGCTCTGTTCACGGGTCTTGTAACGGTCGACACCGTCGGGGCGGTCCGGCTCGACCAGCAGCGACGAGAGGTCGAGTTTGGCCGCCTTCTCCTGTTCGACATCGGTCCGCTGGCGGAGCACGTCCACCTGACCGACCATCTCGTCGACCGAGCGGAAGCCGAGTTCCGCCATGAGTTCGCGCAACTCCTCGGCGATGAACGTCATGTAGTTGATGACGTGCTGTGGCTGGCCGGGGAACCGGTCACGGAGCGTCTCGTTCTGGGTGGCGA
>CAYZGA010000005.1:0-37137 GCA_964477945.1 uncultured Halobacteriales archaeon
ACAACGTCCAACGAACTTGCGAGCGGGCAATGCCCGCGAGCAACTGACGAGAGACGAAGTCTCTCGAACCAGTTGACCCCGGGGCGGTTCACCGGTTCAAGTCTGCACACTGTGACCGGGGGGAAAGATCCACACCGATCAGTATGAAAGCGTAGGCTGTGTATCGGTGTCACAATAGGTCTAACAGCGGAGTTCAGAGCACCAGTTGCGCCGGGCCGAGCGCACCGTGACGGTCACGTTCGGTGGTAATCTCCATGGCGCGTTCGAACTGTTCCAGTCCAGAGAGTTCGTGGGTGATGTACGACTCGACATCTAGTCGGCCGCTCGCGACGAGTTCAGGGGCGAGCGCACCGATATCGGTACCGGGGCTGAACCGGGTCATCCCGATGCTCGGGTTGTGCCAGCGCACGCTCTTCGCCCGGAACCGCCGGGGTTCGAACTGGACGGTGCCGTCGATGATACCTGTCTGGACGATAGTCCCTCCCGGTCGGACCATCTGGAAGGCCTGTGCGAGCGGGTCAGTCCCCTCGGTGGCGTGGTCCTGTGCACCGCCGACCGCCTCGAAGACGATGTCGGCACCGCGCCCGTCGGTGGCCGCCCGCACCGCCGCAACTGGGTCGTCGGTGCCGTCGACCGGTGTCATCCCACGGTCGGCGGCGAGTTCGAGTTTCTCGGGTTCGATGTCGACCGCCAGCACCTCGCCGGCCGACTGGAGCAGCGCCGCCTGTCCACAGTGGTATCCCATCACGCCTGTTCCGACGACTGCCACACTGTCACCCGGTTGGATGCCAACCTCGTAGACCGAGAGTAACACGTCCGAGAGTGGTTGCAACGCGGCCCCCTCCCCATCAGAGACGGCGTCGGGAAGCGGTCGAAACACCGACTCGGGCGCGGCAACGAACTCCGCGAGCGCGCCCGGACGGTGGGTGCCGAGTGTCTCCATCTCCAGACAGTAGCGCTCGACACCGGCCGCACAGAACGCACAACTGCCACAGGCCACCTTGTCCGGGGCGTACACCCGGGTGCCGACCTCGACTGACGTGTCGGACCCAGCCTCGACAACCGTGCCACAGAACTCGTGACCGAACAACCGGCCATCGCCGCGGTCGAGTCGGGTACGCACGATGTCCGCCCCCATAATCTCGTTACCCAAGTAGAGCGAGCACTCGGTAACACTGAGTTGAACCCGGTCGACCGCCACTTTCAATTCGTCTTTCGCGACGGACGGTTCGGGTACCTGACAGACGGTACCGTCACCGAACCCTTCGACCACAACTGCTTGCATGCTTGCGCTTGTGGGTGCCCGATATTATATGTTCGGGGGTAATGCGACGTGTCGGTCTGCACCGACCAGGCCGTGATGCGGACAGTGCACTCAATTGTATCCGGTCCAGCGTTGTCGACCAGCTCGGCCTCGGAACCCTGATCTCTGCACCATTGTGTATGCAGAGTGGACTGTCAGGGTAGGGATACACTGTCGAGAGATTTGTGAAGCCACCGTGCGCGTATCTGTGGTCGTTCCCGCGCAACCCGTTATCTCATGAGCTGACACATTATCATCCGGGCACAACCCGTTTGTGTCGGTGTCGCGCGTCCACGAGAGTCTAAGCCGAGCAAAGAACGGCGAGGGGCGTCGCGTGCGGAGAAACGTTTATTATTATACACAGAGATATACAATTCGATGTCGTATGTAATCGGTGTAGACACTGGTGGAACGTTCACCGACACGGTGGCCATCGACGACAACGGGAGCCGGAGCACAGCAAAGGCGGCTACAAGACCGGACGCGCCTGCGGAGGGTGTGCTTGAGTCGCTCGACAAGGTCGCCGAGGCAGTTGACCAACCGCTTGAGGGGCTTCTCTCCGAGACGGAGACCTTCTATCACGGGACAACACTGGTGACAAACGCTCTCGTCGAGATGGACGGCAGTGACGTCGGCTACCTCACGACAAAAGGGGCCACCGACGAGATGCACATCGCACAGGTGAAATCCCGGACAGCAGGACTCACCCGCGAGCGCATCCAGCACTACGCCAGTCTCGACAAACCCGAGCCCATCGTCGAGAAACAGTATATAAAGGGTGTTCCCGAGCGTGTCGACTACAAGGGCGAGGTGATTGTTGACCTCGACGAATCGGCCGCGCGCGAGGCAATCCGTGACCTGCTCGCGGCGGGCGTCGACGGCATCGCCATCAACCTGCTCTGGAGTCACGCTAACTCCGAGCACGAGCAGCGACTGGCGGAACTCGTCGAGGAGGAGACAGACCGGGAGCTGTTTGTCTCCGTCTCGTCAGATATCATCCCGAGACTAGGCGAGTACAGCCGCGGTGCGACGACGCTGGTGAACGCCTTCACCGGTCCACTGATGAAATCCTACTCGGAGGCGCTCGAACGCAGTCTGCGCGAACGGGGACTCGAGGCGCCGATCTACCTGATGCAGTCAAACGGCGGCGTGATGCCGCTCGAGGAGATGACCGACCTCGCGGTAAAGGCGTTACACTCCGGTCCGGTCGCGGGCGTCATCGGGTCACAGTATCTCGGTCAGACCCGTGGCTCGGAGAACATCATCACGACGGACGTCGGCGGCACGAGTTTCGACGTGGGGCTGGTCGTCGATGGCGAGCCGAAAACCGTTGCCGAGCAGGTGGCAAACCAGTACACCCTCTACCAGACCGCGACCGATATCGAGTCCATCGGCAGCGGCGGCGGGTCCGTTGGTTGGGTCGACGACGCCGGCCAGATGCACGTGGGTCCGGAGAGCGCCGGCGCCGACCCCGGTCCGGCCTGTTACGGTCAGGGCGGTGAGCGGCCCACGGTAACGGACGCCGACCTCGTGCTCGGCTATCTCGACCCAGAGTACTTTGTTGGCGGTGACCGTGACCTCGATATAGAGCGTGCCCGTGAGGCTATCCGGCGGGAACTCGCCGACCCGATGGGACTCGGTGTCACCGAGGCAGCCGCCGGGATGTTCCGCATCGCCAACTCCCACATGGCTGACCTTCTTCGCAAGGTCACCATCGAACGGGGCTACGACCCCCGGCGGTTCGACCTGTACGCCTACGGCGGGGCCGGCCCGATGCACGCGAGTTTCTACGGTGACGAGATCGATGTCCAGTCGGTCACGGTCCCGCTGTCGGGTACCGCGTCGGTCTACTCGGCGTTCGGAATCACCGCAACCGAGATTACCCGGGTCGAGGAGAGCTCGCGGACAATGACCGAACCGTTCGATACAGAGGCGGTCGCAGAGACGTTCGACCGTCTCGAACGGCGTGCAGTCGAGAACCTCACCGCCGACACCGCACACGACCCCGACAGTGTCACGGTCAGCTACACCGCCGAGATGCGCTACACCTATCAGGTAAACGAACTCCAGGTGCCTGTGCAGACGGAGATAACACCGGACCTGGTCGAGAACCTCCGCGACCGGTTCGAGCGCATCTACGAGCAGCGCTACGGCGAGGCCGCGACGTACGCGCCGGCACCGGTCGAACTCGTCACGTTCCGCGTGACCGCTGAGGTCCCGACACCCGACCCGGACATCCGGAGTTTCGACGCAACCGGTGACGCCGCCGATGCACACTGGAAGAAACGTGAGGTGTACTGGGAGTCAACGGACTCGTTTGTCCGGACGGACGTCTACGACGGCAAGCACATCGCCGCAGGTATGCGGTTCGACGGACCGGCGCTCCTGCAGGCCCCGGAGACCACCGTTACGGTCAGGCCACACCAGCAGGCCCGGGTCGACCGACAGCAAAACATCATTATCGAGGGCAAATAATGTCATCAATTCCAGGCGCGGACAAGTTTGATGCGGCAGGCGAATTGGACGAACAGACACTCGCAGAGCACGTCGATCTGCACACCGTCGAGAGCGTGGATATCGACCCCGTCACCCACGAGATTCTCCAGCACAAGTTCACGCAACTCGTCGAGGAGATGGGGTCGACCATAGAGAACGTCTCGGGGTCGGTCGCGGTGACCGACGCACTCGACTTCCAGACCTCGCTGGCCAACGAGCGGGGGGAAGTAATGGAGATCGGGCCGTACATCTCGACGTTTACCTCGGTGATGGACCTGGCGGTGAAATGGGTGCTCGAACACCGTGCAGAGAACCCCGGTATCGAACCGGGTGATATGTTCCTCTGTAACGACCCGTGGATCGGGCCGCTCCACCAGAACGACGTTGCGCTGATGAAACCAGTGTTCCACGAGGGGAAGCTGTTTTCCTGGGTAACGGCGGTCGTTCACCAGCAGGATGTCGGTGGTGTCGACGCGGGCAGTTTCGTTGCCAGTGCCGACGACATCTTCGACGAGGGAACGCCACTCCCGCCGATCAAAATCGTCGAGAACGGCGAGATACGCGAGGATCTTGAGGATGTCTACCTGCGTCACTCGCGGACTCCGCCGATGCTCGGTATGGACCTGCGGGCGAAGATCGCCGCCTGTAATGTCGCGAGCGACCGCATCCACGACCAGATCCGGGAGTTCGGTGCTGACACGGTGAAGATGGCGATGGAGAATGTCCTGGACCAGACAGAGACACGATTCCGGAGCAAACTGGCCGACCTGCCAGACGGTACCTGGCGACACGAGAACTACCTCGAGTCCGCACAGGTCGGCGACAACGACATCTACCGGATGAACCTGGAGATGGAGAAAAAAGGTGAGTCACTCACCTTCCGGCTCTCGGGTGACGAACAGGCCGGCGGCATCAACTGTACGTACGCCGGGTTCGTCGGCGGCGTCCTGCCGTGTCTCTACCCGTTGCTCGCCTGGGACATGCCGTGGGCGACGTCGGCGTTCAAGCGGGTCGTGGAGTTCGAGCCCGACGAGGGAACAATCGCCAACGCGGTGTATCCGGCGGGTGTCAGCATGAGTTCTGTGAGCGCGAACCTGGCGGTGCTCGACAGCAGCGCCATGACTATCAGTCAGATGCTCTCGGCGAGTGACCAGCACCGGGAGGACCTGATGGTCGGTGCAACCGGGGCCTGGCCGATCGTCTCTATCGCGGGACTCGGCAAGGACGGACAGCCGTTTGCCGACCTCTTCACTGACAGTATGGCCGCCGGGTGGGGGGCTCGTAGCTACAAGGACGGCATCGACACGGGTGGTCACATGGCACCCATCCGGGGACAGGCACCCTCCATCGAGCGGTCGGAGGACGCTATGCCGGTGCTGTATCTCTACCGGCGCGAGGAACAGGACTCCGGCGGCGCCGGCAAGCACCGCGGCGGTTCGGGGGCATCTATCTGCTGGATGCCCCACGACGCCGGCGGTCCCGAGGGTGAGAACGTCCCGATGGAGGTGACACTCGCCAGTTTCGGCGTTGCGTTCCCCGGTATTCAGGGCATCTGCGGGGGGATGTCCCCGGCCGGGAACCTCTACAAGGTGGTCCGGGACGCGCCGATAGACGAGCGGTTGGCGGCGAACACCCTCCCCGGAGATATCGAGGAACTCGGAGAGCCGTCGTTGCTCGCTCCAAAGGAGACGACCCACCAGGGCCCGACCGACGTGTTCCACGTCCGGTGGGGCGGCGGTCCGGGCTACGGGGACCCGCTCGAGCGTGACCCGGAACGGGTGCTCGCAGACGTCGTCAACGGGTACGTTTCCGCGACGTCGGCCGACGAGGACTACGGTGTCGTTGTCGACGGCGAGGGTCCCGACGCGACACTCGACGAGGCGGCGACCGAGACACGCCGCGCCGAGATCCGTGCTGAGCGACTCGCAGGAGGTGAGTGAGAATGTCACGACCGTTCGACGAGAACATCGTCATTGTCGAGACAGAAAGCGGCGACCGACTCCGGTGTCGCCACTGTGACGAGCTACTCTGTGACCGCGGGGACCCGTACAAGCAGGCACTCGCGCACGCTGTCAAACCGGTCACGGCGGCGAACCAGCTGCTGGTCGACCCCGGCAACTACGTCGACGACGAGATGCGGTACCACGAGTACTACTGTCCGGGGTGTGGTGTGATGCTGGAAAACGAGATCCTGCTCGCCGACCGAGACCCGGTCGCGGACAAGGAACTCCGGTCCGGGGCTGTCGAGGACTGATGGGTCAGGACCGCGTGCTCGTCGCGATGCCACTGGCCCACGACCACGTCGACACGTTCGCCCCGCTGTTCGAGGAGCGCGGCGTCGGTTACGAGGTCCCGGAGCGTGACGAACCGCTGACAGCACCGGAACTCAGGGACCGCATCGCAGACTACGACGGTGTGATGGTTGGATTTACCGGCGTTGACGGGGAGACAATCGCCGCCGCCGACCGGTTGCGGGTCATCTCACAGTGGGGGATCGGTCTGGACGGCGTCGACCTCGAGGCCGCCGAGGAGGCCGGAATCGCGGTCTACAACACACCGGGCGCGTTTGCGGCCGAGATTGCGGATGTCGTGATTGCGATGTTGACGATGTTGACCCGCGAACTCCACAGGATAGACCGGTCGGTTCGCGAGGGACAGTGGCCCGCCCCAGAGGGGGTCTCGCTCGACGGCAAGACACTCGGTATCCTCGGTGTCGGGGATATCGGGAGCGCGGTCGCACGGCGAGCAAGCGCCCACGGGATGGACCTGATTGGCCACGATGTTGAACCGCTGAAGGACGGACTCGTCGAAGAGACAGGTATCCAACCGGTCTCCCGCCCGGCGCTTTTTGACCGTGCGTTCGCGGTTAGCGTCAACTGCCCGCTCACACCCGCGACCCGGAATCTGGTCGGTACCGAGGAACTCGACCGACTGGGGCCGGACGGGTACCTACTCAACACGGCACGCGGCGAAATCGTCGACGAGGACGCGCTGGTCGACGCGCTCGCCGACGGGCGTCTCGCGGGTGCGGGGTTGGACGTGTTCGAGGCCGAACCACTCCCCGCAGACCACCCACTGATGGGGATGGAACAGGTCGTGCTCGGGTCGCACAACGCCGGTCACACCCGGGAAGCGGTTCGCGAAACCACCCGTCGTGCGGCCGAGAATCTGCTCGCCGGTCTGTCCGAGCAAACGCAGTCCTGAGATCGGTTGCGCCAGGGCTGACCTCAGGGCTGGAGGTCAATGATCTCGTCGAACCCGAGTACCGTCTCCGAGTTGTTGAACGCCTCGCGGAGATTCGGCCACACGAGATCCTTGAACTCGTCGAGCGCGACGTCGTCGATCACCTCCATATCGAGTTCGTCCTGGTCCTCGCTGAGTCCGTCTCTCACGTCCGACTCCACGTTCTGCCGTGCCTCGTCGGCGAGGGTGCGCATCATCTCCTGGGTGCTCTCGTCGAGTCCATTAAAGTAGTCCGTGTTCACGTGGTGCCACCCGCCGTTTGGGTAGTGAAAGGTGCGGTTGTAGTGGCTCTGCACCTCGTCGACGTTGATATTAAGCATGAGCGAGGACTCGCCCTCGGCGGCCTCAACAACGCCGGTTTCAAGCGACGAGTACACCTCCGGAAACTCGATGGATTGGGGTTGGAATCCGGCCGCGCTGAACCCTTCCGGCCAACCTGGGACTGTCGGCACCCGGATTGAGACTCCCTCCGCGTTCGCGGGTTCGCGTATCGGCTTGTTGGCGGTGACATGGCGGTCGCCCGCGAACACAGGGAGACCGAGGGTTGTCAATCCCGCGTCGGCGTACGTCCCGAACAGGTCGGCACGCTCGTCGATCGCCTCGATGATATTGAGCATGTGCTCCCACGACGTATCGGGTTCGTAGACCCAAGTCGCGTTGATAGAGCGAATCACCGGGCTGTCTGCGGTCAGCGCCGGTGTGACACCGAGTCCCTGAACGATCATGTCGATCTCGCCGGTTTGGAGTGTCTCGGTCTGCTCCGGTTCGGACCCGAACACGCCGTCTGTCCGCAGGTCAACTCCGAACTCGCCGTCGGACTCCTCGCGAAGCAGGTTGTCGAACTCCTCGGCGTAGATGTTGTACGCGAACCCCTCGGGCACCGTTGTCGCCAGTGTTAACTCGTTGTCAACACCGCTGTCGCCGCCGAGACAACCCGCGAGTGCTGTTGCTGTCGCTATACCCCCTGCCTGGAGATATCGCCTCCTGCTGATAGCAGGCATATATGTTGTATATACAGCCAACTATATAAATCGTAGCTACGCTCGACTGTGCATGTCGGACAGTGAACAGTAACAAACTTTTTTACTCGACGACAGAAAAAGCAACTGGATGTTGCGGCTCCTGTTCGGTAAACAGTCACGTATTCTGCGGGACGTGAACTTTCAGCTCCTGTTGCTCGCGGCGGTGTTGCCGGCACTCGGGACGGCACTCGTCTCGCCGGTGTTGGGGTCGCTCATCGACCCGCTCGGGACGTCAACGGCGAGAGTCGGACTAGTCGTCTCGGTGTTCACCGCGCCGTCGGTTCTGGCCATTCCAATCGCGGGACCTCTCTCGGACCGATACGGGCGCAAACCGCTTATCATCTGGGGGCTCGTGCTGTACGGGGGCGCCGGTACAGCGATTGCGCTTGCGACCGAGTTCGGTCTCGTTCTGTTGTTGCGGTTTCTGCAGGGCGTCGGGTTCGGAGCGACGTTCCCGATTATCACAACAAGTATCGGAGACGCCTACTCCGGTCCGCGGGAGGCGGCCGCACAGGGACTGCGGTTGACCGCCAGTGGACTCAGTGGCTCTGTGTTTCCGGCCGTTGCCGGTGTGCTGGTGGTCGCCGCGTGGCAGTATCCGTTTCTGTTGTACGCGATAGCGCTGCCGGTGGCAGTGGCCTTTGCCATCTGGTTCGAGGAACCCACTGGACGACTGTCACGACCCGACAGCGACGCCACCGGAACCGGCGGGGCATCCGAGAGTGACCCGCCGTACAAACAGGCACTGTTCACCGCGATTCGCCACCCCCGGGTCCTTCTCATCGTGAGCGGACGGGGGTTCCCCATCATCGTCTGGACGGCGTTTCTGACCTACAGTTCACTCATTGTTCGCGGGCTACTCGGCGGTGGGCCGGAGGTAGCGGGCTTTCTCGTTGCCTTCGGGGGGTTCGCGTTCGCCGTGACCGGCGGCCAGTCCGGTCGGGTGACCGCAGCGCTCGGGGGTCGGTTCCGGGTGCTCCTTCTGAGCAATGCCCTACTGACTGGTGGGTTCGCCGGGGTACTGTTCGCACCGACCCTTGGAGTTGGGTTCGTCTGCACAGGTCTCTCGGGTGTCGGGTTCGCGCTCTCGCTCTCGCTGTACCGGAGCCTCATAACCGGGCTGGTCGGCGAGGAGTTGCGCGGCGGACTGGTGGGCATCTCCGCGGCGGTGGAGCGTCTCTCGGCCACCCTGACACCGGTAGCCATCGGTGCTGGACTCGGTGTCCTCACACCGGCGGTGGGTGAGACGGTGGCAGTACAACTGGCAGGAACCACGGCGGCCGTGTTCGGAGGCGGGGGCAGTGTCGTGGCACTCACCCTCGCGGCACAGTTCGACCCACTCCCCTCGGAGCGCGGTGAAACCGACCCGTGACTGTCAGCCTGTCCGGGCCGGTCGACAGGTTCGAAACGAGGGTCAGAAACGGCACCACCGCTCGGCCGGGTCCGGCCTGTGACACCTGTGCCACGACCCACCCGGTGTGTCGAGTCTTGACAAACAACGGACTGTCGGCACCGACACTCCCGGTGAGGGCTGGGCAGACAACCCGGTACCGACAGAGTCACCCGCGACATAAGTTATAAATTGGTAGGTCGTATGTATGCATATATGTCGCTAGCAGATACAGACACGCAACTGTCCGGGTTAGACGCACTGGATGTTGTCGTTGATGCCGACAGCCACTTTACCGAGACTATCGGTGACCTCGTGCCGTACATCGAGGAAGACCGCCACTCGGCATCAAAGAGACTCATCGAGTCCTCCAGTCTCAAACTCAGTGAGGTGTACACGCTGACCGTTGCCTCACCCGGGTTCGCCGAGGCCGAACAGGACAAGACAATCGAGGACTCAGAAGAGGCCGGACAGAGCCACCTCGAGAAGAAACTCGCACAGATGGAGGAGTTCGGTATCAGTCACAGTGTAATCAATCCAACGCTCAACTTGATCATCTCCTCGATAAACAACCCACGGTTCGCGGTGGCGCTGGCCGACGCCTACAACGCCTGGATGCTCGATGAACTTAAGAACGCACCGTCGAACGTCCGGGCCAACCTCTTGATTGCGCCACAGAAACCGAACAAAGCCGCCGAACAGATCGAACGCCGGGCAGACGAGGACGCCTTTGCCGGGATACAGCTTGTTGCCTCCGGGCTGGTCCCACCGCCCGGTCACGAGTGGTACGACCCGATTTACGAGGCCGCCGAGCGTTACGACCTGCCGGTCGCGATGCACAGCGGTGTCGGACAGACCCCGAAGACGTTCGGGACGATGTTCTACTGGAACGAGACGTTCGCCGAGGACCACGCCGTTGGCCACCCGTTTTCGCACATGTGGAACCTGACGACGATGCTGTTCCGGGGGGTACCGGAGCGCTACGACATCGACTTTGTGTTCCAGGAGGCCGGTATCGGCTACATACCGTATATGATGGGACGACTCGACGACCACTACCTCGAGATGGCCTACGAGTTGCCGGCCCTCGAGAAACTCCCGAGCGAGTACGTCAAAGACCAGTTCCACTTTACTACGCAACCGCTTGAGTTGACGCCACGCAACCCAAAACAGATTGCGTGGCTCGTCGAGATGATCGGTGCGGAGAGCGTAATGTACTCCGGTGATTTTCCACATCCCGATTTCGACCCGCCGGAGGAACTGTTCGACCGCACCAATCCGTTCTTCGAACCCGACAAGACACAGTCGATTATGGGTGAGACCGCACTGGGTGTGTTCGGTCTCGAGTAGTATGTCCCGTGAGAAACACCGTGTCGCACGTCTGGACGAGTTCGACGGAGAGCCGTCTCGTGTCCTCGTCGAGATACAAGGGAGCGAGATTGCCGTCTTCCGGTACGACGGCGAGTTTCACGCGCTGGCGAACTTCTGTCCACACCAGGCTGGCCCACTCTGTGAGGGGCATCTGAGCGGTGTCACGACGATGAGCGAGGACGGCTGGGACTGGGAGTACGACACCGACGACGAGCGGTACATCACCTGTCCGTGGCACTACTGGAAGTTCGATATCACGACCGGCGAGAACGCCCACGGCAGGCGGTGTGTTGTCCCGTCCTACGACACCGTCGTCGAGGACGACACCGTCTACGTTATTCGCTAGCGGGCGAGACGGAGATTTATTAGAAAAAAACGAGTGGTATGCTCCTCGAGTGCGGTAACGAGTGGATAAAAAGAGGTAACGCCCTGCCATTATCGGCGGCGAGACGCCGATGGCGACTGGCATCCCCGAGAGGAACGTTGTCGGCACCCGCAACGAGGGGTTCTACCAGTTGATGAACTCTCCGGCACCCGCACGAGTTACGGCGCAGGTAATCGGTGTCTCGCAGGCGGCACTCGAGGAGGCACGCAACCACGCGACCGGACGCGAGCAGTTCGACCGGCCAGTTGCGGAGTTCCAGGCGATCCGGCACAAGTTCGCCGAGATGACGACCAGTCTCGCGACGGCCCGCAGACTCACATACCGCGCCGGGCGTGCTATCGAGACCGCCAGCCGATTGACGCAACCCGGTTCGCATCGATAGAAACCGTTCGCCGGTGAACGCGCGGTCGCGATCACCGACGAGGCGCTCCAGATTCACCGCGCTGGCTACGTCTCGAACCACCAGGTCAAACGGTTCCACCGTGACGCCCGTATCAGCAGGATCTCCGACGGTACCAGCGAAATCCAAAAGAACAGTCTCGCCGACCAGATGCCGTGAACCCGACGAGGTAGCTCGCGACTGTGTTCGGCAATGTCGAATATCAGGGTGTTTGTTAATACATACCGTATTACCATCCTAATCTCCGATGCCGGCCCCGAGCGCCCCGTGCGGGTCGAGAGCACCACCATGTGGGGACTCACAGCCGCGAACCGCGCCGCAGACAAGGAGAGACGGGTATGAGTTCGTCACAGTGTTCCACAGTAACAACCAACAGTCATTGTTTATATACCGGGTCGGCAACACCGTCGGGGTCCGGCAACATCGGAGTCCACTCGACCGCAGACAGTTAGAATAACAAGAAACAGACTCACCGCTCGTCGAACGGGACCACGTGCGGGTCGAGCACGTCCCCTGTAGCGATGACGTCGGCCTCCTTCGGGAGCACGGCCACAACCAGATAACCGACGTCGGTGTGTGAGTAGATGTAGTCAAGCAGCGTCGCGAGACGCCGACCGTCGATTGCCTCCACGGAGTCGAGGAGGAGAAAGGGAACCTGGCGGTCCACATCGTGGACGATGTACCCGACCACCGCGAGAACGATACCCAGTATCTCGCGCTCGGACTCCGAGAGTGTCTCGACGGTGTCCTCGTAGACGGCCCCGCTGTTGTCGCTCCGGACGATATGCAACTCGAACGACGAGCGGCGGTCGTTCGAACCCTGTCGTTCGACCCAGACCCGTTCGATACGCTCGAACGCCAGCAGGTCGAGCAGGTCGGACATCGTGCTGTTGAACGTCTCGACCAGCGTCCGCTCGCGCTCGTCGACGCGGTCACGGAGCGTGACGAGTTCCGCCCGGACCGTCTCGAGTTCGGTCTGTACACGCTCGCGTTCCGCGGCCTGCTCCTCGAGTTCGGCCTGTTGTTGCTCGGTACGCTCCAGTTTCGTCTCCAGTCGCCCCCGTTCGCGCTCCAGTTCGGTCAGTTGCTCGTGTGTCTGAATAAACGTCGTGGACTCTGTCTGTGCCGTCTCCAGCGCCCGGATCTCCGACTCGACGGTCTCGATAGCGTCGCGGTACTCCCCGGCCTGTGACCGGTGTTGCTCAAGTTCAGTTTCGAGTTCGTCGATGCGCTGTGCGTGCTGGTCGATACGCTCGCGCAGGTCGGTCAGACGCTCCTGGGACTGCTCGAACTGTTCGATACTGCGCTCGTACTCGTGGCGTTTCTGTTTGAGGTCGGCGAGCGACTCCTCAAGTGTCGCCACCTCCTGACGGAGCTCCCCAACGGTGGTGCGGACGGTCTCTCGCTGCTCCCGAATCGCGGCCTGCTCGACGGTGCTACCGCAGGTCCAGCACTCGACGGCCCGCGAACCCGGGTCGAGTGACGCGCTCGCCTCGTCGTCGAGAACAAACCGCTCGCTCTCAAGGAGGTGCTGGTTTGCTGTGACAACCGACTGGAGTTGCTCGATGACACGCTGTCGCTCGGTTCGGCGCTGTTCCGTTGTCTCGATGTCGGAGTCGACTTCCTGGCGCTTCGACTCGACCGCCTCGACGGAGTCGGCCTCCGCAATCTCGTCCGTGAGGCGGTCTCGCTCCTGTTCGAGTCGGTCGAGTTCGTCACGGCGGAACTCGATCTCGCCGGCTGTCTGCTCGATGCGTTGCTCCGTGGTACCGAGCTGGTCACGGAGCTGGTTGAGCTCTGTCTGGAGGGCCGCGGTCTCGTTTTCCTGCTCGGTCTGCGTCTCGTCGAGGTCGGCCTCCAGCGTCTCGATTCGGGTGTCGACCTCGTCGAGTTCCTCCCGAAGTCTGGTCTGCTCGCGTGCCAGTTCCGAGACCTGTTGCTCCGCCTGCTCTAGGTTCGTGAGCTGCTCCTGCAGGGTTGTTTTTTTGTTGGACAGTTCGTCGATGCGACGTTCTATCTCCGCCGTGTTGACCGGCGCCATCAGCGCCTCGCGGAGCGTCTGTTCTGCTCTGATAGCCCGTCGCACCGGGTTGTCGGCGAACACCGCGACAGCCGTGTCCACCAGTTCGCTCTCCTCTGTGTAGGGCTCACCGGTGGTTCGAACCGCGCCGGCAGTTTGTCTGTACTCGCGTCGGTGCTGTTGGTCCCCGAGTGTGAGTTGTACAGCCCCGCTGTCGGTGTCGGTTTTCAGTCTCGCCCCGGCGTCGTCGCCGCCGAGTGCGGCCGCCATCGCACGGAGAAACGACGACCGGTTCGTCGCGTTCCGTCCGACGAGCAGTGAGACGCCCGGCGGAACCTCCACCGTTGTCTCGTCGATGCCACCGAGTCTCTCTACCGTCACCCGACAGTCCGTCGGTGACCCCGACACGCCGTCGTCGCGGCTCGTGCGCTCCCCAGTTTGCTCTTTGCTACTAGAATCACTCATACTATCGAATCCGTGTGACGATACATAGACGCTGCGGTTTGGACCGTCGGGCACGCCGACGCGAACGGTCAGGCCTGACAGTCACAACCTCCCTCGTGGAGCAGTTCCTCGAGGGTGTAGACCTGCCCGCACGACGTACACTCGACGCGCGTGCTGTAGACATCGTACTCGCCGCCGCAGAGCAGTTCCCGTTCGGTCGCCCGGCGGAGCGCGCCCGCGACACCGCGCTCGTACTGCTCGCGGTACGACCGGAGTGCCTCCTCGAGTTCCGCCGCTGTCTCGAACCCACCCCGCGACGTCGAGACGTCGAGATGTTCGTTGAGGTGTTTGCGAACCGTCTCGTGAGAGATATACGAGCGCTGCAACGCGTCGATATCCACTACGCCCGCGGCGCGAGCGCGGATATCGTCCCGTTCGGCCGCGGGGAGACTCATCTCACCGTCGAGGGCTGCCCTGACCCGCCCCGGTTCGAACTCGGTCAACACCTCGCCGGCGGCCATCGTCGTGGCTGTGACCCGGTTGTTAATGTAGTCGCGCAACTCGTGTAGCGTCGCGTCCTCCCGCTCGTAGCGTCGCCTGAGTTCCTCGTCGAGCCCCGACAGACGGTAGCCCGCACCGAGGCGGCCGACCTTGCAGCATCCGGACGGCAGACTTGTCCCCTCCGACAGCGGCGGGAGCTCTGTCTCGTCTGAATCCATTTACAACAGGTTAGACTCGGATCAACTTAGCCTACTGGTCTCGGCTCGTCATCGGTTTTAGATTCTTTGACTGTCCCGGCACACACCGGGTCTGTCATGGCTTCCGTTAATTGAAAACATTAATTCAGTACCTGCCGCAGAACCGATCTGCTGTTGTTCCAGAGACGTGCCGTGAGTCTGGGTCCGTAGTCGATTGAAATAATGTATTCAATTGTTGGGCACAACCGGCACGACGTGTGCGCTCTTGACCCGTCCAGACAGTCAACAGAGACCCCGCTGAATGCGGCGATGCCCGGATGCAATTGACCGTGTGTTTTCGATGCCCGGGCACAGGTTGAGAAACAGTCGAATCTGCCCCGGTTACGGCGCGACCGAATCCAACGTACGTTTGACGGTCCGTTCCGCATTGTCGAACCTCACGATTTATTAATAAGGTTACGACTTGTCGGTGGTCACATCGTCCGGTCCGGCGCGTGGCCGTCGGGTACGGGTCGACAGAGGCAAACAGATAAGTGTAGTAGCCGTGTACCCGTTACCAACTTATGGAAGGAAACGAGGCGCTCGTTCAACTCCTCAGTCAGGTTGGGGTCGATACCGTGTTCAGTCTGATGTCGGAGGACATCAAGATACTCTCGTCGCGGCTCTCCACGACAGATATCGATGTAATCGAGGCGCGACACGAGCAGGACGCCGTCTCGATGGCGGACGGGTTCGCCCGTGTAACCGGTCGACTCGGCGTCTGCATCGTCGGCCGGGGACCGGCCATCGCACAGACCGGAAACGGGTTGATTACGGCACAGCGGCGCGGGTCGGATGTCCTGATTGTCGTTCCGGAGTCGCCGCTGAGCGCCACCTACGATACAAAGGAGTTCGAACAAACACAGTTCCTGCGGACAACCGCGGGCGACGTGGTCACCGTCCGTGACGAGGCGCGACTCGTCCCCGGGTTCGACGAGGCACTGCGCAGTGTCGCGTCCGGTGACAGTCCGGTAGTCCTGCAGATTGCGTGGGATGTCCTGGACAGTGAGACGTCACTCACCGCGGAGGCGGTGCAGGCAACAACAAGCTACACCGCCGCAGACGAGGGTGAATCCTACGTCGAACCCGGGCCAACACAGATACAGCGTGTCGCCGACCTGTTCGAGTCGGTGACCCACGAGCACCCGCCCGTCGTGCTCGCCGGAACGGGCGCACTGGCTGCCGGAGCGCAGGCCGACATCGAACAACTCGCGGGTCGTATGGGAGCGGTGCTCGCGACCACGCTCCCGATGCAGTCGTACTTCGAGACACACCCGTACAGTATCGGTTTCGTCGGCGGGTTCGGAACCGAGCGGGCAAACGAGTTTCTCCAGCAGACCGACCTGTTGCTCGCACTTGGGTGTTCACTGAACCCGCACACGACACACAACGGCGAACTCGTCTCCGACGAGACGACGGTGGTTCACGTTGACACCGACCCGACAGCCGTCGGCCGGCACACTCCTGCCGACCTCGGGGTCCACGGGGACGTTCGAGCCACGGCGGCGCAACTGACCGCCGCGCTCGACGACCGGGGCGTCGATGACCCACGGGGTTGGTGGACGGTCGACCTGCGGGAGCGACTCGCGGCGTCGGCGCCGGACCTGGGCGACCCTCCCGTGGACGACACCGGTCCCGCCGACCCGCGACACCTGGTGTCGCGACTCGACGAACTGCTCCCAGAGCAACGCGTCGTCGTCACCGACGGTGGGCACTTTGTGAACTGGATTATGGACTACGTCGATGTGCCCGGACCGGAGTCGTTTCTGTGGACGCTGGACTTCTCCTCTATCGGGCGTGGACTCCCGGTCGGTATCGGGGCTGCAGAGACACTCGAGGAGCGATGCTGTGTCGTGTTCACCGGCGACGCAGGTCTGTTGATGTCGCTCCCGGAACTGGGGACGGCCGCACGCGAGTCGGTCCCGATGTACGTGGTGGTGCTCAACGACGGGGGGTACGGCGCCGAGTACCACCAACTGGATCTCGAGGACAAACACCCGGAGTCGGCGCTCGTCGAGACACCGGATATCCCGGCGGTTGCCGAGGGGTTCGGTTGCCGGGGTCACAGCGTCAACTGTATCAACGAGCTCGATACAATCGAGTTTCGGGACGTACCCGAGCAACCGGTCGTGCTCGACTGTCAGGTGACCCGTGGTGTGCGCCACCGGTTCTACGAGGAGTACCACGGTATCTGAGCGGTGTGACCGGCGACGCCCGGTGAGCGTGGCGGCGGAGACCGGCTGTTCGAGCGCCGAACCCCGCGCTCACCGGACCCGACTCACAGCAGTGTCGGGAGCCCCTGCTCGTGGAGCAACGAGGCAATAGTGTTCTGGTGAATCTCGTCGGTTCCACCGGCGATGCGGTAGCCCCGGACGAACCGGTAGAGGTACTCGATGGCGTGTCCGCGCTGGTAGCCCCGCGCCCCGTGGACCTGGAGTGCCTCGTCGACAACCGCGTCCGCAACCCGTCCGGCGTTCAATTTCGCCATATTCGCACACAGCGGGTCCGGGTACCCCGGGTCGCCGGTTGCGGACTCGGCGGCTCTCTGTGTCAGCGCACGCGAACACTCAAGTTGGGTCGCGGCGTCGGCGAACTTCCACTCGATGCCCTGGAACTCCCCGACAGGCTGGTCGAACTGTTCGCGCTGGTTTGCAAAGTCGAACGCGATATCGAGCGCGTCCCAGGCGAGACCGTTCAGAAACGCCGCAGCACCCACACGCTCCCAGTTGAGCGACTTGAGCTGCTGTTTGAACGCGTCCGGCCCGCGTGTCAACACGTTCTCGGCCGGAATCTCCACGTTGTTGATTTCGAAGTGTGTCTGGGTCTTTCCCACCATGTTCGTGTACTCGTGTTGGACCTCGACACCCGGGTTGTCCAGGTCGAGTATCGCCGTGCCGAGCCCCTCCGGGAACTTCGCCCAGACAACAGCAGCACTGGAGGCACCGACGCGGCCGACCCAGATCTTCTCGCCGTTCATCACGAGCGAGTCGCCTGTCTCGCGGACCGTCGTCGACATATTGTGGAGATCAGACCCCGCGTCAGGTTCCGACATCGCGATACAGACAAAGTCCTCACCTGACATCACCGCCGGGAGATACCGCCGTTTTGCCGACTCCGTGCCGAACATCTCGATTGCCCGGGGTGCGACGAGTGAACTGTTCATCATGAGTTCGGCCGTGTCCGGACAGACCTCGCTCACCGCCTCGACTGCGGTGACTGCCTCGCGTTCGGACCCGCCACCACCGCCGTACTCCTCGGCGATGTTCACCCCCAGGATGTTGTTGTCCGCCAGCAACTGAAGGTTCTCCCACGGGATCTCATCACCCCACGTGTGTGCCTGCTCGGCGAGTTCCGGGGCGACACGACGAACACGGTTCACGACCGACTGCTGTCTCTCATTGAGAGTGCTCATCCTGTGTTAATTGGTTTGCCACCGACGTGTAAATATCTGACCCGTTAGCCGGGCGTGTCTCTCACCCTCCTGATGTGACGACAACAGACCCGTGTTGACTGTTCTCGAACCCCAGGAAGGGTGTCCGCGGCAGCGAGACTGTCGGTGTCGTGACGAACACGGTGTTTTGACACTGCCAACCGGGCACGACACCCGAGTGAGGGGGGTCGAACCGGGGGTTACTTTGCGGTGAACCCCGCATCGACAGTCAGTTCGGTACCCGTTACGTGCGGTGTCGAGTCGTCGGCGAGCCACATGACCGCGTTGCTAATCTCCTTTGCCGGGATGTTCTCACCGGGTTCGAG
Organism: uncultured Halobacteriales archaeon; assembly: GCA_964477945.1. Taxonomy (GTDB): domain Archaea; phylum Halobacteriota; class Halobacteria; order Halobacteriales; family Haloarculaceae; genus Halovenus. The sequence goes on from CAYZGA010000005.1 coordinate 18,568, forward strand.
AACGTTGAACGGGCCTGCTAGCTCCGTGCCGTTCTCGACGAGTGACTCCTCGCCGTAAGTCTGTACGATCTCCTCGATACCCTCGGACTGGATAGCCCCCGGACAGACAGCGGTGACGTTGATATCGTGTTCGGCCAGTTCGAGCGCCAGCGTCTTTGTCAGTCCGAGGATACCGTGTTTCGACGCCACGTAGTGGCCGAGTCCGGCCGGAATCCCCTTTTTACCGGAGGAGGCGGAGGAACTGTTCACGATGTTCCCGCCCTCGCCGCGCTCGATCATGTGCTGCCCGACGTGTTTCGCACACAGCCAGGTGCCTTTCAGGTTCGTGTCCAGAACGACATCCCAGGTTTCCTCGTCCATCTCGACCAGTTCCTCGACGGGGAACGTCGCCGCGTTGTTGACGAGAACGTCGATCTGTCCGAACTCGTCTACCGCCGTCTGGACCGCGTCCTCGACCTGTTGTTCCTCCGAGACGTCGGCACCGATGGCGATTGCCTCGCTGCCCATCTCCTCGATCTGTGTCGCAACCGCCTCTGCCTCGTCACTATTGCTGGTCGTGTACGCCAGCTCTGTCTGCTCCGGGAGGTCGACAACCGCGACGTTGGCACCACTGCGTGCGAACTCGAGTGCGTGTGAGCGACCGATGCCACGGGCACCACCGGTGACGAGGACAGTCTGACCGCTGAAGTCGTACTCTGGCATTGCAGTTACTGTGTTACCTGTGAACACGCATCAGTGTTCGGGTAGTGATACCCGTATCGGCCGGGTAGTACGGGCTGGGTCCCGTCTCTCGCGGGTGGTTACTTTGCGGTAAAGCCGGCGTCGACGGGCAGGGCGATACCCGTCACGTGCGGTGTCGATTCGTCGGCGAGCCACATGACCGCGTTGCTGATCTCCTCCGCCGGAATCGTCTCGCCCGGTTCGAAGATGTTGAACGGCCCGGCAAGCGCTGACCCGTTCTCCACGAGCGACGCCTCGCCGTAGGTCTTCACCATCTCCTCGATACCCTCCGACTCGGTAGTCGACGGGCAGACGGCGTTGACGTTGATCTCGTGTTCGGCCAGTTCGAGTGCCAGCGTCTTTGTCAGGCCGATCACCCCGTGTTTGGAGGCAACGTAGTGGCCGAGGCCGGCCGGAATCCCCTTTAGCCCGGACGTCGAGGAGGTGTTTACTATCTTGCCACCCTCGCCACGTTCGATCATGTGCTGCCCGACGTGTTTCGCACACAGCCAGGTGCCTTTCAGGTTCGTGTCCAGAACGACATCCCAGGTTTCCTCGTCCATCTCGACCAGTTCCTCGACGGGGAACGTCGCCGCGTTGTTGACGAGAACGTCGATCTGTCCGAACTCGTCTACCGCCGTCTGGACCGCGTCCTCGACCTGTTGTTCCTCCGAGACGTCGGCGCCGATGGCGATGGCGTCCCCGCTCATCTCGTCGACCTGTGCTGCAACCTCCGCCGCCTGGTCGCTGTCGCCGGTTTCGTAGGCCAGTCCCTTGTCTTCCGGGAGGTCGACAACCGCGACGTTGGCACCACTACGCGCGAACTCGAGCACGTGCGAGCGACCGATGCCACGGGCACCGCCGGTGACGAAGACAGTCTGACCGCTAAAGTCATACTCTGGCATTGCAATCGGAACCTTGAGTGTGAACAGTTATCAATGTTCGGCCGGCGCTTTGTCGTCTCTCGCGCACCCGCGAGGGCGGGACCCACACTCACAGTCGGGTCAGCCAGCGAGGCGACCGCCGAGCGGTCACGAGCCACAGAGCAGCGAGGAGTCGTGGCGGGGTCGCTCACGGTATAGCCGGCCCGGTCCTCACCGGACGCCGGTTGGACGGACACACAGCTTTATTACACCACCGCGCATACGAACTGGCCACGATGGCCACCGACCCACTTAGACAGTTCGACCTCACAGACGCATCGTCCTACGAGGAGGCAGACGAACGGGTCTCCTGGGACCTCCCGGAGACGTTCAATATGGGGCAGGCACTGGTCGACCGGTACGCAGACGACCGGAGTCGCGTCGCGATGTACTGGGAGAACGTGGACGGTCCAAACGAGACGTGGACGTTCTGGCAGTTCCAGCAGGCCTGCAACCGGTTCGGGAACGCACTGGCCGGGCGTACCCAAACTGACACCCCCGTTGTCGGGGTGCTAATGCCACAGTGTCCCGAGACGATTGTCGCCCACGCCGGGTGCTGGCGGGCCGGTGCCGTCTCTGTTCCCCTGCCGTACACGTTCGAGTCCGAGTCGGTTATCTCCCGGGTGACAGACGCCGGGATACGGACCGTCGTCACACACGTCGAGAAGCGCGACACAGTCCGGGTGGTTGTCGAGGAGACGGACGTCATCGAACGGGTGTTGCTGGTCGGCGAGCGCCCGGCGGACCTCAACGACTACGAACTGATGTTCGACGACGTGCTCGCGACCCACTCGGCCGAGTTCACCCCTGTCGACACCGACCCCGACGAGACGGCTGTTATCATCTACACCTCGGGCACAACCGGCAAGCCAAAGGGTGGCGTCCACGGCCACCGGTTCCTGCTCGGACATCTCCCCGGGTTTCAGGTTATCTACAACACGGAGATGGAGGGGGTCTACTACACGCCGGCCGGGTGGGGGTGGGGTGGCGGACTGATCGACCTCGTCTCGCCGGCACTCATGTACGGTCAACCCGTTGTCGCGATGAACGACGCGAAGTTCGACCCGGAGGAACACCTCACACTCATGGAGGCGTACGGCATCACACACACGTTCATGCCACCGACCGCGCTGAACATGCTGCGGAACACCGACGACTCGGCGTACGACCTGTCGCTGGAGGTTATCGCCGCCGGCGGTGAGTCGCTGTCCTCGGACGCCTACGAGTGGGCCACCGACCGTGGTATCGTTATCAACGAGTTCTACGGGCAGACAGAGGCGAACTTTGTCGTCGGAAACTGTGAGGCTATCTGGGGAACAAAGGCGGGCAGTATGGGCAGGGCGATGCCCGGGCGCGAGGTTGCTGTCGTAGACAACGACGCGACCCCCGTCGACCCGGGTGAGGTCGGCGAGGTGGCGCTGAAACACCCCGAGAACGACCCGATCTATTTCAAGCGGTTCCTGAACAAACCGGAAAAAACGGCCGCAGTGCGACGCGGCGAGTGGCACCTCACCGGTGACCTCGCCCGGCGCGACGAGGACGGGTACTACTGGTACGAGTCGCGAAAGGACGACGTGATCATCTCCTCTGGGTATCGCATCTCCCCGGCCGTTGTCGAGGAGGAACTGATGCAACACGACGCGGTGGGTGAGGTGGCCGTGACCGGCGTTCCCGACGAGACACGCGGGGAACTGGTGAAGGCGTTTGTCAGACCGGCCGAGAGTCACCGTGCCTCGGAGCGCCTGGTCGAGAGGATTCAGCAGTTCGTCAAACAGAATCTCGCCAAACACGAGTACCCCCGGGAGGTGGAGTTCGTCGACGAGTTCCCGAAAACCGATACCGGCAAGATCCGACGAAAGGACCTCCGGGAGGGGGAGAGACCGGCGGAGTAACCCGATACCGGGGAGAGACGTGACTCGGGAGGGCCCGGCGAGGGAACCCGACACTGGACCTGCTCGGGTAATCCGATACTGAACCCAGCGGAGAGCCTGACACCGGACTCGACGGGGTGTTGGTGTCGTCACAAGTCTTAAATTTGCTACCGAGTAACGTGCTACCGTATGACAGACAGCTACACAGTCGGCTGTGACATCGGTGGCACGTTCACCGACATCGCGGTCATCAACGACCAGGGAACACTCTGGACCGCGAAGGCAGACACGACACCGGGGTCGCTCGCCGACGGCGTCGTCGCGGCGGTGACACTCGTCGCCGACCAGATGCAGGTGGACGTCGAGACACTGCTCGAACAAACAGAGCGGTTCGTCAACGGGACCACCGTCGTAACAAACAATCTCCTGGAACTCTCGGGCGCGAAGACGGGGTTGCTGACCACGCAGGGGTTCGGGGATACGCTCCGTATCGCCCGCATTCCCGCCGGCGACGAGCGCGACCAGCACGACCAGCGGAACGTCCCGGATATCGTCGACCGGAGCGCGATCCGCGAGATTCCGGAGCGAATCGACTACAGCGGCGAGACGGTCGTCGAACTTGACGAGACTGCGCTGCGGGACGCCACTGTCGACCTCGTGGAGAACGAGGGGGTCGAAACCATCGCCGTGTGCTTTCTCTGGAGTGTCGAGAACGGGGCACACGAGACCCGGGCACGTGAGATTATACACGACGAGTACCCCGACCGCTACGTGACACTGTCACACGAGGTGTACGCCGGTATAAAGGAGTACGAGCGGATGGTGACGGCCGTGGCGAACTCCTACACGGCACCGGACGTGGCCGAGTACTTCGACCAGTTGGAGACAGAGCTGTCGGATATGGGTCTCGACCCGGCCGCCATCTCGGTTATGCAGGGCTCCGGCGGGAGCACGACTGTCGACCAGGCAACGGCAGAGCCGGTGCGACTGTTGAACTCCGGGCCGACCGGTGGGGTCATCGCCTCGCAGGCGCTCGGTGACCAGTTGGACGAGCCGAATATCATCGCGGCTGATATGGGCGGGACGAGTTTCGAGTGTTCCATTATCGAGAACGGGGAGTACTCGATGTCGGAGCGAACGGAGATCCGCCGACAGATTCCAACGGCACTCACCACCGTCGATATGAACACAATCGGCGCCGGCGGTGGCTCGCTCGTCGACATCGACAAGCGAGGGATTCCACAGGTCGGTCCGGACAGCGCCGGCGCGCGACCGGGTCCAGCCTGTTACGACCGCGGCGGCACCGACGCGACACTCACCGACGCGGCACTTGTGCTGGGGCTGATAAGTCCGGACTCCGTCGAGAGCGGGAGTGTGGTGTTGGACGCGGATGCGGCCAGCGCAGCACTCGAGCGGGACGTGGCCGGGCCGATGGGGATGTCGGTCGAGGCGGCCGCAGCGGCCGTGTACAACATCGCCGTGGAGTCGATGAGCAACGCCATCAGGGGTGTGACAATCGAGGTGGGCCGGGACCCGTCGAAGTTTACGATGATGGCCTACGGCGGTGCACTCCCGATGTTCGCGGCCGACGCCTGCAGTAGGCTGGGGATCTCACGGGCGGTGGTTCCGGAGATGGGACCCGTGTTCTCGGCGTACGGGCTCATGCAGACCGACGACGTTCGGATCCGAAACCGGTCTGTGTTCTGGAACCCGGGCGACCCCGTCGAGACAGTCAACGAGGCACTCGCGGCGATGGCAGACGAGGTGCGGTCCGACCTCCGTGCGGCCGGGTTCGACGAGGCAGACATCAGCGTCGAGCGCGAGGCGAAGTTCAAGTTCCAGGGCCAACTCTACGACTATCCGATCAGTCTTCCGGACGAGCCACTGACCGAGGCAGATCTCGAGGCCATCAGAGACGAGTTCCCGGAGACCTACGAGCAGGAGTACGGCTCCGGGACGGCCTGGAACGCGCCGGTGGTGATCCGTGGCGCCCGTGTGACCGGCCGCGGACGGACCGCCTCCCAGCACACCACGGGCGAGGAGGCCGGGTCCGATGAGGCGCTCACACCGACGGCCACACGGACGGTCTTTCTCCCGAATGAGCGCCGCGAGTCGACGGTCCCGGTGTACAACGGCGGCGCGATACACCCCGGTGACACTGTCTCCGGTGCCGCACTGGTCGATACCGGCCACACGACGGTGTTTGTCCCGGCGAGTCACGCAGTCAGCGCGGACAGACGGGGCACGCTGTCGCTGACCGAGACAGACGCACAGACCGACGCAACCGCCACCGGCACCACCCCCGAACAGGAATCATGAGCACCGAGAACCCCTCCAGTGACACGGATGTCGAACCGGTCACACTCGAAGACGAGGTGTACGACCCGATCGAGGCCGAGATACTGCGCAAACGACTCTACAACATCGCACAGGAGATGGGACAGGTCATCATCCGGACCTCCGGCGACCCGGCGGTTGCCGAGACAAAGGACTTCTCGTCGTTTATCGCGACCCCGGACGGGGAGATTGCGTCGTTCTCGTCGTACCTGACGATGCACAGCGCGCCGGCGCGACTGGCTGTCCAGCACATCCAGGAGACTGTCGACGACGAGAATATAAACGACGGCGACCAGTTCATCGTCAACGACCCACACACCGCAAACGTCTCACACCCGCCGGATGTCGGTATCATCAAGCCGGTCTATCACGAGGACGACCTGGTCGCGTGGGCCTGGTCCGAGGCACACATGCTCGATATGGGTGGGGTGGAGCCCGGGAGCTTCCCGTGTGCCGTCGACGAGGCTGTCGCCGAGGCACTGCGGTTCCCCGGTATCAAGATCGTCGACGGCGGGGAGGTGGTCGACGGGGTGCGAAAGCTCGTCGAGACGAACGTCCGCCTGCCGGAGAAGGTGTTCAACTCGATGCGGGCACTCATCGCGTCGAACAACCGTGCCGAGGAGCGGATCACCAACACCATCGACGAGTTCGGACTCGAGACGTACCGGCGGTACCTCGACATCAACGAGCGGTTGACCGCGAAGGCGTTTCGTGACCGTATCGGGGAACTCCCCGACGGAACATACAGTGTCACCGAGACGGTCGAACACGACTGTCTCAGCAACAACCTGTACGATATCCACCTCGACCTGACCGTCGACGGTGACAGTGTCACGGTTGACCTCTCTGACTCGGCAGGCCAGGTCCAGGGCTCGTTGAACACCAGTGTCGGGGCCGCCGTCGGGTCCGCGATGACACCGATGATGCTGGTGCTCGCGCCCGATATCCCGGTCAACGAGGGGATGTTCGACCCCGTCGACGTGATAACCCCGTCGGGGAGTATCGTCAACCCGGACCCATCGGCGGCAACCTCCGTGGGGCACATGGAAACCGGGTTGACGGTGAACCGCGCGGTGACGCGTGCACTCAGCCGCGCGATGCCACAGGCCGACAGCGAGTACGTCCGCGAGCACACGATGGCACCGGGCTCGGACGCGTGGCCGTTCGCGATGTACTCCGGGCGCAACCAGCGCGGCGAGCCCGACATCTACTTTGGCGTGAGTGCGGTCAACGGTGGCGGTGCCCAGCGGGTCCAGGACGGCACCGACGCCCGCGGAACCTTTGTCCAGCTCGACACCACCATCCCGGACGTGGAGATGCTGGAGCGTGACCACGGGGTGTTGTTTCTCTGGCGACGGCTGAACAGAAACTCCGGCGGCCCCGGCGAGCACCGGGGGGGTCAGGGTGTCGAGTTCGCCTACACACTCCACGATATCCAGGGCGGACAGCTCACAACGTCGTCCGCGAGCACACAGTCACCGACAACGGGTGTCGCCGGTGGCTACCCCGGGTCGACGAACATCCCGACGGTGGTTCACGACCCCGATGTGGACGCGTTCTTCGAGCGCGGCGAGATTCCCGAGCGGCTGGCGGAGATGGACGGCGACCACGAGGAGCTGCCGGCAAAGAAGTTCAAGATGACCATCGGTCCGCGAACGGTAGTCGCCCTGAGCGCGAGCGGCGGGAGCGGGTTCGGCGACCCGCTCGCCCGCGACCCGGCGCGGGTGGCGGCCGATGTCCGTGACGGGTACATCACCGAGACACACGCCGAGACAGCATACGGTGTCGTGCTCGCGGACGGGACTGTCGACACAGCGGCCACGGACCAGCGCCGCCGGACACTCCGGGAGCGCAGACAGTCGTGGTCGGTACCCGACCCGTTCGACGGACCCGCAGGCGACACGGCGGCCCCGGTCCGGGAGTTCAACCACGGGCTGTCCGTTGTCGCCGTTGACGGCGACGAGTATCTCCGGTGTCGGAACTGTGAGACTGTCGTCGCGCCGCTCGCAGGCCCCGATGACACGGAGTGGCGGACCCGCGTCCCACGCCAAGTCACACCCGTCCACGAGCGGATGCACGAGATGGACATGGATGTCCAGCCCAGGGCAGCAACGGGGCGGGTGATGCTCGACGAGCACGCCTGTCCGGAGTGCGGTCAGATGCTGTACGTCGGCGTCCACACGGAGCACTGAGACCTGCCACGGGTGAGCGGACTGTCCTTACGGGGCCACACGACGGATGTCGACTCCGCGCGTCATCGCGCGAGGCCGAGATCGACGGTGCCGGGTGGACACGCGACCGGGAAAACAAATAAGTAGATATGGGTAGTGATTAAATATGTATGAGTTACCAGATAGGGTGTGACATCGGCGGCACGTTCACCGATATCGCCGTGCTCGACGGCAGTGGACAGCTCTGGACCGACAAGGCGGACACAACACCGGGACATCTCGTCGACGGTGTCGAACAGGCTGTCACGAACGTGGCCGAACAGATGGAGACGACACCCACAGCGTTGCTCTCAGACACAGACCGGTTTGTTAACGGCACGACAATCGTCACCAACAATATAATCGAACTCTCCGGGGCGAAAACCGGGCTGCTGACCACGAAGGGGTTCGAGGACACACTCCGTATCGCACGCTCGCCACGCGGCGAGTCCCGTGACCACCTGAAACAGCACAACGTCCCCGACATCGTCGACACCGACCGGATAGAGGGGATTCCGGAGCGGTCCGACTTCGAGGGGGAAGCGGTCGTTTCACTGAACGAGACCGCGGTGCGCGAGGCGGTCGAGGAGCTCGTCGAGACACAGGGTGTCGAGGCGATTGCGGTCTGTTACCTGTGGAGCTTCCGGAACCCGGAGCACGAGCAACGGACCGCCGAGATCATCGAGGAGATGTACCCGGAGCTGTACGTCTCCGTGTCCCACGAGCTCTTACCAGTCATCCGGGAGTACGAGCGCATGACCACAACGACGCTGAACGCGTACACCGGGCCCGACGTGGCGGCGTACCTGGACGAACTGGAGGGACAACTGGCGGAGTTGGGGCTCGACCCGTCTGTTATCTCGATCATGCAGTCCTCCGGCGGGTCGACCACGAAAGGCGAGGCACGGGACGAGCCGATCCGACTCATCGACTCCGGTCCGGTCGGGGGTGTCATCGGGGCGCAGGCGGTTGCCGACCAGTTGGACGAGCCGAACGTTATCGCGGCGGACATGGGCGGCACGAGCTTCGAGTGCTCGGTCATCGAGGACGGTGACTACACCCTCTCACAGCGAACTGAGATCAGGGAGTTTCTCACCGGACTCACGAAGATTGACACGAACACCATCGGTGCCGGTGGCGGGTCGATCGCCCGGTTGGACAGCCGGGGGGTACCGAAGGTGGGACCGGACAGCGCGGGGGCGGAGCCGGGGCCGGCCTGTTACGGGCAGGGCGGGACCAACCCGACACTGACCGACGCGATGCTCGTTCTGGGCTTTCTGGACCCGGACTCGTTTCTGGGTGGGCGGCGCGAACTCGACCGCACGGCGGCCAGAGAGACACTCCGCGAGACGGTGGCGGAACCGCTGGGGTACAGTGTCGAGGAGGCCGCGGCGGCCGTCTACGAGGTGGCCATCAACTCGATGAGCAACGCAGTTCGCAGCGTGACCGTCGAGGAGGGCAACGACCCGTCGGCGTTCCCGGTCATGGCCTACGGCGGTGCACTGCCGATGTTCGTCTCCGACATCTGTGCGACACTCGGTATCGAGCGGGCTATCGTGCCGGGCGGTGCACCGGTGTTCTCGGCGTACGGGTTGCTCCAGACCGACGATGTGCGGACACGCAGCGAGACGCTGTACTGGGACCCCGGCGACCCGGTTGCGGATATAAACGAGTCACTGGACCGGCTGACAGCCGAGGTGACCGAGCGGCTCACCGCCACCGGGTTCGAGGCCGACGATATCAGTATCGAGCGCGAGGGGCTGTTCAAGTTCGAGGGACAGCTGTTCGATTTCCCCGTGACCCTGCCCGAGGACAGCGTGGACGAGGCGTACCTCGACCGGCTCGAAACGGAGTTTCCCGAGATGTACGAGAGCGAGTACGGCCCCGGAACGGCCTGGGTGGACACACCGGTGGTGCTCCGGGCGGTGCGGGTAACAGGAACAGGTCACACCAAAAAGTATAGTCTCACAGAACAGGAGCCAGAGGAGACAGAGCAACAGACAGCAACCCGGGAGGTGTACCTGCCGATGCAACACGAGCACGCGGAGGTCACGGTGTACGACGGCCAGCAGCTCCAGCCGTCCCGGAGTATCAAAGGGCCGGCGCTGGTCGAGGAAGAGATCACGACGGTGTTTGTCCCAGCGAACCAGACCATGTCAGTCGACACACACGGAAACTACGTTATCGACATCGAGAGCGAGCACAGAACGAGAACACTGCGTGCCACCGCCGAGCGGGGTGACTGAGTATGAGCCAGGAACAGCGCCTGCCGGAGACACTCGACGAGGAGTACGACCCGGTTATGGCGGAGATAATCAGGGAACGGCTGTACAACATCGCCGACGAGATGGCGACAGTGATGGTCCGCACGTCCGGGAACCCGATTCTCGTCGAGGCGGTCGATTTCTCGACTATCATCCTGGGACCGGAGGGCGGACTCGACACCTACTCGGCGTACGTTACCTTCCATCACGGTCCGGCCCGCCAGTCGGTCAGGCATGTCACAGAGGTGTACGACGACGACGAGATACACGAGGGCGACCAGTTTATCTGCAACGACCCGTTCACAACCGGGAACCAGCACCCGCCGGACGTTGGGCTGATCAAGCCGGTGTTCCACGACGGCGAACTCGTGGCTTGGAGTTGGGCCGAGACGAACCTGCCGGACGTCGGCGGGATGGGTGCGGGCGGTATCGCGCCGGAGTCACGGGAAGCGTACTCCGACGCGCTCCGGTTCCCGGGGGTCAAAGTCGTCAAAGAGGGGGAGGTCAGCAACGAGGTCAAACGGATGTTTTACTCGAACGTCCGCGTCCCGAGTCGGGTGTTCAACGACGTGCGGGCGCTGATTGCGGCCAACAACCGCTCCGAGGAACGGCTCCACGACACTATCGACGAGTTCGGACTGGAGACATTCAAAAAGTACCGGTCGGTGAACAACGACCTCTCGGAGCAGGCACTGCGGAACCGTATCGCCGGGCTCCCGGACGGCAGCTACACCACCACCGAGTACGTCGAACACGACGGCGCCGAAAACGACCTCTACGAACTCCCGATTGAGGTGCGGATAGACGGGTCGACGCTGACGATGGACTTCAGCGGGGCGGCAGCACAGGCACCCGGATACATCAACATCACCCGCGGTGCCGCCGTTGGTGGGGCGATGACGCCCATCATGTTCCTGCTCGCGCCGGATATCCCGGCAAACGAGGGCATGTTCGAACCGGTCGACATCGTGACCCCGGAGGGGACAATCGTCAACGCGACCCTGCCGGCCGGACTCTCGACGGGACACACCGAGACCGGTGCACGGATGTCCCGTGGGCTGATGCAGGTGCTTAACCGTGCCGTCCAGCAGTCCGAGGACGAGTTCGTGCGGGAGCACGCGATGGCACCGTTTCAGGATGTCTGGCCGGTGGCCGCGTTCTACGGGTACAACCAGTACGGCGACCCGGACATCCACATCGACATGAACGGCGGCAGTGCCGGTGGCGGGGCGATGGCGGTAAAGGACGGACTCCACTGTAGCGGGATTCTCGCACAACTGAACAACCAGTTGCCGGATATCGAGCGCAACGAGGACGACCACCCACAGCTGTACCTCTGGCGACGGCTGAACAGTGACTCCGGCGGGCCCGGCGAGTACCGCGGGGGGCTCGGACAGGAGTACGCCTGGACACTGCACAAGAGTCCAGGAGGCGAACAGACCGTGACCAGCGCCGCGACACAGGTGCCGACCGCGGGTGTCTCCGGTGGCTACCCCGGCGGCACGAACCTCTTCGACATTGTACAGGACTCGAACGTGAACGAGCTCCTCGACGACGACCAGGTTCCGTCCAGTCTCGACGGTATCTCCGGTGCCCACCGCCAGACCGAGGCAAAGGAGACGGGTGAACCGATCGTCGACGGAACGGTGCTCAGAAACGAGACCGGCGGCGGCAGTGGTCTCGGCGACCCGCTACACCGTGTCCCGGACCGTGTCGCCGCGGATGTCGACGACGGGCTCGTCTCCGCGGCGGTGGCCGAGGACGTCTACGGTGTCGTGCTCGCCGAGGACGGCACCCCCGATACCGACGCGACGGCGGAGCGCCGTGCCGAGATACGGGACCGCCGGACCGGGTGGGCGGTGGACGAGCGGTTCGACCCCGACAGCGCGGTGGACGAGCGGGTCCGGTCGTTCAACCGGCGTGTCGACGTCGTCACAGTCGACGGGGACCACGCGCTCCGGTGTGGCGACTGCGAGACGGTGTTCGCACCGCTTGGTAGCCCCGACGACCAGTCCTGGACAGCGTACGCCGCAACCAACGAGTCCCCGGTTGTGGAACGGTTCGCCGAACTCGGACTCTCCGTACAGGAACGGGAGGGCCCGGAGACGGTCCACCTGGTCGAACACGCCTGTCCGAACTGCGGGTTGCTCTGCAAGACCGAGGTGGAGGTCCGAGAGTAACTGCCACCGCTGTGGCCGGCGTGAGCAACCCACAATCCCCGGCAACACGCAGACGGTGCAGACACCACCTGGCCCAGGCACGTCGTGACCACGAGTAATATAAACATACCGTCATATTCACCGATAACTATTTTATCGTCCGCTCACCACATGGTATCATGGCGCACAGTAACAACCCGGCGTACAGAATCGGCTGCGATATCGGTGGCACGTTCACCGATATCGTGGTGATGAACAGCAGCGGTGAGTTGTGGGCGGCAAAGGCTGACTCGACCCCGGGCCAACTGGTCGACGGGGTGGTACAGGCGATCGAGAACGTCGCCGGGGAGATAGGGACAGACCCGGAGACGTTGCTCGAACAGACAGAGCGGTTCGTCAACGGGACCACCGTGGTGACAAACGCCATCATCGAGCGCTCGGGCGCAAGAACGGGACTGCTGACCACCAAAGGGTTCGAGGACACACTGCGTATCGCGCGCTCCCCGGTTGGCGACGAGCGTGACCAGAACAAACAACGGAACGTGCCGGATATCGTCGACCGGGAGGATATCAGGGCGATCCCGGAGCGGACAGACTACAAGGGTGCGGAGGTGGTCGACCTGGACGAGACTGCAGTGCGCGAGGCGGTCCAGGAGTTGGTCGAGGAGGAGGGTGTTGAGACGGTGGCCGTGTGTTTCCTCTGGAGTTTCAAAAACGCCGACCACGAGCAACGGGCACGGGAGATAATAGCCGAGGAGTACCCGGAGGTGTATGTCACGCTGTCCCACGAGATCTATCCGAAGATACGCGAGTACGAGCGAATGGTTACGAGTGTTCTGAACTCGTACGCCGCGCCGGACGTGTCCTCGTACCTCGACGAGTTGCAGGCCGAACTCGTCGACCGGGGGCTCGACGAGTCACGGATCGCGGTCATGCAGGGGGCCGGCGGGAGTACGACCCCACAGCAGGCCAGAGACGAGCCGATACAGCTCATCGACTCCGGTCCGGCAGGTGGGGTCATCGGGGCAGATATGCTCGGTGACCAGCTGGGGCGGACAAACGTCATCGCGGCAGACATGGGCGGGACGAGTTTCGACTGTTCGCTCATCGAGAACGGCGAGTACACGCTCGCCGAACGCTCGGAGGTGCTCCGTCAGGTGCTGACCGGACTCACGAAGGTGGACATCACCACCATCGGAGCCGGAGGTGGCTCTATCGCCTCCGTCGACGAGCGGGGGATTCCACAGGTGGGTCCGGAGAGTGCCGGCGCGGACCCGGGACCGGTCGCGTTCGGACGGGGCGGCGAGTACCCCACCCTGACCGACATCGCGGTGGTGCTTGGGCTGATCAGTCCGGCCGCCTTCCAGAGCGGGAGTATCGAGCTGGACGAGGCAGCCGCCGCGAGGGCGGTCCGAACACACATCGCCGAGCCGATGGACCTGAGTATCACCGAGGCCGCGGCGGCAACCTACGATATCGCCGTCGCGACGATGAGCGACGCCATCCGGAGTATCACCGTCGAGAAGGGGCGCAACCCGGACAAGTTCACGTTGTTCGGCTACGGCGGGGCGCTGCCGATATTCGCGATGGATGTCTGTGCGCCGCTGGGTATCGAGGAGGTGGTGATACCGCGGACAGCCCCTGTGTTCTCCGGCTACGGGTTGCTCCAGTGTGACGACGTGCGGACCTACAGTCGCTCGTTGTTCTGGTCGCCGGGCGAGTCGGTCGACCCGGTGAACGAGGCAGTCCAGGAGATGACCGACCAGGCACGAACCGACCTTGCGGCCGCGGGTTACGACGAGACAGACATCCACATCCGCCGGGAGGCGCGGTTCAAGTTCCAGGGACAGCTGTACGACAAACCCGTCGCGCTCCCGGACGGTGAGATCACCGCGGCGGATCTCGAGGATATCCGTGAGCGGTTTCCTGATATGTACGAGGCCGAGTACGGCGCCGGTACCGCCTGGGAGACGCCGGTGGTCACACAGAGTCTCCGGGTCATCGGGACGGGAACGACCGAGCAACGACGGCGCGACCCGGCCGACCACGAGTCACACACCCCGACCGCCGTCGGGTCACGGGAGCTGTTTCTGCCGGTCACACGGGAGCAGACCTCAGTCGACGTGTTCGACCCGGACACGCTGACACCGGGTGCCGCGCTGGACGGACCGGCGGTGGTCGAGGGACCAAACATGACGATGTTCGTTCCCGACGGCTGTGACCTCGCCGTCGACCGGTACGGTCACTACAGACTGCACCAGCGTGACACAGAGAGCAGACAGCCAACCGCGACAGTCGCGGAGGACTAACAATGAGCGAACCCGAATCCCACGAGACCGTTCGAAGCGTGCGCCAACCAGTCGATATCGAGGCGGAGTACGACCCGGTGGTCGCGGAGGTAATCCGCCGCCGACTCTACAACATCGCCGAGGAGATGGGCACCACGATGATCCGCACCTCGGGAAACCAGGTCATCGCGGAGTCAAAGGACTTCTCGACGTTCGTCGCGTCACCGGACGGCGAGATGGCGTCGTTCTCGGCGTACCTCTCGATGCACGCGGCCACCTCCAGGGAGGCCGTCCAGTACATCCAGGAATCGGTCCCGAACGAGAATATCAACCCGGGTGACCAGTTTATCTGTAACGACCCGTTCAGCACGGGTATCTCACACCAGCCGGATATCGGGGTGCTGAAACCGGTGTTCCACGCCGATGAACTCGTCGCGTGGTGCTGGTCACAGGCACATATGCTCGACGTCGGCGGGGTCGAAGCCGGCGGGTTCGCCCCGGGTGCGGTGGAGGCGTACGCCGAGGCGATCCGGTTTCCCGGCATCAAGATCGTCGAGGGTGGCGAAATAAACGAAGATATCGAGAAGGTGATCAAGACAAACGTCCGCCTCGCCGACAGGGTGTTCAACGACATCCGTGCGCTGATCGCCGCCAACAACCGCGGCGAGGAACGGCTCCACGACACCATCGACGAGTTCGGGCTGGACACGTACAAGCAGTACCTCGACACGAACAAAGCACTCACAAAGGCAGCCTTCGAGAAGCGGTTACGCGAACTCCCGGACGGACGGTTCAGCGCCACGCAGAACATCGAACACGACGGCCACGAGAACAGACTCTACGAGGTCTCACTGGACCTCGTTGTCGACGGTGGGAGTCTGACACTCGATTTCTCCGACTCCGCCGAGCAGGCACGGGGGTTCATCAACGGCAGCCGCGGCGGCAGTCTCGGCTGTGCCATGACACCGCTAATGTTGGTGCTCGCGCCGGATATCCCCGCCAACGAGGGGCTGTTCGAGGCCGTCGATGTCGAGATGCCTGCGGGGACGGTGCTGAACGCGGAGCCACCGGCACCGGCGTCCGGCGGGCACACGGAGTCCGGTCTGGCGGCGATGAAGGCGGTGATGAAGGCACTCAGCCGCGTGATGGCACAGTCCGACAGTTCGTACGTTCGCGAGCACACGATGGCGTCGGGACTCGACGCCTGGCCGGTCTGTATCTACCAGGGCCTGAACCAGTACGGTCAGCCAGACGTCTTTCTCGACATGAACGGGGGCGGTATCGGCGGCGGCGCGTCACACATAAAAGACGGTGTCGACGCCCGCGGCACGCTGGTCCAATTGAACAACAGCGTCCCCGACGTCGAGACAACCGAACGGGAGCACCCGGCGCTGTACCTCTGGCGGCGGCTCAACCGCAACTCCGGCGGTCCGGGCGCGAGACGCGGCGGCAGCGGCGTCGACTTCGCGTACGCGCTCCACGATGTCGACGGCGGACAACTCACCGTGGCCAACGCCTGCACGCAGATTCCGGTTGACGGGTCCAACGGCGGTTACCCCGGTGGCACGAACGTTGCCGAGGTGCTCCGGAGTTCGGACGTCGCGGCTCACCTCGAGGCGAACCACCTGCCGGACGAGCTGTCGGAGCTCTCCGGTGACCACGAGGAACTCTCGGCAAAGGAAATCAAAACCGGACTCGACGGGGAGACTGTCGTCCGGATGCGGGAGGGCGGCGGTAGCGGTCTCGGCGACCCGGTCGAGCGGGACCCGGAGGCCGTCTACAAGGATGTCCGTGACGGGTACGTCACCGCCGAGCAGGCGCGTGATGTCTACGGTGTCGTCGTTGCGGACGGCACACTCGACGCGGAGGCGACCAGTCAGCGCCGCGCAGAGATTCGGGCGACCCGGCAGGGGTGGTCCCGCGAGCGGACGCTGGCGGAGGAAGTCACCGACCCGGCCCGTGACCGGCCACTCCACCGGGCGGTCGATGTCGTCAGCAACGAGGACGGCGAGTATCTTCGGTGTACCCACTGCGAGTCCGTGTTCGCACCGTTCGACGGCGCGGACGACCGCGAGTGGCTGTTGTACACCGCCAGTCAGCGAACCCGGGCAGCAGACCGGATCGACGAACTCCACGTGCCGGCTATCCAGCAACGCGACGAGGACGACGAGGTGTTCGTGACCGAGTACGCCTGCCCCGACTGTGGGACCATGCTGGAGACGGACGTCGGTATCGAGTAACCGGTTGATCCCCGTAGTCATATCAGATTTCTTCCAAAAAGCACTAGTTGACCGGTGTTCAACGTGCTACCATGGCACAGACAGGGGCTGTCGAGACGGCCGTCACCGCGGATCTGGTCGAACTGACCCTCGAAACCGAGTTCGACGACCTCTCCGAGGCGACCATCAGGGAGACGAGACGACACATCTTCGATACGCTCTCGGCGGGGTTGTGTGCCCTCTCAATGGACAAAGCCGACATACTGCTTGAGTTGGCCGAGGAGGAGGGGGGGAAACCGGTCTGTACCGTTCCGGGAACCGGTATGCGAACCTCACCGCTCCGGGCGGCGTTCACCACCGGGGAACTGTACATGGCGGCGGATTACGAACCGGTCGCGCTCAACACGGCCCACCTCATCCCGATGGTGCAGGGCGCGGTGCTGCCGGTCGCCGAGCGCGAGCAGGTTAGCGGCAGCGAGCTGATCACGGCGACAGCCGTCGGCTATGAGATCGCGGCCCGTCTCGCGATGGCACTGACCCCGCTGATAGAGGAAAACGAGGAAACAGACAACATCGCGCCGGTCCAGGGGTTCAGCTACGCGGCACTCGGTGCCGCCGCCGGTGCCGGCAAGATACTCGGCTTGGACGAGGACGAACTCGGCAACGCGCTCGGTATCGCCGGCTACACCGCACAGGTGCCGAGTCTGTACAAGTGGACCATCACCCGCCCGACGAACATGGTGAAGTTCTCCTCGTCCGGATGGATCGCGGAGGCGGGGCTGAAGGCGGCGCTACTCGCGGAGAAGGGGTTCACCGGCGACGAGGAGGTGCTCGACGGCGAGTATGGGTTCTGGCGGTTCTGGGGGGCGGACGACTGCGAGTGGGAGGTGCTCGCAAACGGCCGAGCGGACCGGTTCTACATCGCCGACGGTGGCTCGTACAAGCTCTGGCCCTGTTGTAGCCTCTACAGACCGCACCTCTGGATGGTCGAGCAACTCGTCGAGGAACACGACATCAGCGCCGACGCCATCGACGAACTCGTGATGCGTATCCACCCGATACCCGCGAACTGTGAGAACTACACCACGATGACAGTCGACAACGAGATGCACGCCGGGTTCGCAGGTCGCTATCCGATCGCCGCGTCACTGCTCGGTATCGAACCCGGTCCCGCGTGGCTCCAACCCGAACAGTACGAGTCCGCCGAGGTCGAGACGCTCATGACGAAGATACGCATCGAGGAGGAACCGAACGTCGCCGAGGTGATACAGGAAAACGAGGCAGAGGCGGAGGCCGGCTACGAGCGTATGCCGGCGAGTGTCGAGATTACCGCCGGCGACCAGACGGTCTCGAACTACATCGAGTACGCAAAGGGCGATATGTGGGCGCCGCGGGCGGAGCTCCGGGCCAGCGATGATGAACTCCTCCGGAAGTTCGAAATCAACAGCGCCGACACGCTCTCCGAGACGAACCGGGACGCGGCAGCGCGTGTCCTGACCGACCTGGAGACGTTCGACGACACCGCCGATGTCGTCGCCCTGTTCACCCCCTGACCCGGTCGGGTCGACCAGCCCGGGTC
>CAYZGA010000006.1:0-7753 GCA_964477945.1 uncultured Halobacteriales archaeon
TCATACTCACCACGTCCGAGTCCTGCTCGACCGCGAACTCCATCGACGCGAGGATACCTTCCAGGGTGACGTTCTCGCCCCTGCCGGCGTTTATCTTGATCAGCGACGCGTTCGGTGCGACACCGTACCGGGGCACGTCACCGGCGGGGTTGGCCGCACCTGTCGCCGTTCCTGCGGTGTGCTCACCGTGGGCGGTCGCCGACTGTCCGAGTGTTCCGGTGAGCACGCTACCGTTCTCCACGATTGCCTTTGTCTCGAACTCGAGGTCGGGGTGACCCTCTTCCGGGTTGCTGATACCGTCGTCGATCACCGCGACAGTCGTCCCCTCACCCGAGGCGTTGTACTTTTGATCGAACCCCGGTACGTCGATCTGCCGGAGTCCGTAGGTGTAGTTGGCGTCTCGGTCGATGCCCGTCTCCGGGTCTGTCTGGACCTGACTCGATGACTGGGAGCTCATCTCGGCGTTCGAGGCGACCCCGGTGACCCCGTCGATTCCGGCGAGGGCGGCCGGGTCGACGGTCTCCAAGTCGACACGGGCCGAGACCACGTTCCCGACCCAGAACGTGTTGCGGACCGTCACACCCTCCATCGCCGAGGCGGCCTCGACGACCGGGCCGAGTGTCGCCTCGGAGTCGGCCCGCAGGGTCGCCGCGTCGGCCCGGCCGGCGGTGACCGCCGAATCACGTATGTCGCGGTCGACACTCAGCAGCACCACCGCCGTTCCCTCGCGGTCTGTCAGTTCCTCCGAGACGACCGCCTCGGTGTCCGGCGAGAGGTCGACACCGGACCTCTCGGTCAGTGCCGTGCTGTCGGCGCTCAGTTCCCCGGGTGCCTGGAACCCCGCCGTTGCGGTGGCCGCACCGGCGGTGACTGCCGAGAGCACCAGCACCGCTCCGAGAACGAGTGCCTGTGTCTGTCGTCCCGGTGTCCGGTCGACACTCATCCGTCTGTCTCCCCAGTCACGGATACCGACAGACGCTGCAACCTGCTGCTGTCGTTGTCACCGAGCAGAGTTGGTCTGCTCGTCTCCTGTCCAACAAGGAGAAACGGCTCTGTCGGCATCCTCGACGCGGTGCCGCTCCCGGACTGGTCGCCGACCGGTCGGCACTCGCCATCGCCGCGTCCGATGCCACGAACACTGTCTGCGTCGGCTGTTGCCATCATCGACCCTACACAACCACACACTAATACGAGGCCCCCGGAGGTTTCACCGTCAGAAACGGGCCACCGGTGTCTCGTCCCGCGAGAGGGCCACCTGTTCACCACCCGCCTCGTCTGGACGGTATCTCGAAATATTTTTTTCCGTTCCCCGTGGTGCGTAATCTGGTACTGACACAGCCAATGAGTGAACGGAGTGGTTCTCACGACGGATTAGAAGCGACACCAGACGGAGATGAGAGGCGAGTGCTCGACCAGTTTGGGGGGAGTGCTATCGACAGGCGGACGTACCTGAGTCTCGCGGCAGCCACGGCTGGCGCTCTCGGTCTGCCGGGAACGACCGCCGGTCAGCAACCCGTCGAGAGCGAGTTGCTGTCCGATGTCGCGGAGTTTGCGATCAATCACACGCCGGACGACTACGAGGCAGGGCTCGTCGTCGAGTTCGCCGACACGAGCGCCGCCGAGACGTTCGACGAGACGTTCAGCTACGACTACGACGACGACCGGCCGCGCCCGGCAAAGACCGTCGTCCGGACAGAACCCACACCTGCCGGGCACGGGCGTCTCACGACACCGGAGGTGCAGACACTGCTCGACATGGACGGAATCGAGGCTATCGAGTTCTCGCCGGGTGCCAACCCCTTCTGGACGCTCGACGAGGCCCCTTACGGTGACGGCGTGTTCCCGGCTGTCGAGGCGGCCCGGGATTACCTCTCCTTCGAGGAGACTGTCGCCGGTCTGCAACATCTCGAAAGCCAGCACACCGACCAGTTAAATCTCACGACCACCGGCCGGGAATCCCCTGGCTGGAGGAATCTCTTTCTGGAGACCGACGAGCGATACCCGGTCTACGTGGCGCAGGTGACAGACAACATCGCGACCACCTTCGAGGAGAAAGACAAAGTCGTCTACACCGTCGGCATCCACGGCGACGAACCACAGGGTCGTGAGACGGGGGTTCGACTCGTCGAGGACATCGTGACCGGCGACGCCCCCGAGTTCGAGGCGGTGCTGGACGAGATTGCGCTCGTGTTCGTGTTCGTCAACCCCGACGGGTGGGTCTCCCGGGAGCCGTACACCGAGATTCCGTACCCGCAGAGTGACAACCCGTTCCAGGGCGTCGAGTTCGACGACGTCAATCTGCTGCGCGGAAACGGCAGTTTCCCGGACGACTCGCAGATCGACACCAACCGCCAGTACCCGACCATCGGCTGGACCAACCCCGGGTTCTACCCGGCCGAACCGGAGGATGCACCCGCGTTCTTCGAGGACCGCGTGCCCGACGCGCTCGGCGCGGTCGAGCACTTCCGGACCTACCAGAACGTCGAGTTTCTGTGTGACTACCACGGGATGGGTGTCGCCGACCAGATGGTGCTCAACCTCGAGACGAACGCCTCGTTCGACCACCTGAAGACGCACAATCTGGACGAGGTCAGTATCCAGATCGGCGAGGGGATGCTCGAGGCGTTCGGCGGCATCGACACCATCGCCGACGACGTCGCCGTTGCACTCGAGGAGCACTACTTCCAGATCGGCGACGGCGAGGGCGAACAGTACGTCCCGGAGGGTAACAGTTACAACGGGTTGCTGGACTGGGGGACGATCTACGATACGATCGGCTACCAGGTCACGGGTGCGTTTCTCGGCTGGGCCGGGGTGCCCGAGGAACAGGGCGGTCTGGGTGCGATTACGGTCGCCCCGGAGATGCTCCACTCCAACCCGAACGGACTGGCGTTCATGAACTGGAGACCCTACTGGGCGCGCCACCAGACACGCTCGTTCCGGGTCTCGATGCGCGAGTACGCCAGACTGGCCGCCGCAGACACCGAGGCGACAGTTCTCACCGACGACCGGGACACCGCGTACGTCGGGAGCGACGAACTGACACGCTCCTCCGAGGACCTCCCGCACACGGGCGGCGCGGCCGGTTCGGGGTCGGCCGGGTCGACACGGACGCGGACAGAGAGCGTGTCACTGTCGGCCGGTGGTGTCTCGACCACCACAATCGAGAGTCGGAGTGAGACCCACTCGATATCGGTGCAGTTCGAGCCCACCGCCGTCCCGACCGGCGAACTCCGACTCCGAAATCCGGCGGGAACGGTCGTTCGCCGGGTCGAGTTCGACCGACTCGACGACCAGGTTCGTGACTTCGTCACCGACCTGTTCGTCACTGCCCCCGATGCCGGCGGGTGGACGCTGGAGGCTGTCGGCGACGTCGGGTTCGACGTGTCGACGACGATTATCGACGCCGAGGACATTCCGGACCCGCGAGAGGCCTGGAACGGCGAGGGGTTCGAGCAACGCGAGTACGAGGTCAACCCGATGCAGTTCTTCGACGACCTCGCGCCGTACATCGCCGACGACGGTTCGCTACAGGGTATCACGACCGACGACGTGACGGGCGGTCTCGACGAGTACGACCAGGTCGTGATCTCTCACGACGTCGGAATCGACGACCCGGCGTACGTCGACGCTATCGAGTCCTTTCTCGACAGTGGCGGCGACCTCGTGTTGACCGACTCCGGGGTGAACCTGCTCGGAGCACTCGGTACCGGTGCTCTCGGGGCGCTCGGCACCGACGACACCGAGGACGTGACCGTGAACTTCGCCACCCTCGCCGACAGGGTGCTGGACCATCCGCTGCTGCTGGGCATCCGCCCCCGCCAGCAGGAGCTGTGGAAGGCCCCACAGATGGGCTACACGACGGCGGTCGACCAGCCCGCAACGGTCGTCGACCCCGACGCCTTCGCGGATGTCGGCGGCGAGATGGCCGGGATGATCCGCGGTGAACCCGATGCGGTTGGTGGGCCCGGTCAGGGAATCGATGGGAACCCCGGCGTCGGTGCCGGAACGATCGAGGTCGGCGACGCCGAGGTCACGGTTCTCGGGTCGATTCTCCCGCCCGCGAGCCAGCAGCAACTCCACCCCTTCGGTATGGCTGACTACGCCGTGTCGTTCATGGGGCACACGCTCCTGTGCAACGCACTCGGGTTCGTGCAGCGTCGGTTGCGTGACGGCGAACTCGTCCGAAGTTACGGGGTCGGACGGCCGGACGCAGTCGTCGGCGACCGGCAACCCACCGACCCCGACAACGACGGCCGCTACGAGAATATCACCGGCGACGGCGAGTTCGATATCCTCGACGTGCAGGCGCTGTTCGACAACCTCGACAGCGACACCGTCCAGAACAACCCCCGGGCGTTCAATTTCAGCGAGGACAACGACCCCGGTAAGGTGACTATCTTCGACGTGCAGGCGCTGTTCGAGAAACTGGTCCGACAGCTCTGACGAGTTCGGGAAACTGCGGTGTCGGTCCGAGGAAACGACCGCCGAGGTCGCGGGGGACCGCCCCAAAGCGGACACGACCGCGCAGTTTCGAGGCACAGTACGCAGTCGGCACAGCGGTTTCGCGCGGTCGGACTCCGGAGCGTGCAGACTCGCGCACATCGCCCGTGCTGAACCGAGCGTTCCCGCAGAGCAACCGACAGAGGTATCCCCGGGTGCGGTGCAAACCTCTCCCATGTCGTTCACACTCGACCACGTCCTGTTCGCCTGGTCGACCACTGGAGCGGTCCCGAGAACTGGTGTATCCGGGCCCGAGTCCGCGACCTGCTCACTATCACCAACGGGGTGCCGGTCGATGGCCCTCACCCGGGGAGTCGAGCGCGGCCCGACGGAACCCGCGTCGAGTGGGTCACTCGACCCGTGACCGATACCACTCGCGGAGTCCTTTTGCCCAGTCTGCCGTCGAGATCTCCCTGTTGCGTCTGACCCACTCCCCGTCGCGGGCACTCTTTGCAATCGCTAAGAGCACGTACTGGGTCTCCAGTTCCGGGTCGATGTTTAGTTCGTGTGTCTCCTCGTAGCCCGCGCGGAACGCACGCCTCGCGTCCGGGTCGGCCAGCACCCACTCGTCCGCGTGCTCTGATCCCCCGAGCAGTTCGGCGTAGGTCTCCTCGCGCGGGTCCACCCCGGCCAGTCTGTCGCGGGCCCGAACGTAATCATAGCGGCTGTCGCCGTACAGCGCGTTGTCGAAGTCGATTGCCCACGCCTGCTCGTCCCCGTCGACGATGACGTTGTCCGCCGAGAAGTCACCGTGCAGTAGCGCCGACCGCGGTTCCTCGGGGACCACCGACGGCTCGAACCTATCGGTAACGTCGCTCACTATCGGCTCGAAGTGGCCGCCGGCTGTGTACTCTGCTGTCCCATCGAGCAGTCCCTCGGCGAACGCCCGCCAGTTGTCGTGCTGGGTCTGCCGGTACCGCTCGGGTTCGAGTTGGCCGTGGCCGAAGCCGTCTGTCGCGTGAATCTGACCGAACACCTCCCCTGTACTCCGGATGGCCGCCAGCCTCACCTCCTCGGCGGCGTCGTGGACGAACGCCGACAGACTCGGGCCGCGGATGCGCTGGACGGCGAGATACGCCGGGTCCGTCTCGCTGTAGTCGAGTAGTTCCGGAACCCGCACACCGTGTTCGGCGGCGTGTCCAAGCAGGAAGGCAGCCCGCGAAACCAGATCGGTAAAGTAGAGATCCTCGTCGTCCGGCGGTGGGCGCTGCACGACCACGTCCGTGCCGATGTACGTCTCCCAGAGCAACCCGTCACTCGCTTGCTCGTATCCGTGGGTCTCCAGTCCCTCGCGAATCTGGCGCTCGATCTCCAGGCTCATCAGTCCAACTGTTACGCCCGATAACGTAGGACCGTTACGATGACAGGAGGGTTCGTGTCCCCGAAATCGGCCGGGAGTTTTCTCCTGTCACGACCGAGCGGACAGTCGCCGGTCCGGCGGGTGGTGCTCACTCGACGGTCACGCTCTCGCCGAGATGCCGGGGACTGTCGGCCGTCCGAAAGTGTCGGCAACGTGGCAGGTAACCAGTCGCGGGTGGAGGCTCGCGACCAGGGCACCGGCGCGTGGGTTTCCTCTGAATACTCGGCTTGGGGGAATCCCCCCGATGCTGCCGGCACAGTATCGACAGTTCTTGCGGGTTCCAGCCTGATTATACACCGTCCGACCCGATACAACGTATGGAAGACGAGACCTCCCACGTGACGCTTCGGGTGGACTACAGTGCACTGGCAACCGACCCGAACCTGCCCGGTGCAGAGCGCACGCGGGCCGACGGAACCCCGGTCACACTCCCCGAAGGCTGGAATCTGAGCGAGTGTATCGCCGTTATGATCGAGGCGGTGGTTGACGAGGTCCACAACGTCGAGATGCCACTACAGCGCTCCGACGCCGTTGATGCCTACGAGTTCGAAGCAACGGTGACTGCAGGGACGGAGCAGATCGATGACGAGCGCATCGTCCGGGTCACGAGGCAGGCCCCCGATGGACCACCGACGCGCCACGAGGGTGAGACGTCCACAGAGGAGTTCGACCTCGACGACGCGCTGAGCAACATCTAACCGGCGAAGCAACCTGAACCGACGTGCACAACGGCCAGAAGGGACACAACTGAAATGGACGACGCGCCCGTGGGCAGTCTACGAGCAGTTGGGGGGTCGTGACGTGTGCCGTCAGGACTCGCGCCACGTGTGACCGCACTCGACGCAGGTGAACAATCGAACCTCGTGCGAACCGCCCGGTTTCGGCATCATCTCGTAGTAGACCCGGTTGCTGTCACAGCCCTCTGCCGGACAAAGGTTCCTGCATCGTCTCGGTAGCGTCTCGTGTCACGTCAGCAACGGTGGGTGCGCCGTTGTCCCGTGTCGTCATCGCCGCCTCTGCGTGCGAGTCCTGTGACTCCTCGCTCTCGCAGGAACGACACACCCACCTGTCGCCCTCGGTGTGCATGAGCGAACCACACGCGTTACAGAACTACATGTGACACTGCCGTACAGGCTGTTGGATGTATATTACCTTCTGGACCGTCGCGTTGAGAGTCACCGACAACCTTTTTTGATTAAGTACTCAGTCAGTCGTGATGGCAGACACGAAAGCGGAGATCCTGCGAGCAACGAAGCGGGCGCTCGTCGAGCACGGCTACAGCGGCCTGTCGACAGAGAAGGTAGCCGACGAGTTCGGCCGCAGTCAGTCACTGGTCCACTATCACTACGAGACGAAAGACGACCTGTTGGCGGCGTTCGTCGAGTTCTACAGCGAGCAGTTTCGCGATATGCTGTCGACCATTGAGGACCGGACACCCGAGAACCGACTGGCCGCGTTTGTCGCGCTGATCACCGGCAACGCGGCGGTGCCGGAGGTACGGTCGCTGAACCTCGCGATGTACGAACTGCAGGCCGACGCCGTTCGAAAGCCCGTGGTTCAGGAGGCGATGTCCGGCTACCACGAGACGCTGACGGACTTTCTCGTCGAGACGATCGACGAGGGCATCTCGGCGGGCGTGTTCGCGGACGACGACCCCCGGCAGACGGCGGACCTGCTTCTGTCGGCACTGGATGGCGCTCTCCTCCAGCAGTACACGCTCGGTATCGAGGCGGTTGAGCGGGTCGCGTTCGACGGCCTCACCGAGTACGTCTTCGCGGACCTCTACGTCGGTGACGTCCCCGACATGCGGGCGCTGGCCGCCGAGTTCGACCCGGAGGAGCTGTCGCGACGCGCCGAGCAGCAATCGTCGGACCAGACAGGTCCCGTGTC
>CAYZGA010000006.1:7853-36758 GCA_964477945.1 uncultured Halobacteriales archaeon
GGTGACGACTCGTGACGGACCCGGTGCTCGCGCTGGTGGGTATCGCGCTCGCAGTCTTCGGGCTGGACGCGCTGAAACACGTCCTGAAGCGACTGGATGTCGACTCCCCGTTGCCGGACGACAGCACCGGAACGGTGGGTTCGGACCTGCGGAAGTGGGTGCTCGCCGGCCTGATCGTCGTGTGGGTGCTGGTTGTCGAGGGGCGCTCACTCTCGTCGATTGGGATCGAGGGGATGGCACCGCTGGTGTTCGTCGCCTGGGTGGTCGGCGGTGTCGTGCTGACGATGGTTGCCGGTGGCGTCGCAATGGCCGTCTACGACCGGTTGGACCTGACGACACCGGAGGGATTTGTCGAGGAGCAACTGGAGCGGTCGGTCCCGGCGCGGACGCTGACCGTCGTCACCGCGGGAGTGACCGAGTCGGTTCTCTTCCAGGGCTACCCCATCGAGCGGTTGGCCGCTCTGCTCGAGATGGGGCCTGCGACGAGCGGCGTCGCGCTATCCGTTGCGGGTGCGCTCGCGTTTCTGGCGTTTACCGGGGCTCACTACACCGGCGACACCTACTCACTGGAGGAGACCGTCTTCATCGGCGTCCCGGCGCTGTCGATGACGGTCCTGTACGTCCTGACGGGCAACCTCCTCGTCGTGGTCACCGCCCACACGCTGGTCGACGGTATCTCGCTTCTGGGTCAAAAGCCGGCTCCAGAGTAGACAGACCGGGGTCGTGACCGATTGCCCGACCGACAGGCGCTCGCCTCCTCGCCGGTGCTTGGCCCCGGGACGTCGAATCTGCCCGGGACACGGCCAACGCAGGAGTTCGAACAGCCGTCAAATAGCGCTCCGGAGACTCCCACAGCAACCCCGTTTCGGTCGAACAGTCTCTGTTCGACGAATCGTGGTAATACCGGTGTGAACCTGTCCGGAATCGGAGGAACGTCTTGTGGTTTTTCGGGTGGAAACCCAGCAAAAGAAACTTGTTAGTGTCGGCGGGACACCCTGTGTGACTCGCTCTTTGCTCGGTGTATCGGACGCGACTCTCGGTGTTGTGCTGGCAATCGGATGGCTGGCGGTTCTCGGTATCAGCCTCTCCCAGTACAGACAGGGCACCCGTTCATCCGAGCGCCTCTGCCTGACTGTGTCTATCGGGGTATTCTGGCTGTCTTTCGGTCTCCTCCAGGTTTCGACTGTTCTCGCGGGGTTCGCCGAGGTTGGAGTTGTAGCTCTCGCTGTTGTTCTGTTCTGTACCGGCATCGCTACCGGGGCCAGATGGTGGCAGATGCGAACTGCCGAGACGGACCACAGCGCTCAGACGTGAGTCCGTCTGTTGTCTTGTCCGACAGGGCGGACAGGGATGTCGCCGAACCGCTGTGGCAGGACCGGACGGCTGACGACAGTGAGAGTCGGTTTCGGCACAGCGAGGCACATCGACGGCCGAGTGACCGGTGTGCGCTCCAGTCGGAGTTCGCCGTTGTGACGACAGCCAAACAGGCTGTTCGAACAGTCGCTGAGCCGTCTGGAGGGCGGGAGACGAGAGGAGACCGCTTCTGCAGGATGGTGAAAATCAGTTTTGAGTGTTCTGAGTCGGCTTATACCACGCCCCCGTAACCGAACACGATGACACGACAATCGCTCGACGACTCCGGCGCCACCGTCACCGGTTTCGAGGGCAACCGCGGCGGAATCAGGCGGTGGTTCGGACAAGCCGGTGCGTTCGCCAGACGCCACCTCAGGGTCACAGCCAGGAACAGGATTGCTGTCGCTCTCCTCGTCGGGTACCCGGTACTGTGGTTCGTCTCGACGCTGTGGTTGTTCGTCGACGAGCCCGAGGCGACCGCTATCACCGGTATCGGCGTCGGATTCGGGCTGTTTGGAGCGCTGACGGCGACCCTGGCGGTCTTTGCCGGGGCGTTCGCTCGCGACCTCCAGCGTGACAGGTACGCGAAGTTTCGTGCGCTGCCACACGCTCCGTCCGCGGATCTCGCCGGGCGGTTCGCTGCCGGAACGGTCGTCGGTTCGGCGTCGTACCTCGTAACGCTGGGTGCCGCGTACTTTGCTGGTGGGACCTTCGACGGGTGGCTCTCGCCCGCAGTCTGGGCGCCGGTTCTGCTCACGCTACTGGCGTTCTGCCTGATCGCCACGTCGCTGGCGATTCTGGTCGGGTCGGCGGTCCCAAAACCCGAGTACATGACGGTCCTCGCCGTCGTGAGTGCGCTGCTCGCGTTCTATCTGACTGGACAGAACGGGATGGTCCCGTGGATGATTGCCGGGGATGGGCAGTTCGTCAACTGGCTTCCAAACTCGTTGGCAACACGACTCCAGGTCGTCAGTTGGATTGAGGCCAGTGGCGGGGAGACGGACTTTCTGACACCCCCAAACACGCCAGGACTGGTCCGACACGGCGGGATACTCCTCGGCCAGGTCCTCCTGCTCGGCGGAGCCGCGTTTGCTGCCGTCCGGACCGTGGCGTACGGGGGTGAGTGAGCGTGGTACCTCCGCTGATCGAGGCAGTTGAGCTACAAAAAGGGTTCGGGGACGGACCGGTCCTCGACGGGGTCGATTTCGACGTCGGCCGAGGCGAGATTGTTGCCCTGCTCGGCCCAAACGGCGCCGGGAAGTCGGTCCTCCTCTCGTGTCTGGCCGGCGATACGATTCCCGACGACGGCCGTGTACAGGTGCTCGACCGGTACAATCCGTCGGAGCGGCCCGCACGACTCCACTCGAGTGTCCTGTTGCAGGGTCGAACTGCGGACCCGGAGCTCACAGGCCGTGAGAACATCGCGTTCTACGGTGAGCTTCACCCGCGGTGGACGGACCGCTGGAAAGAACTCGTCGAACGGTTCGACATCGCGGCGGACCTGGACCGCCCCGTCGCCGAGTACTCCGGCGGGATGGTTCGCAAACTCGAACTGACAATTGGGCTCACCCCTGACGTGCCGCTGTACCTGCTTGACGAGCCAACCGCGGAACTTGACCTCTCGGTTATGTCGACCGTTCGGGAGGGTCTCGCCGAGCTACGAGCCGACGACCGAGCAGTCGTCCTCGCGAGCCACGCTCCACAGGACGCCGAACTTGCTGACCGGGTAGCCTTCGTCGCGGAGGGCGGTATCATCGCCGAGGGGTCGCCGGAGTCGCTTCGTGATTCTGTCCCGCCGGTCGTTCGAGCCGTCGACGGAACTCGCCTCGGTACAGTGCTCTCCGAGGAACGTATCTTTGCAGACGGGGCAGAGCGGCGCGGATTCCTCGACGGGAAGTCCGGCGAACAAGCATCCGACCACGGTGTGATACTGTCTGAGCCGGGTCTGGATACTGTCGAGCCGAACTACACGGACGTGTTCAACTACTACGCACACGTCGCTCGTCTGGACGAGACGGCTCCCACTGGACCCGCCCGACAGTAACCGCCCGCTGATCCTGTTACGGTAATGTAAGGCGCACGCCTTTCGAACGGGACTCTCTGGCTGACTCGACATAGGTTCGAACTCGTTTGAACCAAAACAACCTGGTATCTGTACCCCGTTCATGTAGACGAGCATGGGATTGCTCGGTGAGAGACCCGATGTCACAATCGACCGCGACGAGGATCCGCGGTTGCTCTGTCTCGACGACGAGTACACCGAAGAGGTACTGAGACAACTCTCCTCGGAGACGAGCCAGGCGGTGTTCCGTGCGGTGAGCCGGGAACCGCTGTCGGCGCAGGACGTGGCGGAGGAACTCGACATGTCCATCCAGAACGCGATGTACCACCTGAACAATCTCGAGGAGACGGGACTGATAAGGGTGCTCGATACGCACTACTCCGAGCGGGGTCGCGAGATAGACATCTACGGGCCGCCAGATCAACCGCTGTTGCTCTTTCTGGGTCCCTCGCAGGACTGGCCCGGACTCGCCGCTTCGTTCAAGGAGTTTGCCGGCGCCGTCGGCCCGGTTGCGATTCCGATGGCCATCGGACAGGTGCTGAGTCGTCTGTTTGGTTCCGACGGCTGAGAGTGCCGACACGTGCCGGTCACCGCTCCACGACACTCCGGAGATAGATCTGTGTGCCAACAGCAAACCAGACGACGTAGAGCAACCCCTGCGCGACGAACCCGACCGGCGCGAGTCCCGGCACGGCGAGAACGGTCTCGGCTCCAGTCACGGCACGCGTGCCGGCGACGAGCTCTCCGCCGAACACTGTGAGACCGAACCCGACGACGACAACCAGCAACCGGAGACGGTGTGCCGGCGTGAGTGACCAACTCAGTCGAAGCGCCGTCAGCGGTCCGTAGCCGCCAGCGACGCATATCTCGGGTGCTAGCCAGAACTTGAACGCCGCCAGCGCCATCACAGAGCCGAAGATGAGCGTCGCTGATGCCCCCGAAAAGATGCTGTCGTCCACGAGTGCCACTCCGGTTGCTGTTTCGGCGGCCAGAGCGAGTTCGAACAGGACCGAAGCAATAACAGAAACCACGCCGACAGCGAGAAACGAAGCCACGACTATGGCGACGACAGTGGCGCTTACCGCCGGCAGGCGACCGACACTGTACCGGACTGACTCCCGTACCGAAAGCATCTGGTCGTTCACAGACGCGGTAAAAAGCGTCACGGCGTACGTTCGGACGCCGACGGCCAGCACCGTCAGATAAAATAATCCCTCAGCAGGGATATCGATAAACGATACCGGTTGACCAACGTGGGTCCACAGCGGGTCGAGCAGCCCTGTCAACAGGAGGACCACAAGAACTGCGACGGCAACCGACGGATGTCGGCCCAGCAGTGCCGTCCCGGTCAGAAGGTCACCGCCAACCGACTGTCGGAAGATCTGTGAATCGACCGACCGGCAACGAACGCAGGCACAGCCGTCAGTATCCTCCCGCCGCCTGACCGGTTCCATGCACACTCGTTCCCGTGGCAGCGACTTTAATTGATAGATTGCGCTGACGCGGTTCGGTGCGGAACGGTATGCAGGCACCTCGCAGGGACACGTCGGGACGATTCCCCTCAGACTTTGCACGAGGCGTGCGGTTGACGAGGCGATGGACATCTCGCGTCTCTCGGGAGGTGGCTGCCACGATGTGCAGTCCGCGTCAGACAGCAGATCTAAGAGCGATATGCTCGAGGAGTCACGCACCTGTCCTACCGACAACAGTACCCCCGCAGAGAGACAACAGTCAAAGTATCGCTCCCATCGGCCCGGAACGGGCCGTCGAAGAGATGTTGGCTGTGTTTTTGACTCTCGACAAACAGGGCTGTGTGATTGACGCCAACCGGACAGCACAGGAACTGTTCGAGTTCGACAGTGACTGGAAAGGAGAGCCAGTCGCGTCCGTGCTGGAGGGGGTCCCCGAGGTTCGTTTGGAACTCGACTCAGAACATGCAGGCGAGGTAACATTACAGATAGCGGGAACAGGCGCGTGTCCGGCATCACTGTCTCGCGGATATACAGCGGCGACGAGGAGCGTTCCGAGGATGAAAAACTCGTGTCGGTGCGGGAGTTCACTGAACTGCGGCAGCGCGAGCAGGAACTGACGATACTCAAGCAGGTGTTTTCCAGAGTGGTCCGTCACAGTGTCCGGAACGAACTGGGGCCTCCTGAAAAAACCTGCTCGAACACTCAAACAGCCGCGATGGCATAACCGTCGAGTACGCCACCCCCGAGCAGTTCAGCGACTCCGCATCCACCGACAAACGGACCGACATCTACCAACTCGGTACGAACTGTTCACCGGCCAGCCACCCTTCGAGGGCGAGATGTTCGCCGTCACGAAACAGATCGAGAACGAGCGACCCACGCCGCCGGGCGAGAAGACGCGCAGCCGACTCACTTGTAACCGAGCTGTTCGAGGCGGTCCTCGACGACGCCGGAGACCTCGGTATCGGCGCGGCGGCCGTCCGGCCACGGCGGCAACGCGTCGAGCATCTGCTCGCGCTGTGTCTCCGGAACCGTGGTCTGTTCCTCTGCCGGCAGTTCGTACCCGAGCTCGACACCGTCGCTCGGCGAGACGACCAGCTTGTACGCCCCGTCGTAGACGGCTTTCCTCTCGTGGCCCTCGAGCGAGCCCTCGACGAGCGGGAGTCGGTCCGCGGGTGGTTCCGACTGGAGGGGATACCCCGAGGGAGACTCCCAGTCGATACCGGCGGCGCGGGCCGCCGTCGGCGCGAGGTCGACCAGCGACACGCCGTCGGTCGGCGACCAGTCGGCGTCGGTCAGCAGCGGGACCCGGGCGAGTCCCTCGTATGGTGCACCGCCGTGGCCGACACAGCCGGTGCCGTCGAACTGCTCGACGTCCACCGCGACCTGGTCCCACAGCGCCTCGCCGTGGTCCGCTGTCACCACCAGCTGTGACTCACCGGTCGTCCGGTCGAGCCCCCCGGCGAAGGATTCGAGCGCGTCATCGACGTAGTCCACCGCGGCCCGGTAGAGCCGCCGTCGCTGCTCGCGGTACCGCTCACACTCCCCCTCGCACGCCGTGTCGGTCTCGTAGCGCCAGTTCCGGATGCCGTCTGTCGACCGGTCGATATCGTGGGCCGTCCAGTACTCCTCGGGTGGGTCGACCGGGATGTGCGGGTCGGCGAGGTGGAGAAAGGCGAAGGTCCGGTCGCGGCCGGACACCCAGTCGAGGTAGTCCTCGAAGACGTCGTCGGCGGTGGCGGTCACGTTGTGGTAGAGTTCGTGGTGGTGAAACCGGCCGGAGAGCGCCACGAAGGGGGTGTCGTGGCCGAACCCGCCGTAGGTCTCGTAGCCGGCACCGGCAAGCGCCTCGGTGACCGTCTCGCGGTCCTCGTCCATCCGCGGCGGGAGGCTGAACCCCTCGACGTAGTCGTCGGTCTGTCGCGTCGCCCCGTGCTCGTGGGGGTAGGCCCCGGCGACCATCGAGGAGACCGCCGGGAAGGTCCAGGTACCCGGTGTCACCGCCGAACAGCCGTCGAGTGAGGCCATGTACGGGGTCAACTCCCCGTCAATGGCGTCCGCCCGGAGCGCGTCGACGACCACCCAGACGATGTGTCGGGGTGCGTCGGCGGCGGGGTCGTACACCGGGAGGTTCCGCGCCGCGAACTGCCGGTCGGCCTGCCAGGTCTGGTAGCTGTCGTACGGGACCGCGAGCGCCCGCTTCAACCGATCCGGGCTCCGCTCTATCAGTGCCCGCTTGATGTTCATCCTGTGTGTGTTCTGCCCGTGCCGGTGTTAAATCATCCGTTGATGGCGGGAGTGACTGCTCTGCATCGCACACCACTGCGTGTCCGCAGATAGCCCGAAACGTATAGGTCCCGGCACCGTCGAGTGTCCGACATGGAGTGTCAGGCCCTCTGTGACAGGCTGGACGCGGAACTCGAGACCGGTGCGTACGCGGGTGTCGACGCGAGCGCGAACGGGCTCCAGGTCGGCCCGGCAACGGCCGATATCGAGCGCGTCGCCGTCGCGGTCGACGCCGCCGTCGAGACAGTCGAGCAGGCGACCGCGGCAAACGCGGACCTGCTCCTGACCCACCACGGAATCTCGTGGGGCGGTATCGAGCGGGTCACCGGCACCCACTACCGGCGTCTCGCCGCACTGTTCGACGCCGGAATGGCGCTGTACGTCTCTCATCTCCCGCTCGACGGCCACCAGACGCTCGGCAACGCCGCCGGTCTCGCCGACCTGCTCGACCTGACCGACCGGGCACCGTTCGGGACGATAGGCGGGCAACCGGTCGGCCAGCGCGGGAGGCTCCCGGAACCGGTCACCGTCGAGGCGCTCTGTGACCGCCTGCGCCAGCACCTCGACACCGGTGGCCGCGAGATACAGACCCTCGCGTTCGGCCCGGACGAGGTCGACGAGGTGGCGATCGTCACCGGGAGCGGCGCAGACTTTCTCGACGCGGCCGTCGAGAGCGGCGCGGACCTGTTGCTCACCGGCGAGGGCAAACAGCAGGTCTACCACGAGGCCCGCGAACACGGTGTTCACGTCGTACTCGGCGGCCACTACGCCACCGAGACGTTCGGCGTGCGGGCGCTCGCGGACCTGCTGACCGACTGGGGACTCGACACCACCGTTCTCGACTGTCCAACCGGACTGTGAACTGTCGTGCCCTCGCCCGGTCCCACGCGGACCGCGAGTACCTGTCCCTCGTTTCTCTCCGGTCCCGACCTGCCGGCGTCGCCGGACCGGCCATCTTCTTGTGCCCGACGCGTGTAGTTCGTGTATGCTCTGGGAGTTGCGCGACCTGGCACCGGCCGCGCTCGTGCCGTCGGCGTGGCTGGCGACCGCTGCCGTCCACGTCGACGTGCTCGGGACTGACGGGATGTTCATCGCTCACGTGGTGATGGCGTCGTTTATCGCCTTCTTCGCCGTGACGGGGTGGGCCGCGATGTCACGCGGCGCGTTGCGCGGGTGGCGACTCGTGCTCGTCGCGGGGCTGGTCGTCACGCTCGCGGGTGTCGCGGGCTTTCTCGGGGCACCCGGCGAGGACGCGTTACTCGGAACCAGCATCGTCGGCTGGATGCTCCTGCCCGCGGCCGGCCTGCTCTACACCGGCCGGGAGATGCCCGAACGCGGGACCGTCTACTACGCCGGCGGGGTGCTGTCGGTGCTCGGCGCGGCCCTGTACGTCGTGAGCCTCGCCGTCGAACCGGGTGGCCCGGTGGACCTCGCCGCCATCGCCCTGGTCGGCGCGGGACAGACCGCCGGGATGCTCGCGGGTTCGCTCGCCGACCGGTCTATCTGACGGGTAGTCGATATGCCCGCACCCGCGGGTCAGACTGACGACCCTGCCGGCGTGGCGAAAGCCCCCAACAGCCGGGCGTGACACGACCCCGGTAGCGTTTAGGTGATGTGGGGGCAACCGGCAGTCATGACAGACACAGCCGACCTGGTCGAGCGGGTCCGCAACGGCGACCTGCGGCTCCACGAACTCGAGGCGCACGCCGACGCCGAGACCGCCGCCGCGGCGCGGCGGGCGTACGTGGCCGAGGAGACCGACGCCGACCTGAGTGCCGTCGGAGCATACAGTTTCCCGGCAGCCGAGGCGGAGTCGAACGTCGAGAACCTGGTCGGTGGTGCCCAGATTCCGATGGGTGTCGCCGGTCCGGTCACGGTCGACGGCGGTGCAGCCGAGGGCGAGTACTACCTGCCGATGGCGACGACCGAGGGGGCGCTGGTGGCGAGTGTCAACCGCGGTCTCGGCACCATCGAGACCGCCGGCGGTGCCACCGCCCGCGTCACCGACTCGGGGATGAGCCGTGCGCCGGTGTTCCGCGTCGACGGCGTTGCCGAGGCAGAGCGCGTCACCCGATGGGTCGAGGACAACCGCGAGCGACTCCGCGGGGCCGCCGAGTCGACCACCGACCACGGTGTCGTGCTGGCCGTCGACTCCTACGTCGTCGGGGACAGCCTCTTTCTGCGCTTCGTCTACGACACAAAGGACGCGATGGGGATGAACATGGCCACCATCGCGACGCGCGAGGCGGCCACACTCGTCGAAGACGAGACCGCGGCGGAACTGGTCGCGCTCTCGGGCAACCTCTGTACGGACAAGAAACCGGCGGCCATCAACGCCGTCGAGGGGCGTGGCCGGACCGTCACCGCCGACATCCTGCTGGAGCGGTCCACCGTCGAGCGGCGACTGGACACCACCCCGGAGGCGATGGCCGAGGGCAACACCCGGAAGAACCTGGTCGGGTCGGCAAAGGCGGGCAGTCTGGGCTTTAACGCCCACGCGGCAAACACCGTCGCCGCGGTCTTTCTCGCCACCGGACAGGACGCCGCACAGGTTGTCGAGGGGGCAAACGCCATCACGACGATGAACGTCCGCGAGGAGGGCCTGTACGCGAGTATCTCGCTGGCATCGCTGGAGGTGGGCACCGTCGGCGGCGGCACCAACCTCTCCACGCAGTCGGCGGCACTCGACGTGCTGGGACTCGGTGGCGGGGGTGACCCGCCGGGGAGCAACGCCGACGCGCTCGCCGAGGTCATCGCGGTGGGCGCGCTGGCGGGTGAACTCTCACTGGTGGCGGCGTTCTGTTCGCGCCACCTCGCCACCGCCCACGAGGAACTCGGCCGATGACCCGGTTCCCGCAGAGCGGCCGCCGCCGCGACATCTGTGTCCTGCTCGCCGGCGAGTCGATGCAGGCACAGGCGTTGAAGACACGGCTCTCGGACCACTACGGCGAGCGCATCGAGCCGGAGTCGTTCTACCGGGCGCTGGACGCGCTCGAACGGCGCGGGTTCGTCGAGTCACGGACCGAGGGGATTCACGACGTCCACGCCCTGACCGACGCCGGTCGCGAGCAACTCGACGAGCACCTGTCCTGGATGCTGGCGCAGGTCGACCGCGAGAACGGGGCGTGAGTCAGAGGGTCCGCCGGATGTAACTGGCGACATCCGCGACCACCGGTCGCCGGTAGGTCCAGAACGCCTTCCAGACGCCGGGGTCCTGCTCGACGGCCACCAGCACCGCGGAGTCGTAGGTCCCCACCTTCTCCGGCGGTGGGTCGTAGAGCACGAACCACGACCGCCGGAAGTCCTCCTTGTAGCCGCCGTGCATCGTGACCGGAAAGTTCGGCGACGGAACCCAGTCGGGTTGTCCGTAGATGTGTACGTCGACGTCGGTTTCGGCAACCGCGTTGTACGCCTCGCGAGTTCCGCGCTCGTCCTCGAGTCGGGAGAGACGCTGGAAGGACGTCCGGAGTTTGCCGCTCCCGTAACTGTGTGCGAGCTGCTCGATCCGCCGCGAGACGACGATCAACAGGAGTTTCTCCTTGTTCGACTCGGGGTAGCCACGGAGCGTGAACAGGTGGTCGGTGAGCCCCTCCATCACCGCCGGCAGCTCTGTCTCCTCGAGACCCCGTGCCCCGGTCCGGAACAGGTCCGAGTTCACCAGCAGGATAGCCTGCTCTAAGGCCTTGAGCGGTGACGTGGTGACCACCTCCTCGTCTTCGACCAGCAACACCGTGTCCTCGTCGTACTCGTCGCTCACCCGCTCCTCGACGGTGATGTCCTGCTCCGCGAACATCCTGTCGAGAATCCGCGTGACCGGTTCGGGGGCCGTCCGGTTCACCACCACCAGTGACCGCTCTCTCCCCGTTGCCCTGTCGAAGAATCTCTCTAATGACACGGTCGGCCGTGCTTGTCGTTCGGCCCTTTTGAATCTGTGGGCTCTCGCTCTCTCGGTCGGACACTCACCGCGCCAGCGGCATCCCGTACCCGCGCTCGCGCTCGACGACCGCCGCCCAGGTGGCCTCGCAGTCACAGGAGACCTGTTCGAAGACAGCAGGGTCCTGGCGCAGGTCGAAGTCCTTTATCCCACGCTGGACCCGGTCGTCACACTCCCCGCAGTTGTGCGGGCCGCGGTCACTCCCGTGTCCGACGGGGTCAGAGACGACGATAACATCCTCGTCGGCGGTCGATTCGAGCACCTCGGCGACACTCCAGAGCCACGGCGGCCGGTAGCCGCCGGCGTGGTAGAGGTCCTCGACCATCGTGTACTGCTGGACGTTGGTGGGGTTCATCGATACCGTGTGGACACCATCGACAGCCCCACACCGCCGGACCGATTCCTTCATGTCGGCGATAGCCGCCTGCTCCGAGAGAAAGGGTGGTTTCATGAGCAGGTACGCCTTTACCCCGGCGTCTGCCCTGCGTGCCTCGGCGGCGGCGGCCTCGAACTCGCTAAACTCGAAGTACTTGTTCACGCAGTCGTGGCGAATCCGGTCGGTTGCGGTTTCGAGCCCCACCGCGACATCTGTTTCGACCCCGCGGTCGGTGAACTCGGCGAGTTTCTCCCGGTCGACGAAATCGGGCAGTGACTCGACGACCATCCGGTCGCGGTCGGCGAACGTCTCCGCGATCGCCGCCCGCGTCTCCGCGGGCACCTCCCGCTCGTCGAGAAAGGAGCCGGAGGTGTATATCTTGATCTGCCCTGCGGGTTCGTCCGCGTGCTCGCGCTCGTGGTCGAGACATCGCTGGACCTGCTCCATCAGGTCCTCGTGGGGGACAGTGCCGCCCTCAACGCTCTCGGCGACGTAGCCACACATCGTGCAGCCACCGGCACGCGCCCACCGGCACCCGCCGGTGTTGAGGATGATGGTCAGCGAGTCGTAGACCCCGTCGGGCGTGTTGTCCTCGTCGAGCCAGACACGGGTCGGCTCGCGCGGGTCGTGTGTCTCGTCGTTCCGGGCGCGGGCCTCCCGCATCACCTTGTTGTGGGCGTCCATCCCGCGGCCCCGCTCGTAGACCTCGGGGTTGGGTTTGCTCATCACCGGACCATTTGCTGGCGGCGCGTAAACGCCCTTCGGGAGTCGGTGACGCAACCGACAAGTGTCCGCCCGGAGAACTGACTACAATGACAGACCACAACCACCCGACGGGAGGACCGCATCGTAACCAGTCCGGAGACGAGAGAACAGCCGACCGGCGATTGCTCGCCGACGGCGGTGACGGCCGGGCGACCGAGGCCGGTGCAGGCGTCATCCGGTACGGCTCGACGGCCGACATCATCGGTGAACCCGGGCAGGTGTTCGCGCGCTTCGGTGACGAGTTCGTCCTGCTCTCCGAGAACGTCCCCGAGTGGTCCGCTCTTCAGGACCACCACGACGAGCACGGACATCTCCACATCGACGACCTCTCGATGGACGTGCTCGGACTGCTCGACCAGGAGATGGAGGACACCGACGTCGACGAACTGGCCGCGGACGTGGCCGACCGCACCGAGGTAGACGAACCGGCGGCACGGCTACTGATTCTCGCCAACGGGTTCGAACTCGACCCGCCCGAGATTGCCGACGAACTCGACATGTCCGCCGAGATGGTCGAGTCACAGCTCGACGGTCTCCACGACGAGTACGACCTCGATTCGGTAGCGGCGACGATGCAGAAACCCGACGTCGACATCCCGCTCGGACGCGTCCGGTACGGGTCGACCGCGGAACCGGTCGGTGAACCGGAGAAACTGTTCGCACGCATCGAGGGGGAGTTTGCCCTGTTCCCGGTCGAGGTGCTCGGCTGGAACGTCTTCGAGGACACCGCCGGTGACGGCGAACTCCACCTCGAAGATGTCCGGGACCGGAAGGTGCCCATGATAGAGTCGAAAGTCGAGTACGTCGACCTGGACGACATCGCCGAACCGCTGGCGCAGGGCTCGCGTCTCGACGCGCAGGGCGCGAAGATACTGCTGCTGTTCGAGGGGTTCGAACTCGACCCGCCCGAGATCGCCGACGAACTCGGCGTCGACGAGGAGGTCGTCGTCGAGCACATCGACGATATCTACGACCGCTACGACGAGGACACCATCGTCGAGACTGTCCAAGACCGCCACCCCGATGTCCCCGCCGGGACCGTTCGCGTGTTCGTTCTCGCGGAGGGGTTCAACTGGCCCGACGAGGAGATCGCCGAGGACCTCGGCGTCGACACGGAGACTGTCGCCGACCGCCTCGAAACCGCCCGCGAGCAGTACCCCGAACTGACCGAGACGCTCCAGGAGGCCGTCTGAGCGTCGGGCGGTGGCCCGCGGGGCGAGTTGCGGGCTCGTGCTCAACTCAGGCCGCCGTCGAGCAGTGCCCGCAGTGAGTGCTCGACGCTGTCGGCCCGCGGTCCCCGGGCGGTCCGCCCGAGTTCGAGCTGTAGCCCGGCGTCGTCGGCGGCGAGCCAGTTCACGAAGTTCTCCGGGTGGGTTCCCGCGTACGCCCGGTCGGTCGCCACGGAAACCGGCACGGGGAGGGCCTCGTCGAGACGGGTCGCGACCCGCGTCTTCGCGCGCTCCGCGAGCGCACCGCCCACGAGCACCTCGTCGTCGGCGAGTCCGTGGACGCTGATGACAGTCTCGAACCCCCGGTCGGCGACGGCGGAGAGCAACGGGTACTCCGTCGGGTTGATAGCCGTCGACGGCGGATGCCACGTGTCGAACGCGCTGCCGTCGGTCTCGTAGCCGAGTGTGGCCCAGCAGGCGGCGGTGTCGTGACCGGTCGCGAGTTCCAGCGCGAGTTCGGCCGTCCCGGGTTCCACCTCGCCACCGTGGCCCGCGCAGAACAGCAGACTGTCTGTCTCGCCGTCGTCGTACAGCAGTTCGACCAGTCGACCGGTCGCCGTCTCCTCGACCGGGCGCGTCCGAATCCAGCGGCGGGTCATGGCTTTTCTTGTCGCCCGTCGAACTAACCGCTGTTCCCCGGCGGTCCCCGCTCCCGTGGCGACTGGCATCGTCGCGGGCGCGCGCCACAGTCCCCCGGCGATGCCGGCCCCGACTCACTGCCCCGGAGACCGACTGTCGGGTCGAGCGCGTGGGGCGGACACCGTCGGTGTGGGGCGGACACCGCGTGGGGCGCGAACGTCGGGATGTGGAACGCTTTAGCGCCGTCGGAACCTATCTGCCGGTATGACAGCCGCAATCGAGCGCAACAGACTCGACGAGGAGGAGAGCCCGTACCTGCGCGACCACGCGGACAACCCGGTGAACTGGCAGCCCTGGGACGAGGAGACCCTGGAGACGGCCTGCGAACTGGACCGGCCGATCTTCCTGTCGGTTGGCTACGCCGCCTGTCACTGGTGTCACGTGATGGCATCGGAGAGTTTCGACGACGGGGCCGTCGCCGAGGTGCTCAACGAGGAGTTCGTACCGGTGAAGGTCGACCGCGAGGAGCGCCCGGACCTGGACAGCATCTACCAGACGGTCTGCCAGCGGGTCAGCGGGCGGGGTGGCTGGCCGCTCTCGGTGTGGCTCACACCCGAGGGCGAACCGTTCCAGGTGGGGACGTACTTTCCGCGGGAACCGGAGCGCGGGATGCCGGGCTTTCTGGACCTGCTGGAGGACATCGCGGCGGCGTGGGCGGACCCCGCCGAGCGCGAGAAGATGGAGCAACGCGCCAGCCAGTGGACCGCGATGGTCGAGGGTGAACTCGAGGACGTGCCCGACACGGCCGAGGACCCCGGCGAGAACGTCGTCGTGACGGCCGGCGAGGCGGCGGTCCGGGCCGCCGACCGACAGCACGGGGGCTGGGGGAGCGGCCCGAAGTTCCCACAGGCGGGCCGACTCCACCTGCTCGCCCGGGCATCGAAGGCGGGCGACCGCGACGCGTTCGAGGAGGTTCTCGTCGAGACGCTCGACGCGATGGCCGACGGCGGGATGTACGACCACCTCGGCGGGGGCTTTCACCGGTACGCGACCGACCAGACCTGGACGGTGCCACACTTCGAGAAGATGCTCTACGACAACGCCGAACTGTCACGAGCGTACCTCGCGGGCTACCGGCTGACCGGTGACGACCGCTACGCCGACGTCGTCGAGGAGACGCTGACCTTCGTCGAGCGGGAGCTCACCCACCCCGACGGCGGCTTTTTCAGCACGCTCGGCGCACAGAGCGAGCGGGAGGGCGAAGACGAGGAGGGAGCCTTCTACGTCTGGACGCCCGAGCAGGTACACGACGCGCTCGACGACGAGGCGACGGCGGAGATACTCTGCGAGCGCTACGGGATCACCGGGTCCGGCAACTTCGAGGGGCGGACCGTGCTGACGGTGTCGCGGCCGCCGGCCGGTATCAGCGGTGACCGAGCGGAGTCGTACAGCGAGACGACGGAGTTGCTCGCGGCGGGTCGCGAGCAGTTGCTCGAGGCACGCGAACAGCGGCCCCGGCCACCCCGGGACGAGAAGGTGCTCGCGGGCTGGAACGGGCTGATGATATCGGCCTTCGCGGATGCCGCGCTCGTGCTCGACCGGGACCCCGGACCGGCCGAGGACGCGCTCGCGTTCGTCCGGGACAACCTCTGGGACGGCACACACCTCTCCCGGCGGTACACCGACGGTGTGGTGAAGATCGACGGCTACCTGGCCGACTACGCGTTTCTCGCACGGGGGGCCCTCGACCTGTTCGAGGCGACCCGCGACCCCGAGCATCTCGCGTTCGCGCGCGACATCGCGGTCGCCATCGAGCGGGAGTTCTGGGACGAGAGCCAGGGGACGCTGTATTTCACACCCGAGGGCGGTGAGTCACTCATCGCGCGGCCACAGGAGTTGACCGACCAGTCCACACCGGCGAGTATCGGCGTCGCGGCGGAGCTGTTCGACGCGCTCGACCCGTTCGTGCCGGACCGGGACCTGGCCGGTATCGCCACGCAGGTCGTCGAGACACACGGGAGCCGCGTCCGCTCGAACCCCCTCCAGCACGCCTCGCTGACGCTCGCGGCCGATACCGTCGAGCGAGGCACACTCGAGGTCACACTCGTCGCCGACGAAATCCCGGCGGACTGGCGGGACACGTTCGGCAACCGGTACCCCGAGCCGTGTACCTTTCTCTGGCGGCCGGCGGACGACGACAGCCTCGACCGGTGGCTGGACACCCTCAACCTGGGGGGTGTCCCGGCCGTCTGGGCCGACAAGGAACTGAAAGACGGCGAACCGACCGTCTACGCCTGCCGGCAGGGCACCTGTTCACCGCCGCGAAACCGGCTGGTCCGTGCGCTCAACTGGGCCGAACGGATGCTGTAGGCGGGACAGGTCGGGGAGACCGCGCGGACGACCCCGTCCCGGGACCCGGAGACCAGCACG
This sequence comes from uncultured Halobacteriales archaeon, assembly GCA_964477945.1. Classification (GTDB taxonomy): domain Archaea; phylum Halobacteriota; class Halobacteria; order Halobacteriales; family Haloarculaceae; genus Halovenus. The sequence goes on from CAYZGA010000006.1 coordinate 24,340, forward strand.
GTCACACAGCCAGTACGCTTATCACTCACAGGGCGGGAATTGGATACAATGAGTCTCAAGTGTTCGCTGCTCGGGCACAGGTACGGCGACACGGCAGTCAAGCGAGAACGGGAGCAGGACGGGACGGAGTTGGTCGAGACTGTTCGGGAGGTGCGGACGTGTGCGCGGTGTGGCACGGAACTGGTCGTCTCCGAGACGACAGAGGTAAAGACCGTCCAGACCCCAACCGACGAGGCGGAGACCACCGACCCTGACACGACGAGGGAGCCACCGGCGGCCGGTGCGACACCGGCGGCCGGAACCGCGACAGGTCCCCCGGGCGGAACCGGCGAGGCCGACGGAGGTGTCGCGGCCGACCCCGACGCCGAGGTCGGACCTCGTGACGCCCGTGAGCGCCTGACCGGGTCTGCCGACACCGACACCTCGCAGTTCGAGCCGAACGTCGACACCGGCGAGGACACCGACGAGGCTCCGCCGGCACGCGAGGACGACGCCGTCTTTATCGACGAGAACGGCGAGGAACGCCCGGACGCCGACTGGCCGCCCGGCGAGGAGAGCGAGGGGGCAGACGAGGACTGGCAACCCGACATCGACCCGGACCCGGAGCGGGACACGACCCGTCGCGTGGACTCGGAGTCGAGCGCCGGACTGACTGTCCCCGAGGGACAGTTTCGCTGCCCCGAGTGCGAGTTCAGCACGGCTGTCGAGTCCTCCTCGCTGCGGGAGGGTGACTTCTGTCCCGAGTGCCATCGCGGTGCGCTCGAACACCGCCCGCTGTGAGCGAGTCTCCCGGTCAGACAGGCGAGCACAACACGTAAACCATCCGCTGACAAAACCCCTGTTCATGCGCGAGTACAAGATGCAACGGGGCGAGTATCTCGACGAGCGTGTCGAGGATATGGAGTCGTTTGTCGAGGAGTTTTTCGGGCCCGTGACAGCCACCGAGTCGTACAACGACGGCGAGTTGCTGGTCGTCGAGGACCCGGACAACCCGGTGTTCGAGCGGGTAACCGCGGGGCGAGTCGCGTACAGCAGCAAGAAAGACAAGATCGCGCTCGACATCGATGAACGCCCCGCCGAGGAGGTCATCGCCGAGGGGCACGTCGACGCCGCCGAGGACGCGGTCAGTGTGAAAAACGACTTTCTCGAGACGGCGACCGGTCGCGATGCGAAGGCCCGCCGCGAGTCGATGAAACGCGACGTCGAGGACGACGAAACCCCCGACAGCGTCGCCTGACCCTGCAACCGGGTCGACCCGACACTGCTGCTCGTCACCGCGCTCGTGCCGCGCTGACTCAACACGACGACTACCGGGACGGCCGACCGCTGTGCCCCTGTCTGTCCCATGGGTTGTGAGCGCCGTGTGGCTGTGGCCTGGTGACCGACTCGACCGGCAACGGCGGGCGGCGAGGCCCGCAGTGAGATGGCCGCCACCGACTCCGTGTTCACGCCGCGACGGCCGCCAGCGGCGGTCCCGAGGCAGTCTCGGGTGCGGGATGTGGGCCCCGAGCGCCATCAGGCCGTGTGCGAACAGAACGTAGCCCGGCGCGAGACCACCGGCGACGGGTGACCCGCTGGCGAAGGCGTAATCCGTAGAGCGCACCCGGACCGACGATACCCGAACCGCCGGCGAGTCCGCCGATGTCGGTGAACCCGACCCGGTCTACGTCGACCGGGTCGAGCGTCTCGACCGGATGGACGGCGACGTGTGCGAGTGTCGGCGTCGTCGGTTGTCAGTCGTCGGCCGCAGGTGTCGCCGGTTCGGCAGTCGCACCACCAGGTCCCGGGCCGGCACGCTCGGCGAGTCGTTCGGCCAGGTCCCGGGCCTCCCGCACTCGACCCGGGATACCCATCCGCTCGGTGTAGTTGGTGGCGAGAACGAGGTCGTCGGGCATCTCGATATCCTCGAGCGCCCACCAGGACTCGTCCCAGGCGGGGAACCCGGGGTCGAGTCGGGCCACGTCGACCACCGATGCCGACGCCCCGGTCACCGTCTCGAACTCGCGGGTGGCGATTCGGCCGAGTTTCTCGGTCCTGTCGCCGACGAGTCTGGGTTCGTGCATCCCGCCGAGAAAGGCCGTGTAGAGCCCATCACGGTCGAACAGGCCGTTGAACGAGACACCGAGCGTGTGCAGGTCCTCGTCGTAGCCGACCTGGTACCCCTTGCCGTCGTGGTCGAGATCCGACTCCATGAACACGAGCGCGAGCGGATTGTACCGGAGACCTTCGAGTCGGGACGCGTCCGGCACGATGTCTGCGAGCAACTCCGCGGTCACGCTCGCGGGGGTGGTGAAGACAGCCGCGTCGACCCGGTGTCCACCGACCGGCGTGTGCAGGGTGTATCCGCCCTCGGGACGCGGTTCGACCCTCGACACGGGCGTCCCGAGTTCGACCCGGTCGGCGTAGGTGGCCGCGAGCGCGTTCGGGAGCTGCTGGTTGCCCGCGTCGAACGAGATGGGCGGCGCGTCGGTCGCCCCGCCCATCCGCTGTGCGAACGCCTGTAACAGACTCCCCGTCTCCTGTTCGCGTTCGAGGAGCCCTTCGAGCGCGAACGCGGCGGGCATCTCTGCCGGGTCCGAACCGTAGAGACCGCCGTACAGTGGCCCGACGAACCGCTCGTAGGCCTCGCGACCGAACTTCCGGGTGAACACGTCCGCGACACTCTCGGCAGGGTGTCCGGGCTGTGTCAGCGGCTCCGCGAGCAGTCTGAGCTTCCCACGCCAGGACAGCAGGTCGGTGCGCAGAAACTGGCGTGCCGAGAGCGGTCCCTCGCCGAGACGGCCGCCCGCGTAGACGTAGAGGTCGGCCTCCGGCCCCTCGATAATCGCGTCCGAGACACCGGCCGCCTCCGCCAGCGCCTCGACTCCGGGCGTCCTGCGCATCCGCTGGGGTCCGACCTCCAGGACGTGCCCGTCGACGCGACGCGAGGAGATGACACCGCCGGGTTCCTCGCTGGCCTCGAACGCGACACTGTCGATACCGTGCTCGGCCAGGTGGTGTGTGAGTGCGAGCCCCGTGATTCCAGCACCGACAATTCCAACCTGCATACTACTGTGGTGCGTTGAGACAGAACGTCCCCGGTTCGTTTCGACACTGGCACTGGCGGAACTGGTAGTAGCCCGGGTCGAATCCCGCGACCAGCGGCTCGACGAGGTCCGCGAACACGTCGCCGATGCGCTCGTCGTCGTGCGGAATCGGCACCCGGTACATCGTCTGGTCCTCGTCGATGGCGTCCTCGCGCAGTTCGATGTCCAGCTCCGAGAGCGTCTCGCTTTGCTCGTGGAGGAAGCTGATCGGCTCGACGACGACCCGGTCGGCCGTCAGGTCGTCGACCAGGTCCTCGGTTTCGGGTTCCGTCCACGCGATCTCCCGGTTCTCGTGGTTCTGGAACCCGAGGTGGTACTCCGACAGACCCAGCATCGAGGCCACCACCTCGCAGAACTCGTCGACGTAGATGTCGTACCGGCTCCCCGCCTCCAGGTAGTGTGTCGGTGTGCCGTGGGCGGAGAAGACGACCGCCGTCTCCTCGTCGTGGAGGTCCAGCCCCTCGCTGTCGGCGAACCGCTCGACGTTCTCGGCCCGGAGTCGGGTGTATGTCGGGTGGCGGTGCCAGCCGGTGACACTCTGGAACTCGGGGTCCCAGTCGCGGGCCGCTACGGCCTCCTCGAGGTCGTCGAGCGAGAGCACGTTCGTCGAGGCACCACAGAGCGGGTACGCCGGCAGGCCGACCACCCGGTCGACACCGTCCTCGTGTGCCGCCCGGGCAGCGTCCTCGATAAACGGCTCCGTGTACTGCATCCCGAGGTACACTGGCACGTCGTGGCCGCGGTTCGCGAGTTCCCGTTCGAGCCAGTCGGCCTGAGTGCGTGCCTGCTCGTTGAGCGGGGACCCCCCTATCTCCTCGTACTCCTCGATGAGTCCCGGCGCACGCCGGTTCGCGAGCTGTCCCGCGCGCTCGCGTGCCTCCGCCTCGGACGCCGCGTCCTCGAGGTCGGCGTTCGAGTAGAAGATGCGCTCGAGGTACGGGACGACCTGCTCGCGCTCGGGCGCGCTTGGCTCCCCGAAGTTCAACAACACGATACCGGTGGTCATACCGGTCTGTTTGCCCTGAGCTACCTATGTCTGTCGCTTGACCCCCGTCTTCGAGCCCGGTCCGGTATTCCTCTCGGTCCTTTCGACCGGTCGGAGTATGCGTTCCGAAAATTATAGACGGGGAGGTGCCGAACGGAGGGGCAATGAGTAACCGGAACATCCACGTCAATCGGGCGAGGGGACCGGCGGTCGAGGACCAGGCGATAGAGATTGTCGAGCGAAAGGGGCTGGGCCATCCGGACTCTATTTGTGACGGAATCGCGGAGGCAGTCTCGCGGGCGCTCGGGCGGACATACGTGGACCGCTTCGGGGTTCCGCTGCACTACAACACCGACGAGACACAGCTGGCGGCCGGTCGGGCCGCGCCGGCGTTCGGCGGCGGCGAGGTGCTCGAACCCATCTACCTGCTGGTGGTCGGCCGCGCCACAAAACAGTACCAGGGAGAGTCGATTCCGGCCGAGACAATCGCACTCCGGACCGCACGAGAGTACCTCGACGAGCAGTTCCCTCACCTCGATGTCGGCTCCGACGTGGTCGTCGATGTCCGTCTGGGCGAGGGCAGCGGCGACCTGCAGAGCGTCTTCGGCGACGACGGCGACGTGCCGATGGCCAACGACACGAGTTACGGTGTCGGTCACGCCCCGCTGTCGGAGACCGAGCGTATCGTCTCCGAGACCGAGCACCACCTCAACGGGCCCTACCAGAGCGATCATCCCGAGGTGGGACAGGATATAAAGGTGATGGGCAAACGCGAGGGCAACCACATCGACGTCACGGTGGCGGCGGCGATGATAGACCGGTACGTCGAGGGGTTCGAGTCGTACCGCGATGCGGTCGCCGGCGTTCGCGAGTACGTGGACGGACTGGCCCGCGAGTACACCGACCGCGAGGTGTCGGTCCACGTCAACACCGCCGACGACTACGACGAGGGCTCCATCTATCTCACGACTACCGGCACCAGCGCGGAGAACGGCGACGACGGCTCTGTCGGTCGCGGGAACCGCGCGAACGGGCTCATCACCCCCAACCGGACGATGAGTCTCGAGGCCACCAGCGGCAAGAACCCTGTCAACCACATCGGCAAGATATACAATCTTCTCAGTACCGAAATCGCGACTGCGGTCGTCGAGGCTGTCGACGGCGTCAGACAGCTTCAGGTTCGTCTCCTCAGCCAGATCGGCCAGCCGATCGACCACCCACACGTCGCCGACATCTCTGTTACGACCGCCGACGGTGTCGCGCTCGCCGACATCCACGACGACATCGAGGCTATCGTCGACGCCGAACTGGCGGGTGTCACCGGTATCACCGAGCGCATCATCGATGGCGAACTCTCGACGTTCTGACCGGTCACCCGCAGGTCGTGATCTCGAACCGGGCACCACCGTCGCGGCTCTCGGTCACCGTGACCTCCCAGCCGTGCGCGTCGACGATGTCACCCACGATACACAGGCCAAGTCCGGTTCCCGTGCCCGTTGTGTAGCCGTGGTCGAGCACGCTGTCCCGCTCGGTCTCGGGAATCCCGCGTCCGTCGTCCTCGACGTAGAACCCGGTACCGTTGCCGAGCGTCCCGACCCGGACGGTCAGGGGCGGGTCGTTGTGCTCGACGGCGTTCCGGAAGAGGTTCTCGAGGAGGTTCTGCACGAGACTCGGGTCACACTCGATGGTGTCGCCGTCGGAGGTTTCGAACGCGATGGTCACGCCGGGGGTCCGGAGCGTCTCCCAGGCGTCCTGTGCGAGCTGGTGCAGGTCGACCGCGTTCGGTTGCTCGACCGTCGGGCCCGACCTGGCGAGCGCGAGCAGGTCGTCTATCATCCGCTCCATCCGGTCGAGCCCACCCGCGGCAGTGTCGAAATCCTCCTCGTCGCCGGTCTCCCGTGCGCGGTCGAGGTACAGCATCGCGATCTCCAGCGGGTTGCGCAGGTCGTGGGAGACGACCGATGCGAACCGGTCGAGTCGCTCGCGCTCCGCGCGGAGCGTCTCCGTCGTCTCGACGACCCGGATTGCCGCGGCGGCGTTCTCCGCCAGAATCTCCGCGAACTGCACGTCCGTCTCGTCGAACGTGCGCCCGACGGTACCGATACTCAACAACCCGTCGTCACCGATGGGCGTGTACATCGTCTCTGTGAACGCCTCGCGGCCGTACGGGTCGTTCTCCTCGATGGTGTCGATGACCGTCTCGCCTCGACGGATCGCCCGACCGTGGGGTGACTCGTCGACACCGTAGGACGGCCGACTCTCGATGTTCCCGACCCGACCCCCGAACGCGACGTGATGGAGCAGTTCCTCCTGCCTGTCGTACCGGCGGACGGCCGTTCCCGGGAACCCGAGGACGTCACTCGCCGCGTCCGCTGTCCGTTGTAACACCTCGTCGACGCTGTCTGCCGCCATCAGTTCCCGGGTCGAGACGTGGAGTGCCGTGATGGTCTCGTCGTAGCGCCGGGCGGTCCCGACACTGCGGAGTGAACAGCAGACCCGCTCGGTATCACCATCACAGGAGGAGACCCGCAGGTCGTACAGCACCTCCTCGCCGCTTCCTCCCGGTCTGAGCCGTATCTGCTCCGTTGTCTCGTCGGTTACCCCGCCAAGCACCGCGGAGACAGCATCCTCCCACTGCCGTCGCGCGGACTCCCCGACCAGTTCCCGGCGCTGCAACACGGCCAGTGGCTCGTCGCGTATCTGCTCCAGACCCTGCTTGAACACGACACCACAGCGGTTGTTCACGTCGACGATAACGTTCTCCTCGTCGACGAGCAGGCCGGCACCAGGGATGCTGTCGAGTGTCCCCATCGGTCGTGTGTACCTTTGGAATCTACAGTATAAGTATTCCGGTCACTCTGCTGTCTGGTCAGCGCACCGACTGTCCGACCCGGCCCCTCGCCAGTCCCGAGGACCCATTGCTCGGCTGCGCCGGCTATCCGACCTGGCGATTCGTCACTCCGGCGTGACCGGTTCCGCGAACGCGAACTGGGGTTTCACGTCATCGACACGGACGTGGACAGTCTCGCCCGCCGTCGCGCCGGAGACGAACAGCGTGAACCCGTCGACCTTCGCGACGCCGTCGCCCTCCGCGCCCACGTCGACGACATCGACCTCGAGTTCGTCGCCCGGCCGGACCGGTGCTGTCAGTCGGTTCTTTCCCACGAGGTACAGCTCCGAGGAGGCGTCCCGCGAGGCGTCCGGACGGACCTGCCGGACGTACTCGAACTCCGCTGCCACGTCCGCCTCCAGGTCCGCGAGGTCGCGCCCGTCGAACACCTTGACCGCGAGGTCGCCACCCGCCGACAGGAGCTCCAGACTCAGGTCGAGCGCCTGTCGCGCGAGGTGGACCGACCGGGCGTGGTCGAGGTTGTACTCGCCGGTCATGTTGGGGGCCATATCCGAGAGGACGGTGTCGACGGGGCGCTCACCGCCACCGACCGCCTCGCGAACCTTGGCCGCCGTTCCGTCGTCGGTCACGTCGGCCCGGAGATACGAGATGTCGGCCACCGACCGGAGCGGATCGATGCGCTGGCGGTCGACACCGACGACGTGCCCGCCCGGACCGACCGACTCGGCCGCGACCTGCAGCCAGCCACCCGGTGCCGCGCCGAGGTCTACCACGGTGTTGCCCGCGCCCAACAGTGACGCCGTCCGGTCGAGTTGCTGGAGCTTGTAGGCCGACCGGGCGCGGTAGCCCTCCTGTTTGGCCCGGTTGTAGTACTCGTCTTTTCCTGTCATACCTACCAGTCACGCGTACGGGCGCTTGACTGTGGCGAAACGTTACAGGTGTCGCGCTCGTCCTCAGGGAACGGTCCTCGTCGCGACGACACCCGAGACGTCGTCGACGGTCACGACGACCCGTATCTCGTCGCCGTCGGGGTCCGGATCGACGGTGACCCAGTTGGTGCTGGCCGGACTGTCGACTGTGGCCTCTCGGTCGGCCTCGATTGCCCGCGCGACGACCTCGTCGGCCCGCACGTCGCCGAGTTCGACTCTGTAGACATCCTCCCTGTTCGGAGACTCGACAATCTCGACCGCACCTTCGGGAACCGCCTGGGTTATCTTCGTCGGCAGGTCGTCGCCCGATGGGAGGTCGTCGGTCCAGTCACTCCCGAGCGGTTGGAACGGGATCTCGTCGAACTGCCCGGAGACACTGAACGTGCCGTCGGCGGAGACCGACGTCTCGCGGTCGTCACCGCCGAACGTCGATTCGAGGGTATCACGCCGGTCTGCCGGGAGCGAGTCGCTGTGGACGGCCACGTCGACGGTGACCTCACCCGTCTCCGGGTCCAGTGTTACGCTGGCGAGCACGTCGTCCGCGGTGGTGAACAGTTCCCGCGCGAGTTCACCGCCCGTCTCCCCGAACAGTGACCCAATCTCGAGCGGTCCGTGCCAGCCGACCGCGGAGTTCCCGTCACCGGCCGTCTCGACGAGCCAGTCGAACGCGTCCGAGCTATCGACCGCCCGCGAGCGCTCCCCCCGGGTCGTCTCGAGCACACGCTCGACAGCGTCCCGGTCCGGACCGATGACGACCCGGTCCTCGCCGAGTGCAACAGCGTCTACATTGTCGAGACTGGCCTCGGTCTCCGTGCGCTCGTAGAACCTGAACGCGCCGGTGTCCTCGACCCGCTCGTATGCCGAACTGAACTCCGACCCGCTGTCGCTGCGGAGACGCCGGTCCAGCGCGTCGGTGTCGAACTCGCCGGTTCCAACGGCGACGTCGCCGACGGCGAGCAGTTGCTCGACGGTCTCGCTTTGCCCCCGCTCGACGAGGCTCCGCAGTCCGGCCCCCCAGAACGCGAAGTGCGCGCCCGCGAGCACCCACCCGCCGGTGTCGACCGGGAACGAGAGCAACGGGTCCTCCCGACTGCCGAGTGCTCCGTCCGGGAGTTCGACCGGTCGCTCGCCCCCGTCATCGGACGGGGCCGGCAACAGGAACGGTAACAGTCTGATGTCGTCGTCCTCCGTCTCCGCCGTGATGTCGAACTCGGCGTACGCAAACGCGAACCCGTCGTCGTCGGCCGGTACCCAGTCGGTGTAGGCAGGTCTGTCGTCGCCACCGGTGGATAGACAGCCTGCGCCGGCGAGGAGGGCCGTTGCCGCCACCGACCTGAGCATATCTCGTCTCCCGATATCGCCATCCGTCATCGCCTGCTCACCGCCGGGCAGGGTTCACCGCGCGGGTCGGGACTGGGACAGAGTGGAGGGCTGTTCTTGAACACGACGAACGGTTTGTTCAGCGGAGACTTAAAAGCTGGTCGATCGTTTCAGAGCCAGGTCGTTCGGGCGGACCTGTCTCCTGCTGTCACGTGCGGTTTCGGTGTTCGAACGGCCCTTGCGTGTGCGCCTCGCGACCCTGCAAGGTCCACAGCACTGACAGACGCTCGTCGAACACGACAGTTTACGAACTCTCGACGTAGGGCAGGTCGGCGGCTGTCCGCTCGACCTTCGAGCGGTTCGAGTACATCAGCGCGGTGGTGTCCCAGATGCCGCCGAGCAGTGCCTCGCGCATCGCGTCGTCGATGTCGCCGTCGACCGTCCGACCGTCGTAGGTGACCGTCGCCGCCTCGACGTCGATCTCGATGTCGCCGTCGGGGTTCGACTCGATCCACTCCTGCAGGGCGACGACATCATCGTGGTCGGCCGTGACCGCGGGGATACCGAGTGACTTGCAGTTGTCGCGAAAGATTTCGGCAAACGACTCGCCGACGACGCCGTCGACCCCCCAGCGCATCATCGCCTGCGGGGCGTGCTCGCGCGAGGAACCACAGCCGAAGTTCTGGTTCACGACCGCGACCGACGCGCCGTCGAACCGGTTGAGCGGGTGGTCGTTGAAGACCCCGTCCTCGCGTCGGGCGTCGTAGAACAGGTACCGGGCCATGTTGTCGAACGTGACCTCCTTCATGAACCGCGCCGGGAGAATCTGGTCGGTGTCGATGTCGTCGCCTGGAATCGGAACGCCCGTGCCCCCGACACGGGTTATCCGCTGGTCGTCGCTCATCCGGTCACCTCCGTGTCGACGGCCCGGGCGGCCGCTGTCGTCGCCGGGCCACCCGAGGCATCTCGCGGCAACCGACGACACTCTCGGCGGTCGGTCGTCGGTCTCATTCGGCCACCTCCACGTCCCCGGCGGAGACGGTGCGTGCGGCGTCGTCGACGAAGCGACGGGGGTCGGTCACCTCGCCCGTGACCGCGGCGGCGGCGACCATCGCCGGACTCATCAGCACGGTCCGGCCCTCTTTCGAGCCCTGCCGACCGACGAAGTTCCGGTTCGACGAGGAGGCACACACCTCGTCGCCCTCCAGCGAGTCGTCGTTCATCGCCAGACACATCGAACAGCCGGCGCGTCGCCACTGGAACCCGGCCTCGATGAACGTCTCGTCGATGCCCCGCTCCTCACAGCGCTGCCGGACCGTCTCCGACCCCGGCACCGCCAGCGCCCGAACGTCCTCGTCGACGGTCCGGCCCGACAGCACCTCCGCGGCCACCTCGAAGTCAGACACCCGACCGTTCGTGCACGTCCCGAGAAAGGCCACGTCCACGTCGTAACCCAGCATCGACTCGCCGGGTGTCAGTTCCATATGCTCCAGCGCGCGCTCGGCGGCCTCGCGGTCCGAGCGTGCCTCGAAGCGCTCCGGGTGGGGCACCGGCTCCGACAGTTCGATGACCTGTCCGGGGTTGATACCCCAGGTCACCATCGGGTCTATCTCGTCGACGTCCACCGTGACCACGTCGTCGTACTCGGCGTCCGCGTCGGAGCGCATCGACTCCCAGTACTCCCGGCGGCGCTCGAAGGCCTCACCCTCGGGGGCGTACTCGCGGCCGCGCAGGTACTCGTAGGTTGTCTCGTCGGGGTTGATGTAACCCGCCCGTGCGCCGCCCTCGATGGACATGTTACAGACCGCGAGTCGACCCTCCATGTCGAGTTCGCGGATGGCGGGACCGCCGTACTCGTAGACGTGGCCGACACCGCCGTCGACACCGAGTTCCTGGATTATCTTCAGGATAATGTCCTTTGCGTAGACACCCGTTCCGAGCGAGCCCTCGACCTCGATGCGGCGCACCCGCTGTTTCTCGGCGGCGATACAGCCCGTGGCGAGGATATCGCGTATCTGACTGGTGCCGACACCGACGCCGATAGCGCCGAAGGCACCGTGTGTCGAGGTGTGAGAGTCACCGCAGGCGACGGTCATCCCGGGCTGTGAGAGCCCCAGTTCGGGGGCGACGACGTGGGTGATACCCTGCTTGCCCGAGTCCAGTCCAAAGAAGGTGATACCGCTCTCGGAGACGTTCCGTTCGAGCGCGGCGAGCATCCCCTCGGCCCCGTCGTCGGCGAACGGGCGCTCGCGTCCCTCCCGGTCGGTCGGCACGACGTGGTCGGTGGTCGCGTAGTTGCGGTCCGGGAACGCCACGTCGATGTCCCGCTCCTCCAGCATCGCGAAGGCCTGCGGACTGGTCACCTCGTGGATGAGGTGCAGTCCGATGAACAGCTGGTCCTGTCCGCTCGGGAGCTCCGTCACCCGGTGGCGCTCCCAGACCTTGTCGTACAGTGTCCGCTCACTCATCGCTGTCGTCCGTTCCCCGCTCGAAGGTCCGGTCGGTCCCGTCGGTGTCGGACTCGTGGTCGACATCCTCCATCGACTCCTCGGACTGCCGGCGACCGCCGTCCGCGGCCACGCCCCGACCGTACACCGCGAACCCGAGCGACCGGTTCGTGTACGGGTTCGTCTGGTCGACCGCTCCCATCGTCGCCGGCGACTGCCGCTCGCGCCCGGTCTCCCCGGTTCGTGTCGACGTGGCTGTTGTCCGCGTGGTCCCGGCCCGCCCTCGCGTGGTCCGTGCACGCGTGCTGTCTGTCTCCGATACCCCTGTCGTGGTGGTGTCCTCTGTCGTCATGGGTCGTGTCTCCGTGTCGTGTTGCTCGCTGCTCGTCGGTATGTTCGTCCGGCCTCCCCGTCCACTGGTCCACTCGCTACCTACGGGTGTGTGCGCGTGTCGCGTCATCCTGTCGGCTCCCCGTCGGACTCGTCCCACGCGAACAGCTCGCGCAGGCGGTCGCCGACCTGTTCTATTTCGTGGTTCGCCTCGGCCGCCCGGTGTTGCCGGTAGGAGGGTCTGTTCGCCTGGTTCTCGTTGATCCACTCGCGGGCGAAGGTTCCGGTCTGGACCCCTTCGAGAATCTCGTCCATCCCGTCGCGGTCGACCACCTCGCTCCCGCGGGTCAGCCCGCCGTACTCCGCCGTGTCCGAGACGGAGTTCCACATCTCCGCGTGCCCGCCCTCGTACATCAGGTCGACGATGAGTTTCAGCTCGTTCAGGCACTCGAAGTAGGCCATCTCCGGGGC
>CAYZGA010000007.1:0-34946 GCA_964477945.1 uncultured Halobacteriales archaeon
CCCGCCCGAGGACGACTGGAACCCCGACTGGCTCGGCGCGGGGATGGCGACCGAACCCTCACTCCCGTTCGAGACTGTCGAGGTGGAACTCGTCAAGTCGGCGCTCCGTGACCCGTCGGCCGCGGAGTTCGACCCAGTCTACGCCGTTACCCTGCTCACCTCCGCCGAGGAACTGGAGGCGACAATCGACACCTCCGACGCACCCGAGCGTCTCGAGACAGTCGACTTCGAGTCGGAACTGGTCGTGGTCGTCGAGTCGGGTTACGGCTCCTCCTCGGTGCAACACGCCTGGAAGCGGGTCGAACGGGTCGACGGAGGGATTCACCTCCACGGCTACCGCACCGACCCGCTCGTCGGAACCGACGACTACACCGCGCGACACTCGGTGGTCGTTGTCGAGACACCCGCTGCGAAGGTTGGCCGTGCGCACGTGAGTTTCACCTACAACAGAGACTGGCGTGTGAACTTCGACACCAGCGAGGGGGTCGTCACGACCGGCTCTGACGACCGGTGACATCCCGCGACCACTCGATGCGGAACACCTCGACATCGAGTGTCCGGCGGTCCTGCTCGTGAAACTCGAAGGTGCGCGGCATATCGAACTCCGCGGCGTACCCGTGGGTGACGGTCCCGCCCTCGTCGGCCGCGAACGACTCGACGAACTCGCGGCTGCCGGCGTTGTGGACCGAGTACGACACGTCGGCGACTCGTGCGGTTGTCTCCAGAAACGCCCTGTCCGCGTGTTCGTTACCGGTCTGTGCGCCAAAGGGCGGGTTCGTGAGCACCGTCGCCGGGCCATCCGGATACAGTCCGCCCTCCGTCACGTCGCCGCGCACCCACGAGACACCGCTCGCCGTCCCGACCCGCCGCTCGTTCTCGCGGGCGGTCGACAGCGGTCCCGGGTCGATGTCGACACCGACCACCTCCGCCGGCCCCCGCAGCGCGGCCGCCAGCGCGAGCATCCCCGTCCCACAGCCGAGATCCAGCACCGTTCGCCCCTCGATATCACCCTGCAGGTCTGCTGTGTGGACCAGATGCGCCGCCACCTCCGGCGGTGTCCGGTACTGCTCCAGGTCGACTCTGGGGTCCTCGAACCCCGCCACGACACCCAGTTGCTGGGTCAGCTCGCTTTTTGTCGCCATCATACCTCCGGATACACAGCGATAATTTAAAAGTCTTCGTAGATGATTGCGAGTAATTAAAGAGGGTGTGAGAAGCGGTTCGACACCGGACCGTCGCGGGTGGCACGTCGGTTTAAGTTCGATGACGCGGCAGGTCCGCCCGGATGGTCACGGTCGGTGTCACGCCGGAGACGACGCTTGTAACCCTCGGGTTCGTGCTCGCGGGAATCGCTCTCGGAACGGTGAGCGGTCTCGTGCCGGGGTTGCACGCGAACAACTTCGCGCTCCTGCTCGCGGCGTTCGCGCCGGCGATTCCGGCACCACCGCTGCAGGTCGGCGCGGCGATGCTCGCGGCGGGCGTGACACACACCTTTCTCGATATCGTCCCCTCACTGGCGATCGGCGTGCCGGACCCCGCGCTCGCGCCGTCGGCACTGCCGGGTCACAGACTCGTGCTCCAGGGCCGGGGCCGGGAGGCACTGCGACTCTCGGCGATGGGGAGTCTCCTCGCGGTTGCGCTCGCCGTGCCGCTCGCTGTCCCGGTGACACTCGCGATGGAGCGGGCCTATCCCGTCATCACGGCCAATCTCTCCGTGGTGCTCGGAACGGTCTCGGTGTTGCTGGTGGTGACAGAGCGGACGATGATGGCCCGGTTCGGCGGCGCGGTTGCGCTCATCGCGAGCGGCGTGCTCGGCGTGCTGACACTCGACGTGCCCCCGGGTGGGGTCCTGCCGGCGGGGAGCATGCTCGCGCCGCTGTTCGCGGGGCTGTTCGGCGCACCGATTCTCGTCGAGGCGATGTCGGGCGAGGGTGTCCCGCCACAGGCTGACGCCCGGGTGACAGTCGGCCGCGGTGTCATCCTGTCGGTCGGGGCTGTCGGGACACTCGCCGGGGCGCTCGTCGGCTACATCCCCGCCATCTCCAGCGCTATCGCCGCCGCCGCCGCGCTCGTGGTCCTGCCACACCGCGGTCCCCGGGCGTTCATCGTCGCCACCAGCGGGGTGAACACGGCGAATACGGTCTTTGCTCTGTTTGCGCTGGTCGCGCTCGGCAGTCCGCGGACGGGCGTGCTGGTCGCGGTGGACAGGGTCGGCGTGCCGCTGCACCTGCCGGTCCTGCTCGCGAGTGTCGCAATCGCCGCCGCCGCGGCGTTCCTGCTCGTGCTGGTGGTCGGTGACCGCTATCTCGCGGTCGTGGGTGCCGTGGACAACGTCGTCGTCTCGCTCGGTGTGCTCGCCTTTCTGTGCGTGCTCGTGCTCGCGCTCACCGGACCGGTCGGGCTTGCCGTGTTCGGGGTCAGCACGCTCGTCGGTCTCGTGCCCGCCCAGTTCGGCTCGCGCCGGATGACCTGTATGGGGGTGTTGCTCGTTCCGCTGGCTCTCTAAGTAACGGCCAGCACGGAGACGGGTCACTCGACCGCGAAGGGGCTCTCGGTGCTGGTCCAGTCCCACCCGGGGAGGCGGGTCTGGAACCCGGCTGCGAGCGCCGCGTCGAGGTCGTCGGCTCCCGCGTCGCCGTCGTGGACGTGCACGTCGGCGTAGTGGAAGGTGGCCTCGCCGAGCAGTCGGAGTGGTTGGCCGCCGGCGAGCATCCCCGCGAGTTCCCGCCCGAGCAGTTCGTCCACGACGAACCCCGGGTAGTCCCCGGCGACGTCCAGATCCCGGAGCAGGGCCACGAGCGCCGCCACGTTCACCGCCAGGTCGCCGTCAGCGAACACCGCGTCCACCTCGGTGCGATACTGCTCGACTGTCACCGGGTCGACCTCGACCCCGAACAGTCCGCCCAGGTCCGTACGCACGTTGTTCAGTATCTCGACTGTCCGGTCCGAGCGGTCGTGAATCCACTCGTGTTCCCGGGCCACGACGGCCTGTGTCACGTGCATACCGGACCATCGACCGTGTCGGTGGTCACTCTTGTGGCCGTTCGGTCTACTGGTCCGAGTGTTGCACAGTTCGCGGCGACTCACTCGACCGGCGAGCGGTCGGGGAGCGCGAGCACCGCGACGATAGCCGGCGGCACGTGAAGGGCCATCAGGCCGATACCCTCGCTCGTGCTCACGGTGTTACCCGCGACGATGAGGCCGACGTTGGGGAGCATCGAGAGGACCAGCACCGCACCCGCGAGTCTGACGAACGTCTGGTCCGGGCTGTCCGAGATGCGCGTGACCGCGCCGTAGACGCCGGTCGCGCCGGCGATACCGAGTGTCGTCCAGAGAGCGATCGCCGGGTACCTGAAAAACTCCGTCGACCCGACGAGGTCGGCGGTCAGCGCTATCCACCCGAGCGTGAGGTTCACAACGAGCGCGATGGCGAGCGCACCGACACCACGCTTCGCGAGTGCACCCACCTCTATGGGTTGCTGTCTGTAGGTCGCCTGCATCGGTGGCCTACTGCGACGTTCCGGAGTCTATCGAGCAGGTGTCGACACCGATAAGCGAGTACAGGCCGCAGTTCCCCGTCGCCGCTGTCACGAGCATCGCCAGCGCGACGACTCCGAGAAGCGGCGAGAGTAGTGTGGGAAGTCCACCGACCCCGGCGAGTGTGCCGAGCGAGACTGTTCCGGCGAGCGCACCGACTGCCGTTCTGAGCTGCCTGTCCGTCGAACCAACGTTCTGGCTCATACCACACGATAGGTGCCGGACACGTATAACTCCTGTGTTGGTTGTACCGGACAATACTGATGCCGTTGTACAACGGGAACTGAAGTATTAGCGTCTCAACGGGCATATCGGTACAACATCCGGTGTCGACGGGCCATCTATTTCACAATACTCATTAGCGAACAGAGCGTAGTGGACACGTGATGAACACCGACAAGTACCGTGAGTTTGGCGCAGTACTGTTCGCCCTGCAGGGGGTCGCGACCGCCCTCGCGCCGCAGGTGAGCATCAGGATGATCCGGCGGATGATCGGCAAGAACTTCGAGAACGCGGACCAGCTCGAGGCGAAACCGGTGTATCTCCGGCAACTGCGGGCTATCGGTGTCGGGATGGCTGCCGCGGGTGTGGCGAACTTCGCGCTCCAGCGGGCGAACCGCGAGACCGGCGGGAACGACGCGGGTCTCGACGAAACTGACGACGAGACTGACCCAGCCGACGAGAGCGGCGACTGAGCTCGGCCGAGAGCGTAACCGACCACTCCGGTCGACACGTCGTGTGATTGTTCGCTCGGCTGTCGTCCCCACCGGGGGACATCTCCCCTGGTCGGAGAGACACCGACCGACTCCGGAGGCGACCGGGTCGCGGACAGGCGGTGACGGAACGCTTATATCGCTGGCATCGCTTGACGGGCGTGGACGGCAAGAGGCCGGCCGGGGGATTATCAGGAGATGACCGACGACATCGGCGGGGTCTGTCTCGTGACACAGCTCGGCGCAACCCGCGCCGGGGCCGACCACGCCAGTGACCTGGCGGACATCGTCGGGGAGATTACGCCGGTATCGGTGCTGACGCCGGCACTTCCTGGCGAGCCGGACGTGGCCGAGGAGCACCGCGTGATACAGGTCGACACCCCCGGAACGGACAGGAACGTCCTGTTCGAGGCGGTGCGATTTCTCCTCGTGCAGATCCAGTTCGCCCTCGCACTGCGGCGACGCGAGGAGTCTGTCGTGGTCTTTTTCGGCGCGACGTCGTACCTGCTCCCGTTGCTGGTGGCGCGTGCGCTCGGCCGGACAGTCGTCGTGATGCCGCGGGGTGACGTGCCGCTCTCCTTGCGACTGCGATGGGAGGAGTCGATGCCGTCGGCGCTCGCACGGGCCCTCGCCGGCGCGGTATCGCTGCTCGAACGACTGAACTACCGGTTCGCCCACGCCGTCGTGACCTACACCCCGTCGATGGCCGACGAACTCGGCCTGGACCGCTACGGGGACAAACTCTACACGAGCGGGGCGCGCTTCGTCGACACCGACCAGTTCGACGTGACCCGGTCGTTCGAGCGTCGCGAGCGGGCCGTCGGCTTTGTCGGCCGCCTGGACGCGGAGAAACGGATTCCGGCACTCGGTGAGGCCGCCCGACGACTCCCCGACGATGTCCGGTTCGTGTTCGTCGGTGACGGGGACTACCGCGAGCAACTGGCACGGCAACTCGACGCCGAGCGGGCGGCAGGGCGTGTCGAACTCGTGGGCTGGGTCGACCGCGAGGCGGTACCCGAACAGCTGAACCGCCTCCGGTTGCTCGTCGTCCCCTCGCACCCGACAGAGGGGCTGCCGACGACCATCCTCGAGGGGATGGCCTGCGGGACGCCGGCGTACGCGACACCGGTCTCGGGTGTGCCGGACGTGGTCCGGGACGGCGACACCGGGTTCCTGATGGACAGTGTCGACCCGGCCGAGATTGCCGCCGACGTCGAGGCGATACTCGACCGGGAGGACCTGGACAGCGTCAGCGGCAACGCCCGGGACCTCGTGGAGTCGGAGTACAGCTTCGAGGCCGCCGTGGACCGCTGGCAGTCGATTCTGTCCAGCCTGTGTCCGTAATCTATTCCAGCCTCGGCGGAGTACGGTGTCGCATGACCGTCGTCGTCTTCGGCATCGACGCCCTGGACCCCGATATCGTCGACCCAGCCGAGCACCCGCATCTCGCGCTCGACGCACACGCGGCTATCGAGACGATACCGAGTGTCGCGGGCGAGCCGAGCACACACGAGCTCTGGCCGATCAACAACACCGACGAGGACGCGTTCCGGATGCCGGCGAGCTACTACGAGGAGCAGGGGCTGACGACACTGCTCGACGGCGAGGACCGGCGGGCCATCGGCGTACCCAACTACGTCGTCGAGGACACCGAGGACCGGGAACACCAGCTCAGGCGGGAGATGGGCGACCTGTTCGAGCGGGACCCGGACGCGAAAGGCGGCCACGAGTCGGCGGACCCGGCGGCGTTCTACGAGCAGTGCATGGAGATGTCGATGGTCCGGACGGCGCGGGTCCGGCGGGCACTCCGGAGCGGGCGTCACGAACTGGTCTTTGGCTACACGAGCGGACTCGACCTCGTGGGCCACGTCAGCCACTCCCGACCGGCACTGCAGGAGCGTGCCTACGCTGAACTCGACGACGTTGTCGCCGAACTCGTCGCGGACCTCGATGCGGGTGACGAACTGGTGCTGGTCAGCGACCACGGTCTCCAAGACGGCCTGCACACCGACGAGGCGATGATCGCCGCGACCGACCCCGCGGTGGTCGACGCCGTCGAGGGCGTGACCGACGTCCGGGCCGCAGTCGAGAAGCTGCTGGCGAGCGGCGACCACAGCCCCGACCGGCGCGACGAGCGGGCGGGGGGCCTCGAATCCGACGCGGTGCGGGAACAGCTCGAGGACCTGGGGTACGTCTGAGTCCCGAGAACAATGACTGACAGACCGAACGTCGTCTGGCTCACACTCGACAGCGTCCGGCAGGACCACACGACGATGGGTGGGTACCGGCGGGAGACGACACCGCGGATACAGGCGATCGCGGACCAACCGGACGGGGTGGCGTTCTCGTCGTGTTTCGCGCACGCCCGCGCCTCGGCAACGTCGGTCCCATCGCTGTTGAGCGGGACCTACCCCTCCCGGCACGGCACCTACTACCGGGAGTCGACGGCGTTTCCCGAGGAGCTTCCGCTGGCGGCGGAGCTGTTCCGCGAGGCCGACTACCACACCGTCGGCGTCTCGAACAACGAGTACGCCGGGTCACTCACCGACGTCGACCGGGGGTTCGACGAGTTCGTGTTGCTCGGGTCGACACCGGGCGAGATTCTCCGGAGTGCCGGTCTCGGGAACGTCCTGAAGTTCGTCGCCAACATCAGGCGTCACTCGGTCGGGTTCTCGACGGACACCCACGCCCACTCCGGCGCGTACCTCCTCACCGAGGTCGCGACGGAGGCAGTTCGGCGGACCGACGAGCCGCTCTTCATGTACGTCCACTACAACGAACCCCACCGGGCGTACTACCCGCCGCTACCCTATCTCGACCGCTACACCGACGACCTCCCGATGAGCGGGCGGGAGGCGGCGGAGATTGCGATGGATGTCCACCACAATCTCGTCGAGACTGTTGCCGACGGGTGTGACCTGACAGACGAGGAGTGGGCGGCACTCCGGGCGATGTACGACGCCGAGATCGCCTACACCGACGACCGGGTCGGTGTCCTGTACGACCGGATACAGGCGGCACTCGGGGAGACGGTCGTCGTCGTGACGGCCGACCACGGCGAGCTGTTCGGCGAGGACGACATGCTCGCACACAAGTACAGCATGCACAACGCGGTGTTGCAGGTGCCGATGGTAGTCCAGGGTATCGAGGGGCTGACCGACGAGGGGCTGGTCCAGCACGCCGACGTCGTGCGGACACTCCTCGAGGTTGCCGGTGCCGAGACGGAGACGGTACAGGGGGTCGACCTGCGCGAGGAGCGCCGCGAGTACGCCATCAGCCAGTCCCCCGAGGACTCGCTCGACCCGCTGCTGGCGCACAACCCCGGGTTCGACACCACGCGCTACCCAGCCGAACCGTACTCGGTGGTCCAGGACGGCGAGTTCAAGTACGCCCAGCGACCGGACGAGCCACGACTGTACCGTCTGCCCGACGAGAACGAGAACGTCGCTGACGAGCACCCCGAGGTCGCCGAGCGACTCGACGAGCACCTGACCGGGTGGCTCGAAACCGAGGGCACACGGGTCGGCCGCGGCGAGGACATCGAGGTGGACGAGTCCACGCGGGAGCGACTCGCCGACCTCGGCTACCTCGACAGCGAGATGTGAGTGCGCCCCCGGTCCGGTCGGGTCACGGTAGGTCCCCGGGTTCGTCAGTCTCGGGCACCCGCTCGACTGGGGGGTCCGACCCCGGAACAGTCCACCGGAGAACCGGAACGTCTTAATCTCGTGGTCCGGAACCGACAGGCATACCGATGACGCCGCTCGGGACGGATGCGACGCAGGTCGGGGTCGGGAGCACCGCTGTCGAGGCGGCCGCGGCGGTGGTGCTTTTCGGCGGACTGCTTCTCACTGCGCTCTGGCTCCGCAACCTGTACGCGTAGGATACTGTCGCACCGCGCCCCGGTATTGCTCGTGGCGTGAGTGGCAGTAGACTGATACCGGTGGAGAACGTTACTGTATCTAATCGATGGAGTCAGGAGAGGGGAACGTGGAGACACCGACACACCGTGGTCCGGGCGACCCCGGGTTCAGTCTCGACCAGTCGTACCGGCGTCGTCTCACGAACCTGGGGCAGGCACAGTACGAGGCCGCCAGACGGGGGGACCGGAAGCGGGTCGACCGACTCCGCTCGCGACTCGTCGAGGACCCACCGCTCGACGCAGGTGTCGGTCGGGTCGTCTACCCCCTGCCCGGGCGAGGCTACACCGGTGGCCGCTACGACGCGTACGTGCTCAAGTTACCCATCCCCGACCGCCACGACCGGTACGGCTACGAGCGCGACGGGCGGACCCAGAACCGGACCGAGGCCGCACTGTGGGACCAGCACCAGACGGAGTGGCTCGTGCCGGTTGTCGCGGCCGAACGTCGCGGCGGGTGGCTCGTCATGCCACGGGGAGAGCCGGTCGAGACAGAGACGGACTGGCTCGCGGAGTGGCGGGCGGAGCTGGCCGACGCCCACGGACTCGACAGCGTCCAGGGACACGATATCGAGGCACAGAACGTCGTGACCCTCCGCGGGGAGCCACGCCTCTGTGACTACGGTGTGCTGTCCGACTGACCCGGAGGTGTCGGCTGCGTGTCCCGTCGTCTCGGGGTGTCCACCGGATACAGGCGGTCATCCGCTCGCAGACGCTCGCTCGCGGAGTCTGAGAAGCGCCCGTTCTTTCGCGCCGGCCTCGACCATCACGTCGGCCCGGTCGCGGAGCCAGGTGGGGACCCGGGCGACGTACTCGGCGTGGGCCTGCGGTTTGGCGTCGGTCCCGTGGAGACGGGCCGGTTCGGAGTAGTGGACCGCCGGGCGACAGTCCCAGGTCGTGGCGGCCCGCTCGAACCCCTCCCGGTAGGTGAGTCCACGGTCGCTAAAGGAGTGGTGGTGGTAGTCGAACACGACCGGCACGCCGACGCGGTCGCTCACCGCCTCGACGAGGTCGGAGACACCCCACAGCCCCGTCTCGTCGTCGTTCTCGACGGTCAGACGGGCGCGGGCACCGGGGCTGAGTTCGCGGACGGCCTCACGGAACCGCTCGGCGGTCGCCTCGCGGTCACCGTAGGTCGCCCCGATGTGAACGTTGATACCGAAGTACGGCGACCGGTCCAGCCCCATCAGGTCGAGCCAGTCGGCGTGGTACTCGACTGCCCGCAGCGACCGCTCGACCGTGTCACGCGAGGTGCTCGCCAGCCGACACCAGTAATCGGGGTGGAAGGTGAGCCGCATCCCGTGCTCGTGGACGTACTCGCCACAGCGCTCCGCGAGTCGCCGCAGTTCGTCGTAGGCGTCCAGGTCCGCGAGGTCGAACTGCGAGTTCCAGGGGACCAGCGTCGACGTGACCCGGTAGAACCCGATCCCGTGTTCGCTGTTCCACTCCAGAATCGCCCGCAGGTCCCGCAGGTTCTGTCGGGCGAGCTCCGCCGCGTACGCCGGTCCCCGCTCCTCGAAGGTGGCTTTCTGCATCCCGCGGTTGCACCGTAACGGCTCTGCGCGGTCGCGCAGCGTGCGGTTCATACAGGGGTAGCCCAACATAGCATCTACAACTGGTTGGGCCGCCGCCGGTATCACACCCGCGGTTCCTGCTCCGACCCGCCGGTGGAGGGCGACCCCACACCCGGAGGTGCCGGACACGCGCCGGCGGCGACCTGTCACCGACCGCACGCAGGGTTAGATTCTTTATTCGGGGGCGCAGAGACGTGTTGATGGAACAGGACCCCCCAGCAGACGTGCACAGCGAACAGTTCGGTGTCAAGCGCATCCGACGCATCTACCGTGAGGGGATGTTCGAGGACGAGCGACCGGAGTTCCCGGTGTCGTTCGAGACACTCCGCGAGGAGGCCTTCGAGCGGATGTCCTGGCAGGCAAAGGCCTACGTCCACGGCGGTGCCGGCACAGAGGAGACCTTCGAGCGGAACAAGGACTTCTCGCGGTGGCGCATCGTGCCGCGGATGCTCCGCGGGGTTGCCGACCGCAACCTCTCGACAGAGTTGCTCGGCCGGAGCCACGACTATCCGCTGATGATAACCCCGCTCGGCGTGCAGGGGTTGCTCCACGACGAGGGTGAACTCGCCACAGCACGGGCGTGTGCGGAACTGAACGTCCCGTTCGTGCTCTCGTCGCTGTCCTCGACGCCGATGGAGGCGGTGGCAGAGGCGCTCGGGGAGACCCCGAAGTGGTTCCAGTACTACTGGGCCGCGGACCGGGATGTCGCCAGGTCCTTTCTCGACCGGGCGGAGGCCGCGGGGTACGACGCAATCGTCGTGACCGTCGACGCGCCGACACTCGGCTGGCGCGACCGGTTGCTCAGAAAGGGGTACTACCCGTTTCTGGAGGGCGAGGGGGTCGCGAACTACCTCTCGGACCCGGCTTTTCGGGACTCGCTCGACCGACCGCCCGAGGAGGACCCCGAGGCCGCCGTCGACCGGTTTCTCTCTATCTTCGGGGACGCATCGCTCACGTGGGACGACCTCGCCTTCGTGCGCGAGCAGACCGACCTCCCCATCGTCATAAAGGGCGTGTTGCACCCCGAGGACGCCCGTCTCGCTGTCGAGGCCGGCGCGGATGCCGTACAGGTGTCGACCCACGGCGGCCGGCAGGTCGACGGTTCCATCACCGCAATCGAGGCACTCCCCGAGGTGGCCGACGCGGTGGGAGCGGAGACGACAGTGCTGTTCGACTCCGGCATCAGGCGGGGGTCACAGGCGTTCAAAGCGCTCGCGCTCGGGGCAGACACGGTGATGCTCGGGCGTCCGTTCGCGTACGGTCTCGCACACTCCGGACAGGCCGGTGTCGAGCACGTACTCGAGAACACGCTCTCGCAACTCGACCTGACGATGGGACTGGCAGGCATCGACGATGTCGACGATATCGACCGGGCGGCGGTCCGCGACGCGGCGTCGCTCTGAGCCTGTTGCGTCCGCGCGCTCACCTGGCCCAGTCGAGCGAGCGCTCGACGGCCTCGCCCCACCGGTCGTACTTGCGGTCGGCCTCGGCTGCGGGGAGTTCTGGCTCGAACCGCCGGTCGACGCGCCGGTGTGCCCGGAGTTCGTCGAGACTCTCCCAGTAGCCGACGGCGAGTCCAGCCGCGTACGCCGCGCCGAGCGCCGTTGCCTCGTCAACCTGCGGGCGAACGAGGTCGCGCTGGAGCAGGTCAGACTGGAGTTGACAGAGAAAGTTGTTCCGTACGGCACCGCCGTCGACCCGGAGGGTTGTCGTCTCGATATCGGCGTCTGCCTCCATCGCCTCCGCGATGTCCCGGGTCTGGTAGGCAATCGACTCCAGTGTCGCCCGAACAACGTGCTCCCGTCTCGTGCCCCGGGTCAACCCGAGGATGGTCCCGCGGGCCTGTCCGTCCCAGTGTGGTGCGCCGAGACCGGCAAACGCCGGCACGACGTAGACGCCACGGGTCGACTCGGCTTCACGCGCGAGCGTGGCTGTCTCCGTGATGTCGGAGATAACCTCGACGTCGGCGAGCCACTCGATGGCCCCGCCCGCGACGAACACGGACCCCTCCAGAGCGTACTGCGGGGGTTCCCCGGAGCGCTGGAAGCCGATGGTGGTGAGCAGGCCGTGTTCGGACTCGACCGCCGTCTCGCCCGTGTTCAGCAGGTAGAAACAGCCCGTGCCGTAGGTGTTCTTGGCGTCGCCGGGGTCGAAGCAGGCCTGCCCGACCAGTGCTGCCTGCTGGTCGCCGAGCGCCCCCGTTACCGGCACCGCCGCGCCCAGAAACCCGTTCGGGTCGGTCTGTCCGTACGCCGCCTCGTCTGACGACGGACGCACCTCCGGCAGTGTGGCCCGGGGAACGCCGAACTCCGCGAGCAGGTCCGTGTCCCACGCCAGGTCGTGGATGTTGTACAGCATCGTCCGCGAGGCGTTTGTCACGTCGGTGACGTGGTTGCCGGTCAGGTTGTATATCAGCCACGAGTCGAGCGTGCCGACGAGCAACTCCCCGGACTCGGCGCGGGCGCGGAGACTGCGCGTACTGGACCGGCCGGGTTCGATCTGGTCTCCGTTGTCGAGCAACCACTCGATTTTCGTCGCCGAGAAGTACGCGTCACAGGCCAGGCCGGTCTTCTCGCGTATCCACCCGGTCTTTCCGGCCGCCGCTCGCGCCTCGGCGTGGTCGGTGGTGCGGCGGTCCTGCCAGACAATCGCGTTGTAGACCGGCCGGCCGGTCTCTGCCTCCCAGAGAACGGTCGTCTCACGCTGGTTCGTGACGCCGAGCGCCGCCAGTTGTCCCGGTTCGATACCCGCGGTCGACAGCCCTCGGGTCACGACTGCCTTCGTGTCCTCCCAGATCTCCACGGGGTCGTGTTCGACCCAGCCCGATTCCGGGTATATCTGCTCGTGTCGGCGGTAGGCACTGGCGACGACCGAGCCGCTCCGGTCGAACAGCATGAAGCGGGTGCCTGTCGTGCCGTGGTCGATGGCCCCGACGTAGGTTCCGTTCATCGTTCGACACCAGCCATTGTAGTACGGTTGTGTGAATACACTGCGACCAGTAATAAACGCTCGTGCCGATCCGTCCGACCACCGGCATCTGGCGGTCACGGGCCCGGCAGGTTCGTCCGTTACATCCAGTGGGGCCGTTCCGCCACATCTCACCTCCGGAGGTCGTACAGTCGCCGGAAGACGGTCGGCGGGAACCGGAGTTCGACCCGGCTGGGTGGTCGCCCCTTCTGCGAGGTGTCCGTCGACTGGACACGCTCGAGGATACCGAGTTCCGCAATCTCGTAGAGATACCGCTTGACCGTCGCCGCCGAGAGGTCGACCGAGGGGCTGGCACCGATCGCCTCGGTGGTTGCGGTGACCGACCGACGCTCCTCGGGGTCGAGGTCGACCAGTTCCCGGAGGACGGTCTGCTTGTTCTCGGGGAGCTGTAACACCCGGCCCAGCGACACCGAGGGCCGGTGAATCTCCTCGATAGCGGCGTCCACGTCGGACTCGGCGATGTAGGTCTGCCCGGTCCCGGTGGCGCGGTCGGCGGCGGTGAAAAGCGCCGCCAGCGCGTCGTGTGCGTTGCCGTCGGCCCAGTCCGCGATCCGGCGGGCGAGACTGTGACCGAGCGCCTGTCCGGCGAGCCCCTCGGACACCCGGGTCATCACCACGTCGACGAGCATCTGGCGCTGGTAGCGCTCGACGGGGATCGACCGCGCCGTGTACTCGGTCAGCGCGCTGCGGTCTGGTGGACTCCGGCCGATAGCCAGCCAGGTCACGTTGCTCGGCAGTCCGGCGAGCAGGTCGACCAGTGACTCGCTGTCGGGCGTGTTCGGCTCGCCGATGTGGTCCACCCCGATGACCATCCCTGCCCGCGACGCGCCGAGTATCTCGTGGAGTCGGTCCCGGGTCTCGTCTGTGCTGATTCCGTGCCGGGGCACCGACTCGTCGACGAGGGCATCCAGCACGTCGTGGTAGAACCCGAACTCGCTGGTCGTCCCCCGCAGGTCGACGTAGATAAACCCCGGCGACGTCGGTGATGCCGAGCGCGTGCTGGTGTGAATCGTCGACCGGGTCTTTGGGGAGAACTGCTCCAAATGATCGAAAAGTGACGTGACGATAGCCGACTTCCCCGAACCGGGGGGACCGTAGATGTAGCCGTTTGGCGGCAACTGTCCGTCGAAAACCGGTTCGAGGTGGTCGAGCAACCGCTCGAAGACGGGACCACGGCCGGACGGTTCGTCGAGGTGGGAAACGGGTGATAGCGCGCTGTAATCCCGAATCAGTTGCTGGACTCCCGCTTCCCCTCGTCGGAGCCGGATGCGCTCGTTGAGGTTCATGTCGGCGTCAGTCGCTCTTTACCGGTACTACCCTGTCCAGGGTAAAAAAGTCTGACCGTGTCGGGTGACTGCTCACCCCCGGAACGGGTTCGGCAGTCACCCGACCACGCGGTCGAGAGCGCGGTTCACGAGGAGAAAGGTCACCCCGCTGGTCAGACCGAGGACAGTCGCCACGACAGTCCGAACGAGGAGCGGTCCGCGGGCGAACACGAGCATAATCGCAGACATCACCAGGACGACGACGAGAGCGTTCCTCCGGTCGCCCGCGTCCAGGCCGAGTCGGTCGAACACGGGTGAATCATCTCGACAAACCTGTATAAGTATTGTGTACCAGTCCCGGCGTCGTGGCGGGCCCGACTGCCGTCGGGGACCCGTATCCACCGTCCCGCTCTCGACTGCCTCCTCACGAGACATCTCACCGGATGTGTACTCTGTGGTGGCTGTGTGTACTGTTCACAACCGCCCATCGGTTTAATTACGGGTCCGGTTGTAGTGTGGGTATGTCAGAGATGGAATGCCCGGACTGTGGTACGGAGATCGAGTCAGTGTCAGATCTCGAACAGACG
Source organism: uncultured Halobacteriales archaeon (assembly GCA_964477945.1). Taxonomy (GTDB): domain Archaea; phylum Halobacteriota; class Halobacteria; order Halobacteriales; family Haloarculaceae; genus Halovenus. The sequence goes on from CAYZGA010000007.1 coordinate 14,581, forward strand.
GAGGTTCCCGCGGTCGAAACCGACGACGACGGCAACTTCAACCTGTACGACAACGAGGACCTCTACCTGTGCAGCGGGTGCAAGAGACCGCTCGGTGTCGGTCGCAGTTGAGACCGACCCCGGCGCTCGACTGACCGGTCGGGCGGAGGCACGCACCCGTGACGAGACCGTACACCACGGCGGGTCACGCCGGGGGACCGGACACCCGCAGGTCGGCTGCGGCGGGTTTTTGCGCCGCGAGCACCGACAGAGAGTATGGAGTACACCGGGCTCGTGGCGCTGTACGACCGGCTCGCGGCCACGGACTCGACACTCGAGAAGCGCTCGCTGCTGGCCGACGCGTTCGCGGATGCCGGCCCACAGCTGAACCGGGTGGTGCTTCTCGCCCGCGGGCGACTGTACCCTGCCTACGACCGCGAGGAACTCGGCGTCTCGTCGAGTCTCGTGCTGACGGCTATCGAGAAGGCGACCGGCGTGGGCGAGTCTGCGCTCCGGGAGCGGTGGTCCGAAACCGGTGACCTCGGCGACGTGGCCGCGTGGGCGGTCACGGATGGCGGCCAGCAGACCCTGTTCCCGGAGTCGCTCACCGTCGAACGGGTCCACGACACACTCCGCGAGCTACCGACCTTCGACGGCGCGGGGAGTCAGGGCCGGCGCGTCGACACGGTGGCTGGACTGCTCGCCGACGCCGAACCCGAGGAGGCGCGCTACGTCGTCCGCACCGCCCTCGGCCACCTCCGGGTCGGCGTCGGCGAGGGCACCATCCGGGACGCGATTGCCGAGGCGTTTCTCGACGGGAGTGACGCGGCCATCGACGCCGTCGAACGGGCCTACCAGGTAACGACCGACTTCCAGGTGGTCGCGACCACCGCCAGAGACGACGGACGGGCGGGGCTCGAGGCGCTCTCGATAGCGCTCGGCCGGCCGGTCCAGGTCATGCTCGCGGAGACTGCCGAGGACATCGCCGACGGGTTCGAGACTGCCGCCGACGACGGGGTGGCGCTCTGTGAGTACAAGTACGACGGCTTTCGCGTGCAGATTCACGTCGACGGCGACGAGGTGTCGCTGTTCACCCGTCGTCTCGAGGACGTGACCGAGCAGTTCCCCGACGTGGTCGGGGCAATCGCGGACGGTGTCACCGCGGACCGTGTCGTTCTCGACGGCGAACTCGTCGGCTACACGCCCGAGACAGTCGACGAGCAACCGGGGGCGCGGGACCCACTCGCCTTCCAGCAGCTCTCGCGACGGATCAAACGCGAGTCCGATATCGCCGAGACCGCCCGCGAGTTGCCGGTGGTCGTCCACGTCTTCGACTGCCTGTACGACGACGGCGGACTGCTGTCTGCCCCGTTCCGACAGCGTCGTGACCGACTCGACAGTGTCACGACTGCGGTGTCACCGGACCCCGAGGCCGGGTTGGCGGGGTTCGAGCCTGCTGTCGATGTCGCCGCAGAGGCTCCCGAGGACGCGGCGGGGCTGTACCGGGAGGCCCTGGAGGCCAGGCACGAGGGGGTCATGCTGAAAAACCCCGGCGCAGGCTACCAGCCGGGTCGCCGGGTCGGACGCCTGCTGAAGGTCAAGCCGACGATGGAGCCACTCGACCTCGTGGTGACGCGGGCGCAGTACAGCGAGGGACGCCGGAGTCAACTGCTCGGGCGGCTCTATCTCGGCTGTTACGACCCGAGAACCGACGAGTTGCGCGAGGTTGGACGACTCTCGACGGGCTACACCGACGATGAACTGGAGCGCCTGACCGACCGACTGGAGGACCTCGTCGTCGACCAGGACGGCCGGGCGGTCGACCTGGAGCCGTCGGTCGTTCTCGAGGTGGCGTACGAGGAGATCCAGGAGAGCCCCGAGTACGGGTCGGGGTACGCGCTCCGGTTCCCGCGCTTTCGCCGCACCCGCGAGACCCTCGCACCCGAGGATGCCGACACGCTCGACCGCATCGAGACACTGTACGACTCCCAGTGAACGACCCCGGGTCTCCGTCGTGCTGTCGCGTTCCCGGGTTTGACCGGGCGGTCTGGGCACGGCCAGGACTCGTCGTCTCCGGAACCCAAACCTGAATTCGGCAGGGACCGTACGCGTCGACGTGACGGTCCAGTACCGGGACGGTATCGACATCGAACTCTCGGACGGGACGCGGGTGGTCTGTGACGCCGACGACCCCGACGGAGATGTGGCGGTGGTGAGCCACGCGCACGGCGACCACCTCCCGACAAGCGACACGACAGCGGTCTGCTCGGAGCTGACAGCTGCGATCGGGACGACCCGGATGGACGGGGAGTTGCGGGCCAGTTCGGACCCGCGAATCGAACTCCGGCCGGCCGGTCACGTTGCGGGGTCCCGGGCGGTGCTGGTCGACGACCCCGACGGCACGCGCTACTGTTACACCGGCGACGTCTGCACGCGGTCCCGAAACTATCTCGACGGGTTCGACCCGCCGGACGCCGACGTGCTCGTCGTCGAGGCAACCTACGGCGAACCGGCCTACGAGTTCCCGCCCCACGAGTCGGTCGCCGGTGAGATTGTCGACTGGCTCCAGAACACCCCGGAGCCGGTGTTGCTCCTCGGCTACGCGTTCGGGCGGGCACAGAAACTCCAGGTACTCGCCGAGCGTGCCGGACGCGCCCGCGTGCTGACAACCGACGGTGTCCTCCGCATCAACGACCCCATCGAGGCGGCCCTCGATATCGACTTTCCGGCCGAGTCGTTCGACGACACCGACCTCCGGGCCGGTGACGCGCTCGTGTTGCCGATGACCAGCGGCCGCATCGACTGGGTCGACCGACTGGCAAGCGAGAGCGGCGCGATTACGGCCGGGTTCTCCGGGTGGGCAATCGACGACTCGTTCAGGTTCCGCGGCGACTTCGACGTCACCTTTCCGCTGTCTGATCACTGTGATTTCACCGAACTCGTCGAACTCGTCGACAGGGTGGACCCGGACCGGGTCTACACCCAGCACGGTGCTGCGGCGACACTCGCAACGGAGTTGACCGCCCGCGGCCACGACGCGACCGCACTCCGACAGGGGCAGGCGTCGCTCGACCAGTTCTGAGAGTCGCCAGCCGGTACGTCCGCACCCGACCGTCCACCTCTGTAGTCTCCGTGGACTGCTGGCGCGCGGGCCGGTCACTCGTAGGTGGAGGCGGCGTCTGTGGGGAGGTCTGTCTCCTGCAGGTCGCCCTCGTTGGCACGGCGCTGAATCTCGTTGACGACCCGCAGTGCGCTCAGATAGCCGATAGCCGCGAACACGGTCGCCAGTATCAGGTTGCCCAGCCAGAGTCGTGCGAGCACGTCAGTTCCCGTCGACAGCGAGGGGCTCTCGAACGACGCGCCGGTCGGGCCGAGCAGGAACCGACCCAGCGAGTAACTCGCCGCGTACACGCCCCACTTCACCACGGGGTTGAGAACGACCACCGACGCCAGCAGCGCAATCTTGCTTATCCGGTCGAATAGGAACGCGAGCACAAAAAACACGAGCACACCGGTCCCGAGTGTCGGCAGCGCGGTGATGAACACGCCGAGGCTGAAACTGAACGCCACCTCCCCTGGTGTGTGCTTCTCCACGAACGCGGCCAGGAGCCGCTCCTTTACCTCCTCGCGAACGTCTGTCACCCGTTGACGGAGGGCCATCTACTCGATTATGGAACCCGACAGGTATCAATGCTTCTCTGACAGACTGGACGGGTCCACGGCGGGTCGACCCCGGGGACGCAACTGACGAACCTGCGGGAGATCATGGAAACGGAATCGGGTTCCGGCAGTTCGGCGGTGCCGGGCCACCCCTCGTGTCCACGCGCTCCTCGAGTACGGTGACGACGAGCACGAACTCCGGGCAATCGCGGTCGCCGTACGCCTCGATGTAGTCGTCGGTCGTATACGTGCCGGCCCCGCCGCCGCGGTGGTCGGCGTGGACCGCGTACGGCGTCCGCTCGGCCATCCAGGGTTCGCCCTCGAACCGCACGGACTCGCCGACAGCCCCGCCGATGACGCCCGCTCCCTCCTCGACCTCGGACGGGTCGACACCCTCGAACTCGTAGGTCTGCTCGTGGACAGTCTCGCCGTCCTGCTCGACTACGAACTCGACGGCGGTGTTGCTGATACCGACGTAGGAGAGTGCGAGATTCACGAGCGCCGGCGGGTCGTCGAGCAACGTCCCGTCGTCGTCCCCGGAGCGCAGTCCGGTACAGCCTGTCAGTCCGAGTGTGGCCGGGATGCCGGCGAGGTACTGTCGACGGGAGGGCCACCCGCGCTTGTCCCCCGTCATATCCGGGTGGTTCTCGGTATCGGATAAAAAACCTATCGCCGATAGGTCCACCGTGGTGACAGGCAGGTCAGAACGCCGTTGTCTCCCGGCGGAGGTCGAGTACCGCGGCGAAGTCGTCCCGCGAGACCACACCCACGAGGGCACCGTCGCGTTCGACGAGAGCGACGTTTGCTCGCTCGCTCCGCAGTCGGGTCAGCACGTCGAACGCCGGCGTGTCCACCTCGACCCGCGGGAGGTCCGTCGTGGCGAGCGACCCGGCGGTGGTCGTCTGGTGGGCCTCCGAGGGAATCTCCCGGAGGAGTGACCCGGTCACGACACCGACCACCCGGCCGTTCTCGGCCACGGCGAGTTCACTCCGGCGCGATGCGAGCAGACGGTCGAACACCGTCGCGGCGGAGTCGCTCGCGTCGACCGGCCTGTCGTCTGCCAGCACGTCCGAGACGGTGAGTCCGTTGAGCAACTCGCCGAGCACCACGGTCCGTGATTCGCCGGTCGCGGCCACGTAGACAAACAGCGCGAGCAGGACCAGAACCGGTGAGAACACCACCACGATACCGACAACGGCAAACAGGATGGCAAAGCCCTGCCCGACGCGGGCCGCAGTCTGGGTCGCGCTTGCGTAGGACCTGTTGCGCCCGAGCAACGCGCGCAACACCCGACCCCCGTCCATCGGGAACGCCGGGAGCATGTTGAACACCGCGAGTACCACGTTCGTGACGGCGAGGAACCCGACCACGAACACGAGCACCGTCAGGTCCGCCGGCAGGACCGTGACCACACCGAGACAGATCCCCGCGAGCAGGAGGCTGGCACCCGGGCCGGCGACCGCAATCCAGAACTCGCGGTCCCACTCTCTTGGCATCTCCGAGAGGCTCGCCAGGCCGCCGAGAATCCACAGGGTGATCGATTCCACCCCGATGTCGTACCGCAGGGCCACCCACGCGTGACCGAGTTCGTGGAAGGTGACACTCGCGAACAGGCCGACCGCGGCACCCGCCGCAATCGCCCACCGCTCGCCGTCTCCGAGCGCGGCCGCGTCGACCTCTGCGGTGGTGAACGCCTCGATAATCGACTCGTAAGCCGCGAGTTGCTCGCCGCTCCCGATGAGCCAGGCCAGAATCGGCAGAAAGACCACCAGCGAGATGTTGATACGTATCGGAATCCCCCAGACGCTGAACAGTGTGTAGTTTCCCTTCATACACGTATATAAATCTCAAACCACGAGAGTGTTCGGATTCCACGATAGTCGCCAGTGCACGCGCGACGACTCGGGTCACAGCCCGAGGGGGGACTCAGAGCAGTTCGCCGCGTGCCACCGGGAGGACGCGGCCGCCGACCTCGACCGAGATGTCCGACCCAGTCGGTTCGGCGGCGAGAAACAGCGTGGACGGGCGGCCCATCTCGTAGCCCTGTTCGACCCGGGCCGTGACGGTGGGCGAGCCGAGGAACTCGTGACGGACCAGGTACGCCGCGAGACAGCCGTTTGCCGACCCGGTGGCGGGGTCCTCCGGGACGCCGTAGTACGGGGAGAACATGCGCACCGCGAGGTCGCTGTCCGCCTCGCGGGGGTCCGAACAGACCGCGTGGACGAGTTTCGCCTCGCGCCCCTCGACGAGGGCGTCGTAGGCCGCCCGGTCGAGCTCGATACCGGCGAGCGCCTCCCGGTCGACGAGCGGGACGACGATGGTCGGCAGACCGGTCGAGACGACCTGTACCGGCCAGTCGTCGTCGACCTGCTCCGGTGTGAGTCCGAGCACGGCGGCGAGGTCCTCGTGGGGGAGTCGCTCGCCGAATGTCGGTGACCGCTGGTGCATCCACAGCGTCTCCCCGCCGCGGTGCTCGCGAACGTCGACCGGAATCTCCCCGGCGGTCAGGTCGAGCGTGACCGCGTCTGGGTCGCCGTCGGCGAGGTGCTCCCGGATAACCGACGCCGTGCCGAGTGTGGGGTGGCCGGCAAAGGGAACCTCCGCCTCGGGGGTGAAGATGCGAACCGGCCAGCCGCTCCCGGTCGGCGGTCCGGTGACGAACGTCGTCTCCGAGTAGTCCATCTCGGCGGCGACCGCCTGCATCTCCGCCCCGTCGATGTCGCCGGCGTCGGTGACGACCGCGAGTTGATTGCCCGTGTACTGCCCGGTTGCGAACACGTCGACGATGTGAAACTGATGGACCATACCCCCGGTTGTGGCTCGGCCCGCAAAAGCACGTCCTCCGCGTGCGGTCCGCCGGCGACCGGTATCTCGGGACTCGTCTGATGTCAACGGAAACAGTTATCGGCGCACGGGGGCAGTCACCAGTATGCGCCAGTTCGTCACGCCGCCGCCGTTGGAACCCGGTGACAGCGTCGCTATCGTCGCCCCGTCGAGCGGCGGGGCACGGGACGCACCCCACGTGTTCGAACTCGGTCTGGAGCGACTCGACGAGCAGTTCGGCCTCGACCCGGTGGTGTACCCCACCGCGAGACAGAGCAACGGGTTTCTCGGGGCGAACCCCCGCGCCCGTGCTGCCGATATCCACGCCGCCTTTCGTGACCCCGATATCCGTGGCGTGATTGCCACCATCGGCGGAACCGACGCGCTGCGGGTGCTCGACCCGCTGGACCCCGACCTGCTCCGCGAGCATCCCACCCGGTTTTACGGGATGAGCGACAACACGAACATCCAGCTGTTGCTGTGGAACGTCGGGCTGGTCTCGTACAGCGGCGGCCAGTTGCTGAACGAGCTGGCGGTGCCGGGTGAACTGCCACCGTACACGGCGGAGTACTGCCGTCGGGCTTTCTTCGAGGAGCGACTCGGCGCGTTGCGCCCGGCCGAGCGGTGGACCGACGAGCCGTCGACGTGGTGGTCGAATCCGGCGGAGCTGGCGACACCGCCGGAGTACGAGCCCAACCCGGGCTGGCGGTGGGCCGGCGGAACCCGGACCGTCGAGGGACGACTGTGGGGCGGGACCGGGTCGGTTCTCCGGTGGCAACTCGCGACCGACCGGTATCTGCCCGACCCCGACGCGCTCGACGGGGCGGTGCTCTGTCTCGAAACCGACGAGTCGGTGCCGGCCCCGTGGCGGGTCGGCGGTACGCTGCTGTGTCTCGGCGAGCGCGGCCTGCTCGAACGGTTCGACGGGGTGCTCGTCGGTCGACCGCCGACGCGGAGTTTCCGCGCGAGCCCACCCCCCGAGGGACGGGCGACCTACCGCGAGCGACTGTACGACACCGTCGTCGAGCAGGTGCGCCGGTACAACCCGTCCGCGCCGGTCGTGCTCGGACTGGACTGGGGCCACACGACCCCCACCGCCCCGCTACCGCTCGGCGGGTCCGTCCGTATCGACCCGGACTCCGAGACGGTTCGATGCGGGTGAGCGCGTGTCCGGACACGACCCGGACTCCGAGACGGTTCGGTGGGCGAACAGGTGTCCAGCGGTAGGTCGCCGTGCCGGGGTCGGTGGGCTCTCTTTCGATTCTCTGTCACCACAGTCTCGACAGGTTGATGCAACTCCTGCCCTAACTCGGGTTATGGAGTTAGTTCCGGACACGAGCGTCGTCGTCGACGGGCGCATCTCGGCTCGCGTCGAGGACGGCGCGTTCGCCGGCGCGACTGTCGTGGTGCCCGAGGCCGTCGTGAGCGAACTCGAAGGACAGGCAAACGACGGTCGTGAGACCGGCTGGGAGGGGCTCGCCGAGCTCCAGCGGTTGCTCGACCTGCAGGAGTCCGGCGATGTGACCGTCGAGTACGTCGGCGACCGTCCCGGGGGTCACGAGGGAACGGCGGCCGACGCCGAGATGGACCTCGACGCGCTCATCCGCGAGGTGGCCGTCGAGCGCGAGGCGACACTCGTCACCAGTGACGAGGTACAGGCCGAGGTGGCCCGTGCAAAGGGCATCGAGGTGGTCGACCTGGACCCGGTCACCCGCGAGGTGACCGGTCTGGACATCGAGCAGTACTTCGACGGGGGGACGATGAGCGTCCACCTCAAAACCGGTGTCCGGCCGATGGCAAAGCGGGGCGATGTCGGCGGGATGCAGTATCAGCCCATCGACGACACCGCCCTGACCGAGGATGACCTCCGCGAGTACGCGGCGGACATCCTCGAGAGCTCTGACACACACCCCGACGGGTTCGTCGAACTCGACGAACCGGGGATGACAATCGTCCAGTTCGAGGAGTACCGCATCGCGATTGCGCGCCCGCCGTTCAGTGACGGGTTCGAGATAACCGCTGTGAGACCAATCGTCAAGACCGCACTCGACGACTACGCCTACGCCGACGAACTCCGGGAGCGGTTGCGCGAGCGCCAGACCGGCCTGCTCATATCCGGGTCGCCCGGGGCCGGCAAGTCGACGTTCGCGCAGGCGGTCGCCGAGTACCTCCAGGACGAGGGGGTCGTCGTGAAGACGATGGAGAAACCGCGCGACCTGCAGGTCGGTCCCGAGATAACACAGTACACGGAACTCGGCGGACAGATGGAGAAGACCGCGGACTCGTTGCTGATGGTCCGGCCCGACTACACCATCTACGACGAGGTCCGGAAGACGGACGACTTCGAGGTGTTCTCCGATATGCGTCTGGCCGGTGTCGGGATGATCGGTGTCGTCCACGCGACCCGGGCGATCGACTCGCTGCAGCGACTCATCGGTCGGGTCGAACTGGGGCTCATCCCGCAGGTGGTCGACACGGTGGTCTTTATCGAGGCCGGCGAAGTCGAGACCGTCTACGACGTGAGCACCGAAGTCAAACTCCCCGAGGGGTTGCAGGAGGCTGACCTCGCACGGCCGGTCATCATGGTGCGTGACTTCGAGACCGGCAAACCCGAGTACGAGATATACACGTTCAACCGGCAGGTCGTGACCGTCCCCATCGACGAGGGCAGCGACTCAGGCGTCGAACAGGTCGCAAAAAAGGAGATAGAGCGGGAGATACGCTCTATCGCACGCGGTCACGTCGAGGTGGAACTGCAGGGACCGAACACGGCGGTCGTGTGGGTCGAGGAGAGCGACATCTCGGCGGTCATCGGAAAGGGCGGCGGTCGCATCTCCGAGGTGGAGAACACCCTCGGTATCGACATCGACGTGCGGACACACGACGAGCGCGACACCGGCGGTCAGGCCGGCCAGAGCGCCACGAGTAGCGACCCCTCCGGCGCGCGCACCGTCACCCCAGAGGTGACCAGTCAGCACGTCGTCATCCCGGTCGAGGGTGGGGCCGGCGAGACAGTCGAGATACAGGCCGACGGCGAGTACCTCTTTACCGCGACGGTTTCCCGGGGCGGCGAGATTCAGGTCTCCCGGGGGAGCGCCATCGCGGACGACTTGGAGGCGGCAATCGACCACGGTCGCGTCATCACCGTCTCCTGATGGGTTACGACCTCCGCGAGCACACGGCAGATGTCGCGGTGGCGGCGACAGGCGACAGCCTCGGCGCGGCCTTCAGCGCCGCCGCGGACGGGATGGCCGCCGCGATGTGTCCGGACGTTCCCGACACGGGCGGTGACCGTCACACCGTGGCCGTCGCTGCCGAGTCCCGCGAGGCCTTGCTCTTCGACTACCTCGACACGCTCATCTACGAGCGCGACACCCGGTCGGTGCTACCGGTGGACAACACCGGTCGCGTCGAGGGTCCCGAAACCACCCCGGAACTCAAGCGCGGGGGGAGCGGGGGGACCGTCGGGTCGGACCGAGCGGTGGCGGGCACGGACGGCGCGAGTGCAGACGCCGACGGTACAGGCCCGTGGCGCTTCGAGGGGGTTTACCGCGGGGTCCCGCTCGCCCGCATCGACGGGCGCGACCTCAAGGCGGTCACGTACTCCGAGATGGCAATCGAGTGGACCGGGAGCGACTGGCGGGTGTACGTCGTCTTCGACGTGTGACCGGTTCTGCGCTGCGCGGGACTCGCCGTCAGAACCCGAAGATGGGGACGAACGTGAACGTGAGGTACGCGCCGGCAGTCGAGATGAGCGGGACGACGTTCTGCATCACCACCACCCGGACGGTCGTCGAGGGGTCGAACAGCTCCCCTGTGCCCGGGATGTCCTCGGTGTCCTCCTCGCCGATGTCGGGGATGGGTTCGCCGCCCTCGTCGCCGGCGAGTGCCCCGACAGAGACGGCGGTGTCGTTCGTCTCGGAGGGGAGATTCGCAATCTGTGTCGTCCGGGTTGCGCGGCCCCAGCCGAGTCCGACGATGCTCATCGTGGCGATGATGACGAAACTCGCGGGGATGCCGATAGCAGAGAGACCGACGGTCAGCGCCGACGCGACACCCGCGACGACGATAGCGGCGGTCAGCGGGAGTTCGGTGATGTCGTTGCCGAGGGTGTCGAGTGTCCGCCGCGCGATGGTGACCGACCCGAGCGCGACCGCAACCGACCCGACGACGACCGCGAACCCCACCTCCAGGGTTCCGCTCCCGACCAGCGGCGCGACCGCGTTCGCGATGTTCGAGGTGCCCGAGGCAAAGCCCATGAGACAGCCGATTGCGACGACGATGACCGCACCCGACAGTTCGCGCCGGTCGGTGCCCGGCCCCAGACCGATGCGGGGAACGGCCCCACTCCGGTCGACAGCCAGCAGGTCTCCCTCGCTCGAATCCAGCGCGACGAGTCGGTTCAGGTACGCGTACAGGTACCGACCGATAACCGCCGACACCCAGAACCCGACGATGGGCGCGACGAGCCACCAGACGACGATCTCGCCGAGGACCGCACGGTCGAGTGCGCCGGCGGCGTGTGCCAGTGCCGCGATTGCGCCGACCGTCGTCATCGATGTCGAGGCCGGCACGCCAAAGAGGTTCCCGACGAAGAGCGCGAGCCCGATGAAAAACAGCACCGCCACGCCCGTCTGGAGCGTGAACACGTCCACCTCGGCCCCCGACTCGACGATGCCGTCGGCCAGCGTGTCGATAACCGCCGGGCCGATAGTCCACGCACCGACAAAGAAGAACACGGAGAAAAGCACCGCCGCGAGCAACTTCGAGATGACGCCTGCACCGACCGCTGGCCCGAACGCCGGCCCTGTCGTCGACCCACCGACGTTGTAGCCGACGAACATCGCGACGAGCACCCCGAGACCGACGAGGAGTTCGCTCACGCGCCTGGGTTGCCACGCCCGGAACTAAACTCGTTCGCCGTCAGCCGGTCCATCGAACCGTGACGTAACCCTGTCCGTCCTCACTCACTCCGTCTCGTCGTCGGCTCTCCGTTCGAGACTGTCGCCATCCTCCCTCTGTGACCGTCGTCGTTCCGTGTCTGGTTCTCTCAGGGTCCGTCGCCGCGGGTGGACCCCCGGCGGTAGCGGGGATTCGCTTCAGTGGCTTTTTGAGCCACCACATCCGTAGGTAGGACGGATGAGCGACAGACAGAATCGCGCCAGGCCGACACGGCGTGCCCTCCTCGGTGGACTCGGTACCGGTGCGCTGGCCGGGGTCGCGGGCTGTCTGGACAGCCCGGGTGACGACGGTGGCGACGGGTGTGTCACCGGTCTCGACGGCGGGTGTGCGAGCTACCCCGAGGATGTCCGACTGTTCCAGGGGAACCTGAAACGACAGGGCTACTACCCCGACGCGACCGTGCCCGAGTCGGTGCGGGTGGACTGGTCGGTCCCGACGAACTTCGTCCACCACACCGCGGCGAAGTCCAGTCCGGTCCCCACACACGACGGGAACGTCGTCATCGCGGCCGACTCGGGGCAGGTGCAGGTCCGGCGGCCGGACGGACGGCTCGTGTGGACCGCACAGACCGAGGCGACGGGGCTCGGGTTCCACGGGTCGCCGGCCGTCGTCGGCGAGCGGGCCTACCTTGGCGGGTACGACGGCGCGCTGTACGCGTTCGACGTCACCACCGGTGACCGCCTGTGGAAGACCACGTCCGCGACACTCGGTGGGACGCTCGCGGTCGGGTCCAGCCCCGCCTTTCACGACGGGACGCTGTACTTTGTCGTGGAGTACGGCAACCCCTCGTCGGGTGCGCTCTGGGCCATCGACCCGGTGGACGGGAGCACCGAGTTTCACGACGACCGGGTTTGGGGACAGTCCCACCCCTCGCCGACCATCGACCGCGAGACAGGACAGATCGTGGTCGGGTCCAACGACGGTGTCGTCTACGGGTGGGACTACCCCGACCGAAGTTTCGACTGGGAGTACCAGGCCGGTCCCGAGGGTGGTCCGACCGGCGAGCCGAAGGCGGGCGGCAGTTTCAGAACCGGTGCGGAGATAAAGGGGACCGTCGCCGCCCACGACGGCCGGGGCTACGTCGGGTCGTGGGACGACTACCTCCACTGTATCGACCTCTCCGACGGGTCCGGCGTCTGGCGGTTCGACACCGGTCGGTCGAACATGTCAAACCCCGCGGTCGACCCGGAGGCCGGCGTCGTCTACACCGGTAGCGACAGCGGGCGGGTGTACGCACTCGACGCCGGGAGCGGCGAGGAACTTTGGTCGACAGACGTCGGCGGGCGCGTCGTCGGTGCGCTGACGGTCACCGCCGAGACGGTGCTCGCAGGGTCCTACGACCGACACCTGTACGCGCTCGACCGGACGACCGGCGAACGCCGCTGGCGGGTCGGGCACTCGGGGTGGGTCACCAGCGCCGCGGTCCCGCTCGACGGCCGCATCTACTACGCCGAGCGCGCCCAGTTCTCCGCCAACCGGAGCGATAACCCGGTCTTCGAGCGACCCGGACACGCGCGCTGTCTCGCTCCCGCCTGAACCAGTCGGTCGCCTCGTTGGAGTGCGAGACTGTGTCGAGGTGCCACCCCGCGCCCGCAACCGGCCGACTTTAGCCGGTCGAACGCCAACAGCGGTCGATGGAGTGGACGACAGTCGACAGCGAGCGTGCCTACACCTGCGAGGGGTTCGATATCATCAGCGAGACGGTGGAACTGCCGGACGGCGAGCGTGCCCAGTTCGACTACCTCGACGAGGACGAGAGCGTCGTGGTGGTGCCGTTCACACCTGGGGGTCGGGTGGTCGTCATCGACGAGTGGCGACACGCCGTCGGTCGGGTCAACCGCGGCCTGCCCGCCGGGACCGTGGAACCCGGCGAGGACCCCGGCGACGCCGTCGGGCGGGAACTCGCCGAGGAGACCGGCTACCGGCCGGGCGAGACCGAGCACATGACCACCGTGGAACCCGCGAACGGGTTCTCGAACGCGGTCTTTCACTACTACGTCGCGCGGGACTGTGAGCCCGCCGCAGAACAGAATCTCGACGTCGACGAGACCATCGAGGTCTCCACGGCGACCTTCGAGGACCTGGTCGAGGCGGTCCGGGCGGACGATTTGCGCGACGGTCGGTCGGCGTTTGGCGTGCTCTACTACCTGTTGTTCGACGGCCAGATGTGAGAACAGGGAGAGCGGACCGTCCGGGCCCCGTTCTTTCCGTGGGGCTAAGTGGCCGGACCCGCTGTGTCGAGACAGATGGAGGACAACGACCGCTCGATAGCGGTGTTCACCATGCTGGGCCACGGACTGGTCCACTGGTTCGAGATGTCGATTCCCATCTTCCTGGTGGCCTGGCGCGAGACGTTCGACATCTCGTTTCTGCTCATCGGGCTGGTGGTCGCGCTCGGCTACGCCCCGTTCGGACTGGGTGCGCTCCCGGGCGGGATGCTCGCGGACCGGTACGGTCCCCGCCGGGTCGTGCTCGCCTGTTTCGCCGGGATGGCCGGCTCCTTTCTCCTGCTCGCGGCCGCGAACTCGATGCCGACAGTCGCCGCCGCGCTGCTCCTGTGGGGGGCAGCGGCGAGCATCTACCACCCGGCAGGGAACGCGCTCATCTCCACCGGCGCGAGCAAGCGCGGGACGGTCTTTGCCTACCACGGGATGGCCGGCAACATCGGGCTCGCGCTCGGCCCGTTCAGCACGGCCACACTCCTGATCTTCCTGGACTGGTCGGCCGTCGCGGCGCTGATTGCGCTGCCGGGGCTGGTCGCGCTCGCCTACGCTTGGCGCGTCGAGTTCGACCCGACGGCGGCCACCGACGAGACCGACGCCGGTGCCGGTACGCCGCTCTCCGTGCCGACACTGCTCGCCAACAGCCGCCGGCTGTTCGCCAGTGCGTTTCTCGTTGTCTTCTTGCTCGTCACCTTCGAGGGGCTGTTCTACCGCGGTGTGCTCACCTACCTGCCCGAGATTCTGCAGGACCTCGACGCCATCGAGGGTATCACCGCCGGCGGTCTCGCGGGTATCGAACCCGGCGACTACGTGTTCGTCGGCCTGCTCGTGGTCGGTATCGTCGGCCAGTACGTCGGCGGGAAACTCACCGACCGCGTCCGTGTCGAGCGCGGCCTGCTCGTCATCTTCGGTGTCCTCGCCGCCCTGGTGGCCGTGTTCGTCCCGGTGGCGGCGCTCGGTCTCGCACCGCTTCTGGTGCTCTGTGGTCTGCTCGGGTTCTTTTTGTTCGCCATCCAGCCGTTCTACCAGGTCGCGGTGGCAGTCTACACCCCCGCCGAGACCCGGGGGCTCTCCTACGGCTACACCTTTCTCGCGGAGTTCGGGTTCGGCGCGACCAGCGTCGCAATCGGCGGGTTCGTCCTCGGTGCGTACACCCTCGGGGCGTTTTTCCTCGTGCTCGGCGGGTTCGCCGTCGTGGCCGGTCTGCTCGCACTGGTACTGCTTGCCGGTGGTGACCGACTCGCCCCGGAGGGACAGCCCGAGGCCGCCGACTGACCCCCACGGGTCGACAGCCCAGACGAGCGATAGATTGAAACGACAGATACGGTTACGGTTGGTCGATGGAGTGGGAGACCGACCGGTCGTTGCGTCTGCGGATGGTGGCGACACTCGCAATCATCGCCGTCATGCCGATGGTGTTTGTCGCCTCGACGAGTGTCGCGCTCAACTACGTCCTCGGACTTCCGGGCGATGGAATCGCGCTCACTCCGGGGCAGTTCGGTGTGGTGTTCCTGCTCACGCTGGTCGGGATGGGGCTGGCGTACGCCTTTGGCGGTCGGCGGGTGCTCGAATCGACAGGTGCCGGCGCGCTCCCCGAGGACGTCGAGCGTGACCTGACCGCCCGCCTGCAGCGACTGGCGGGTGCTGTGAACGTACCGACCCCCGGCGTCGCGGGTATCGACACCGACGTCCCGAACGCCTACGCGACCGGTCGCTCCCGGGAGTCGGCGACGATTGTCGTCACCCGCGGACTGGTCGAGCAACTCGACGGTGACGAACTCGACGCGGTGCTCGCCCACGAACTCGCTCACGTGAAAAATCGCGACGCGATGGTCATGTCCATCGTCTATCTCGTCCCGACGTTCAGTTTCCTCGTCTCGGTCGTGACCTACCGCCTGACCAAGGGCTTTTTCGCTGCACTCGCGCACAGTCGACCCTCCCAGTCCCGGGACTGGCGGGCGCTCCTGGCACTTGTCGTGCTGGTCACAATCACCGCGGTGGTGACCATCACCATCTCGGCCGTGTTCTGGCTGGCCAGCTCCGCGCTGTTCATGCTGCTCTCGCAGTACCGCGAACACGCCGCCGACCGCGGGGCGGCGGCCATCACCGGCGACCCGGCTGCGCTTGCATCGGCGCTCACCACCATCGACGACCGGATGCAGGACCTGCCCGACCGGGACCTGCGCGAACTCGACGGCGGCGCGGAGGCGCTGTACATCTCCTCGCTCGACATCGCCATGTTCGGTGACGAGGACGACATCGCCTCGACACTCCTGAGTCAGGAGCTGTTCCCCGACTCACACCCGCCGACGGCAGAGCGCGTCGAGCGCCTGCGGGACCTCGCCGGCGAGATGGCGTCCTGAGAGCCGGCACGGCGAGAGAACTTTAGCCGTGCCGTCCCGAGTCCAGGCTGTGCTGACGAAGGACCTCCTGCGTGTCTCCCGGCGGGGTGGCGGTTACCAGCCACAGTTCGTCGACGGGAGTCGCGAGTCACTCGCCGCGCGGGTGGTTGGCTGCTATCAGGGGCACGTCGGTCAGACACGCGGCGCGCTGGAGACCGCACTCGAGGAGATCGAACACGAGAGTGACGATTTCAAGCTCGTCAGGGGGTTCGCGAAACTGCTCGACCGCGAGGCCACCTGGACGGTCGACGCACCGGTCCAGCCACGCCGTGCCCGGGAGGCGGCGTTCCGTGCGAGCGAGACCGTCGGTGTCGTCACGGAAACCGAGCGCGAGCAGGCGCTGGAACGGGCGGCCGACCGACTCGACACGACCACCGACGCTGTCGCCGGGTCGCTGTACGCCGACCTCGAACGCAACGAGGTGCTCGCGGCCCTCGACACCCGCTTCGGACCGGCTGCCCTCGTCGAGCAGTACAACCTCTCGCTGGCACAGACGGCGCTGTTCGACGCGACGACGGTACGGATCCGCTCGACCGACCCGAAACGCGTCGTCTCGGCAGTCAAGCGACTCGGCTTGCTGTACGAGGTGCGACGGCTCCCGCCGGAGAAGCGCCGCGCGGTGGGGGAGACAGACCGCGAGGTGGTCGTGACGGGACCGGACGCGCTGTTTCGCTCGACCCGGCGGTACGGCACCCGCTTTGCCCGCCTGCTCCGGACCGTCGCCGGCACCGCCGAGTGGCGACTGACCGCGACTGTCGACGACCGAGGCACCGAGCGTGACCTCGTGGTGACCGGCGACGACGTGTCGGTCCCGGGGGTCGAACCGGTGACCGAGGTGACCTTCGACAGCGGCGTCGAGGAGTCGTTTGCCCGGCGCTTCGAGTCGCTGGACCTGCCCTGGGACCTGGTGCGGGAACCCGACCCGCTGGCGGCCGGTGAACACGTTGTCGTGCCGGATTTCGCGTTCGACTGGCGGTACGGCGGGTTCCGGGTCTACTTCGAGATTATGGGCTTTTGGACACCCGAGTACGTCGAAAAGAAGCTCTCCCGACTCGCCGACGTGACCGACGTGGAACTGCTGGTCGCCGTCGACGAGAGTCTCGGTGTCGGCGAGGACATCGAGAGCCGCGACCACCGTGCTATCACGTACTCGGACGCGGTCCGACTCGGTGATGTCCGCGCGGCACTGCGCGAACACGAGACCCGTCTCGTCGCCGACGCGGCGGCCGGACTCCCCGACGAACTCCGGCCCGCCGACGACGTCGTCGAACTCGGGGCGGTGGCCGCCGAACACGGCGTCAGCGAGGAGACACTCGACAGTGTCGCCTTTCCCGAACACGAGCGGGTCGGGCGGACGCTCGTCCGACCGGCGGTACTCGACGCCGTCGACGACGACCTGTCGCCCGGGATGACCCTCGAAACGGTCGAGGAGACACTGGCGGGGTACGGTATCGAGGAGTCGAGTGCCGTCCTCTCGGCGCTCGGGTACCGCGTCGAGTGGGAGGGGCTGGGTGGCGGGGTGGTGCGCGAGACCTGAGCGGCGCTCAGAACTTCTCGAGGTAGCGGTCGAGTTCCCAGTCGCTGACCTCGGCGATGTACTCGTTGTACTCCTGTTGTTTCGCCTCGACGAACTTCTCGGAGACGTGCGGGCCGAGCGCGTTGTAGACGACCTCGTCGGCCTCGAGCGCGTCGATAGCGCCGCCGAGATTCTCCGGCAGCGTGTCGATGCCGTACTCCTCGCGTTTGGTCTCGTCGAACTCGTAGATGTTCTCGCGCACGGGGTCCGGGCAGTCGAGACCGCTCTCGATACCGTCGAGACCGGCCTGAATCATCGCCGCCAGCGCGAGATACGGGTTACACGAGGGGTCGGGGGCGCGGAACTCGATACGGGAGGCCGCGGCGTGTCGCGCGGCGGGCTTGCGCACCAGCGCCGAGCGGTTGACGTCCGACCACGCGATGTAGATCGGGGCCTCGTAACCCGGGACCAGTCGCTTGTAACTGTTGACCGTCGGGTTGGTGACCGCCGAGATGGCCGGGGCGTGTTCGAGAATCCCCGCCAGGAACCCGTAGGCGGTCTCCGAGAGACTGAACTCGTCGGTGCCGTCGTGGAACGCGTTCTCGCCGTCCTCGGTGAAAAGCGAGAGGTGTGTGTGCATCCCCGACCCGTTGATGCGCGCGATGGGTTTGGGCATGAACGTCGCGTGCAGGTCGTGTTGCGCGGCGATGGCACGAACCGTCGTCCGGAAGGTCACGATGTTGTCCGCCGTCGAGAGGGCGTCGTCGTACTTGAAGTCGATCTCGTGTTGCCCGCGAGCAACCTCGTGGTGACTGGCCTCGACGTCGAACCCCATCTCCTCGAGCCCGTAGATGATGTCACCACGGACATCCTGTGCGAGGTCCTTTGGCGCGAGGTCGAAGTACCCGCCGGCGTCGTGGGTGGTGGTCGTCGCACGGCCGTCCTCGTCCTCCTCGAACAGGAAGAACTCGGGTTCGGGCCCGGCGTTGACCGTGTACCCCAGGTCCTCGGCGCGGGCGATGGCGTCTTTCAGCACCCCGCGAGGGTCACCGACAAACGGCTCCCCTGTCGAGGTGTCGATAACGTCACAGATGAGGCGTGCGCTCGTCGCGCGGCCGCCGTTGCGCCACGGGAGCAGCGCGAACGTGTCCGGGTCGGGGTCCAGTCGCATGTCCGACTCCTGAATCCGGACGAACCCGTTTATCGACGACCCGTCGAAGTAGATGCCCTCGTCGAACGCCTTCTCGGCCTGGTCGGCCGGGATAGAGACGTTCTTCGGTGTCCCCAGGATATCTGTAAACTGTAACCGTAGGAAATCGACCCCCTCGTCCTCGATCGCGTCGAGGACATCCTCTGCGTCCAGACCGTGGTTTGTGCTTGTCATTGTTCGACACCTGATTCAACTTCCTGCTAGCACTAAAACCCTTAGATTCTTCGCAATCCTTGCCGTCCAGACCGAGAACTGAATATTCGTAAAATTATAGTGGGCAGGAGACCGTAGTGAGACTGATGACGTACGAAAATCTGGACCGGAAACTGGTCAACCAACTACTCGGCGACGGTCGTGCGAGTCTGCGGAGTCTCGCGGAGGAGTTGGACGTGTCGGTGACGACGGTTTCGAACCACCTCTCGGAGCTCGAAGAGAAGGGGGTCATCGACGGGTACACACCCACCGTCGACTACGGCGCGCTCGGTTACGATGTCACCGCTGTTCTCCAGTTGAAAGTCGAAGGCCACGCGCTGGTGGAGGTAACAGAGCGACTCACCGAGCACCGACAGATGGTGAGTGTCTACGAGACAACGGGTGATCACGACATCGTCGCCATCGGAAAGTTCCGCGACACCGACGACATGAACGCGAGCATAAAGGACCTGCTCACCGAACCCGCAGTAAAGGAGTCCAACACGAGTGTCGTGCTCAACCCCGCAAAGGAACACGAGCAGTTCGAACTCGACCTGGAGTAACCGGCCCGGCCGGTTCGCGACCCGCCGGTCCGGGGTCGCCCGATGCAGACCCGCAGGCGTCGAGCACGGGGTGGAGTCGGCCGGGTGGTCGGGTGCCGGCGCGACGACCGTTTGGTCGGTAGCGCCCGGTGTACCGCACGATTTTTTAGAATCGCAGTGCAAGAAGGGGTAGAATGATATCGAAGGGCTGTGAGCAGTGCGCCAAGGGCGGCAAGATGGTGCTTTTCGTCTACGGGTACTGTGACCAGCGCGACTGTTTCTACTGTCCGCTCGGGGAGAACCGGAAGAACGTGACACAGGTGTACGCAAACGAGCGAGAGGTGGAGTGCGACCAGGACATCATCGACGAGGCACACCGGATGGACGCGCTCGGGTCCTCGGTAACGGGCGGTGAACCACAGGAGGTGCTGGAGCGGACCTGCCGGTACATCGAACTCCTGAAAGACGAGTTCGGTCCGGAGCATCACACCCACCTCTACACGGGTATCACCGGCGGGCGGGAGAACATGCGCCGACTAGCCGAGGCCGGACTCGACGAGATTCGCTTCCACCCGCCGTTCGAGCAGTGGGGTGCCCTCCACGGCACCGAGTGGGAGGACATCCTGTACATCGCCCGCGAGGAGGGCCTGACACCCGCCTTCGAGATTCCAGGTATCCGCGCCGAGGAGGAGTTTCTGGAGTTTATCGACGAGGGGGCCGCCGACTTCTGCAATGTAAACGAGTTCGAGATGAGTCAGGGCAACTTCCGGCGGATGCAGGAGGCCGGCTACGAACTGAAGGATGGACACATGAGTGCCGTCGAGGGGAGCCACGAGATACTGGAGACGATGGGCGACC
>CAYZGA010000008.1:0-13431 GCA_964477945.1 uncultured Halobacteriales archaeon
CTGGTGTGGGTACTCGTCGACCCGCCGGGGGGCGTCCGGGATACCGACCGACCTCAGCAGTTCGACCGCGCGTGTCCGTGCCTCAGACCCTGTCAGCCCTTGGTGGATGCGCAACGCCTCGCGGATCTGGTTTCCGACCGTGTACACGGGGTTGATCGAGTTCAGCGGGTCCTGGAACACAATAGCGATATCGCCGCGGTGCTCGTCCCAGCCGGTCTGTACGAGATCCTCACCCCGGAACTGGATCGCTCCGTCCTCGATACGGCCTGGACTGTCGATCAGACCGAGAATCGACCGGGCGGTCACCGACTTTCCGGAACCGGATTCGCCGACCAGTCCGACCGTCTCACCTGGGTGGATGTCGAACGACACGCCGTCGACTGCGTGTATCGTCTCCTTTCCCGTCCGAAACACCGTCCGGAGGTTCTCCACCTCGAGGAGTGGCTCCGCCTCTGCCGTCTGTACGGTCTCACTCATCTGTGATTCGACACGGAGCGACCACGACTGTACCCCTGTGCTGTGCGGACGGGGGCCTGTTCGAGAGGGCTCCCCCCGCCGGTGCGGACAAACACGTACATACCGAGACATCCCTCGGTCCGTCGGGGAGATACTAAACCCTGGGGTTGTCTGTGCCGACCGACGCCCGGAACCGCTGTGAGGGCCGTCTGCTCGGCAACGGCGGATCTCGACTCGGGGGCGATTCGCACCACCCGAGCAGCGCGAGTCCGAGGCTCGCCAGTACCGGGATCCGAGACGAGCGACACGCCAGCCCCGAGACGGGCGTCGCATCCGGACCGACCCCCCTGTCTGCGGTGATGCCCGCCTCTATCGCCTCCTCACGGAGGAAACTAGTTGCAACAGGTGTGACCCTTCGAGCCGCGTGGTCGGCATGACGTGACCGGAACGGCCGACACCGCGCGGCGGGACCGGTCACAGGTCGACAGACGGCAGCAGGTGGCCGGTCTCGCGAAAGACACCGGCCAGCAGGACGAGTGCCGCGAGCGCCGGGAGCGCGGCACAGACCAGATACACCGGAAGAAAGCCGGACACGTCGACGACGGGGAGTGTCACGACAGGTCCGAGACCACCACCGACATCGCCAAAGACGTTGTTGGTGCCCATCGCCCGCCCCATCTGGTCGCCGGGCGTGAGGTCGGCCAGCAGCGCGAGCAGGGGACCGCTGACGCCGCCCTGACCGGCACCGATACAGGCGCAGGCGACCACGAGGGTGGTGAGCGAGCGGGCACGCGCCAGCAACAGGAACCCGAGACACATAATCAGCAGGAACCCGAGCAACACCGGCACCCGTGACTCCTGTTGGTCGCTCGCGTACCCGCTCGCGAACATGAACGTCCCGGCGGTCAGCACTGTCACCGCCATGAAGACCCCCGAACTGCCCTGTGGCCCGAGCCCGAACACGCCGAGGTTGCGGGCGTCCAGAAAGAGTACGAGCGTCGAGAACAGCGCGCCGATGTAGACAAAGAGCACCGCGAAGTTGACGAGTCCGACCGTCAGGGCCGGCAGACTCGTGTTGATATCCCACGGTTTGATAGAGTCCCGGGCGTCGTCGACGTGTGTCTCGGGAACCAGCAGGTAGGCAACGGCGCTTGCCAGCAACGCGAAACCCGTCGCGAGCACGAACGCGGCCAGGTTGCCCGCGAGTTCGCTGACCAGTCCGCCGAGCACGATCCCCGAGGGGAAACCAAAGAGCACACCACCCCGGGCGAGTCCCATGCTCGCGCCGCGGGAGTCGTCGGGGCTGACGTCGGCCGCGATAGTAAAGGCCGTCGCAAACACGAGCGCGCTACCGAGTCCCCAGAGCACCCGTGCGACGACGAACCACCCCTCGGGAAACGGTGCGAGCAGCGCGACGACGTACCCGGCGGTAGCGACACCCTGCACCACCATCCCCACCACCATCGGGGTGCGGGTCCCGAACCGGTCGACGAGTGCCCCCGCGGGGGCGTTCGCGAGGAGCCGCGAGAACCGGTTCGCGCTGAGTATCACCCCCACCAGCAGCGGCGAGATACCGAGGATACTTCCCAGGTTCGGCAGAATCGGGAAGATGACACCACCGCCGAACCCGATAAAGAACGTACTGACGATGACCGCCCCGATGACGACGTACTCGCGGCGCAGACGCTGCCGGACCCGCCTGCCGACTCTCTCGAACACGTTAGCCTGTGTAGCGTAACCGCCGGCCTCGCATACCGGTTCTGATTCGACGCCCGGGTCGCGCTCGTCGGTCGTCGGCACCTGCTGTCGCGCGACGAGTTCGGGCCGAACCGGTCTGGAGCATCCGTTACCATCGTCCGGAGTGTTTTATACTCTCCGACCCGAATATAACGTACTCGTGTCATCGAACTACCTGCGGGAGACGCTGACCGGTACCCGAGCCACCGTGCTCTCCGGGTACGTTCGCCGATTGCTGTCACCACCCTTGCCGGGAGACGGACTCCTCGTCGTCGGGTTGGTTGAGGGAATCATCGGCTGGTCGCTGTCCTGGTTGCTCGTGGAGTCGCCGTCACTCGCACCGTTCGGACTCATCAACAGTATCGTCGCGCTGTGGCTCGTTCTCACAGTCGGTATCGTCGTCGTCGGGGTCCTCTACACGGCACCGACGGTGCGGCGCAACCGTATCTGGCTCGTCTGGGCCGGCCTGAACACCTCGGCGGCCGCCATCAACGTCGCCGCTGTGGCCGGTTACTTTCCCGGACCCATCGGCGACCTGCCCTACGCGTTCGACTTTCTCGGTGCCGGCTACTGGCGGCCCTGGTTTCTCGCGCTCGGACTGGGCTATCTCGCCACCGGTCTCTACAACTGGGAGAACCCGCAGATCCGCAAAAGCGAGCGGGTGGTCTACGCGCTCAGCGGTCTGACCTGTCTCGCGGTGCTCTCACCGTGGGTGTTCACCTCGGTGCTTTTCGGCACGGAACTGTTTCTCGTCGGTGGACTGCTCCACGTCGTCCCGCTCGGGTTCGACGTGTGCTCCGATATCACACTCATCCTCCGGCGGGTCGGCTGACTGTCCGGCGCGCCGACTCGAAACGGTCGAGACAGTCGGAACGGGCACGCACCGACCCCGGGCGTCGCCAGTTCACGGCGGTGAGAACCGGTTCACACGGGTGGCGGCGGGTGCGGATTGGCCGCCGATGAACCGACGGACGGTGTGCGACTCCATCGGACAGGTTGGCACAGACCGGGAGTTGATTACGCTGTCTCGCCAACGGGAACTGTGTACGACATCATCATCGTCCCGACAGACGGCAGCGAGGCGGCCGACCGCGCGGTCGACCACGGCCTGGCACAGGCGACCGCCCACGACGCCGCGCTGGTCTTTCTCGCCGTCGTCGAGATGTCCGGGGGGGCGGCCCCGGAGTCCAACGAGAGCGAGGCCGTCGACTCAAAGCGTGCGACCCGCCGGGAGGAGGTGACCGCGCTGGTCGAGCGAGCCACCGAGGCAGGTGTCGAGGCCGAGGCTGTTGTCGAGGTTGGCATTCCATCGCGGGTCATCGTCGAGCAGGCGAACACCCGTGGGGCCGACCTCGTCGTCATGAGCACCAACGCGCGCTCGGGTGTCGGCCGGTTCCTCTACGGGAGCATCACCGAACAGGTCATCAGGAACGGAGAGACACCGGTGCTGGCCATCCAGCGATGACCCCCGGCACGAGCGAGACGCAGAAACGGGCCGGCTGCCGCTATCCGGACCGTCGCCGTGGTCTCAGAGCCGGTCGCCGCAGTTCCGGCAGTAGCTGAACATCGCGTCACGCTCGTTGTACGCGCCACAGGCCTCACAACGAACGGCATCGTCGGCGTCGAGGTCACCGGGCAGACCGGTTTCGGGCGGCGACTCGACGCCGGCACCGCCGGTCTGCTCGTGGTCGACATCGACCGACGCGCCGGTTCGTGAGAGTCCGGCGGTGCCCGTCCCGGACTCCGTCGTCGCCGTGCCCGACCGCGACGTGCTGCGCCTGACGAAGTACCGATAGAGCAGTACCTGCAACAGTACGAACCCGACGAGGTACGCGCTCAACCAGACCCAGGTCTCCATACCTGAGCCTACGTGTTCCTGGTACTTGGGGTTTCGCCCGATGCACGGAGGCGACGTTCGGGCGAGCAGGAGCGCGGGATTCGTACCGGACGTTCGCCGCTCTGTCCGGCACACGGGCGCGGGACCGACAGCGGGGCTGGTTCGCCGCGCCGCCTCGTGGTGCCCGGGGTGGCGTCGGAATGCCCGTAGTTGTGGCGTGCCCGCAGGTGGCACGGTATCAGGTGCGGGCGACGAACAGCGTCTCCGCCGGGAGCGATTCGCGGTCGACGGGCACGGTGGGCGGGTCAGTTCCGAGTGTCGTGAACAAAAGCGACGTGTCCGTCTCGCGCGCGAGCGAGCGGGCCGGCCCGTGCAGTTCCGGCGGGAGGTTCAGCGCGTACATCGCGTCAGCATCGGCGTACAGCTGCCGGTCCGGGGTGGTGATATCGTCGATAACAAAGTCGACACCGGGCGGGACCTCGCGGTGTCGGATGTCGGTCGCGGTCACGGTGACCCCGGCCGCCGCGAGTTCCCGGGCGACGGCCGGATTCCGGCCGATACCAACCTCGACGACCCGGTCGTAGACGGACAGGTGGGCGACGAGTCCGTCGCGTGTCGGCTTCAGCACGGAGGTTTTTAGTTGACCCGGCCAAATAAGGATGCGTATGCATGTCGACATTGTCCCCGTGGGTGAGGTAGGGCCGTCAGTGAAACGACAGGCCTCCACGGGGTTGCGGTCCGTGTACGACTGTGACGTGCACGTCCACAGTCGTCAGGAGGTCCCGGACGGGTCCTACGACGAGTCCCGCGAGCAGTACCGCGCAGAGGAGTTTATCGACCTCGCCAAACGGGTCGGGACCGGCGAGAAGAACATCGCCATCACCCCCGAGGACCTGTTCTATCACCGCCGAAACTACGTGTTCGGGCTCGCGTATCTCGGCGGGAGCGGCAGTGTCATCTCGACCTACCGACTCCACACCTCCTCGGACGGCGGGTTCTCACAGCGCTCCGCCGAGGAGATCTTCTCCGACCGCGTCCGAAAGGAGGTCGTCCACGAGGTCGGCCATACCCTCGGGCTCGAACACTGTGACAACAAGTTCTGCGTGATGAACTTCTCGCCCACGGTCCGCGAAGTCGACCAGAAAGAGGAGAGTCTCTGTGGCTCCTGCCAGCGCGACGTGCTCTGAGTCTGCTGGTCTGTCTGTTCCCGTTGCCCATGCGCGATGCGCCGTCACCGATGGCCGGTGCCTGGCCGGACAGATGAGGTTTAAGTACACCACCACCTAACGTGTTAGTATCCAATGAGCGACTCGCGCCAGGTCAGGCGGTCGACGGACAGCGACGAGGGGTTTCTCCGGACCGACAGCGAGGGTACCGTGACCGCGCTGGGTGGTGCTGCGGCGGACCTGCTGGACGCTGGTAGCAAGACACTGCTCGGGCAGCGACTCGGCGCGCGCTTTCCCGACACGGCGCTCGTCGAGGCCTGCCGACAGGCCCGGGAGTCGGGGGCAGAACAGGAGTTCCGGGGTCAGGGTTCGGACAGTCGACTCGCCGGGACTGTCTACCCGGCCGGCGACGGCGTGGCGGTTGTCTTTCGCGGGGCAGACCGGGCCGAGCGGGAGCTCCGGGCGAGTCAGCGCGCGCTCGAATCCCTCCACGACATCACGACAGACCCGGAACTGACGACAGACGAGCAACTGGACCGGATTCTGACAGTCGGCGCGGAGCGGCTGGGGACCGACTACGCCCTGTTGACCCGCATCGAGGACGGCACGCAGGAGATTATCAGGGCAGCCGGACCGGGGGTAGAACGTCCGGACGCGCTGTTGCAACCGGGGGAGACGACACCCATCTCGGCCACGTACTGCCGGCACACCCTCGACAGCGAAGGAACGACAGCCATCCGGGCGGCAGGGACCGAGCGGCCGTCGGACCCGGCCTACGAGCAACAGGGGCTGGAGTGCTATCTCGGCGTAACGGTCAGTGTCGCGACAGACGAGTACGGCACGGTCTGTTTCATCGACCCGGAGCCACGCGAGCAGTCGTTCAGCAAGCGCGAGCGGACGTTCGTGGAGCTGCTGACAAACTGGGTGCACTACCTGCTCGAACAGCAGAGCTACGAGGCACAGTTGGAGCGCCAGCAGGCGTTCACCGAGAGTCTCATCGACAGTCTACCGGACCCGCTGTACGCGTTCGGAGCCGACGGTGGACTCGTCCGGTGGAACGACCGGCTGGCCGCGGTGACCGGTCACGACCCGGCAGACCTCGAGGGGATGTCGGCCCACGAGTTCGTCGCCGACCGGGACCGTGACCGTATCGAGACCGCCACCGAGCAGGTGCGCGACGGGGACCAGGTCTCCGTCGAGGTGGCACTGGAGACCGTAGACGGCGAACAGATCCCCTACGAGTTCTCGGGGGCACCGCTGCGCGACGGGAACGGCCAGGTGAGCGGTGTCGTCGGAATCGGCCGGGACATCAGCGCCCGGCAGCGACACGAGCGGCGTCTGTCGGGACTGCTCGAGACGAACCACTCCTTTATGCAGGCAAAGGACCCGGAACAGGTCGCCGAGATCGCGGTGAACGCGGCCCGGGAACTGCTCGGGTTCGAGACCAGCGTGTTCCGGCTGTACGACCGGGAGACGAAGACGCTGGAACCGGCCGCGGTGAGCCAGCAGGCCCGCGAGTCGCTCGGCGAGCGACCGGTCTACCAGCTTGGCGAAGGCTACCCGGGCGAGGTGTTCGCCTCCGGCGAGGCGCTCGTGGTCGACGACCTGCGCGAGAGCGACCGGGGACCGGAGGGGGCCGGCTCGGCGATGTACTACCCGGCAGGGGTTCGCGGGACGATGAGTGTCTGTTCGAGCGAGCCGGACGCGTTCGACGAGACCGACCGACGGCTGCTGGCCCTGCTGGCGACGAACGCGGCGGCGGCCTGCACCCGCGCGAAACGCGAGCGCGACGTCCGGCACGCCCAGGAGCAGACCGAGCGGGTACTCGACCGGGTCAACGGGCTCGTCCGTCAGACCGTCGAGGTGCTCGTCGAGGCGACGACCCGGGAGGAACTCGAGCGCGGGGTCGTCGAGGAACTCGCCAGCGCGGAGCCGTACACGTTCGCGTGGGTGGGTCGACCGGACGTCGCGGCCGACCAGCTCACCCCGACGGCGTCGGCGGGCGTGGCCGACCTGCGCGCCGACGGCTGGACGTTCCCGCTGGACAGCTCCGACCCGCTCGGCACCGTCTACCGGGAGGAGAGCCCGCGGCTACTCGACGCCGGTGACCTGCCCGACCGGGAGCCGTGGGCGACGCTGTCGGGAGCCGTCGACGCCCTCCTCGCGGTCCCGCTGGCCTACAAGGACACCACCTACGGGGTACTGGTCGTGTGTGCCGACGACGCCGAGCGGCTCGACGAGCGCGAGCGGGTGGTGCTGGAGGCGCTCGGCCGCGCGAGCGCGAACGCTATCAACGCCGTCGAGCGCGGCCGCATCCTCGACGCCACGGAGATTGTGGAACTGGAGTTCTCCGTCAGTGACCCCGACCTGCTGTTCAGCCGCCTCTCCGGGGCGGGCGGGCAGATAGAGACTGCCGGCGTCGACCGCCGCCCGGACGGCACCGTCCGGCTGTATCTCTCCGCGACCGACGTCGACACCGACGCGTTCCTCGACCGGGTCCGCGACGACACGGAGGTCGAATCGGTCACCTGTATCGTCGCCCACGACCGGGAGTGTCTGCTGGAGGTGGTGGTCGAGGAGTCGCTTCTCGTGACACTCACCGAGTTCGGGGCCGCGTTACAGGGTGTCGTCGCGGAGGATGGCACCGCCCGCATCACGGTAGAGCTACCCTACGAGGCCGAGGCACGGAACCTGTTCGACCTCGTCGCCGACCAGTACCCCGGGACGGAGTTGCTCGGCTACCACGAGCGCGAGCGGCCCGTCGAGACCCGGCAGGACTTCACTGCCGCTATCAACGACCGCCTGACCGGTCGCCAGGAGACCGCCCTCCGGACCGCGTACCTCGGGGGCTTTTTCGACTGGCCCCGGGGTGTCGACGGAAACGAACTCGCCGAGGCGATGGACATCTCCCGGCCGACATACCACCAGCATCTCCGGGCGGCACAGGGGAAGGTGTTCGAGGAGCTGTTCGAGTGAGTATGCGTGACCGGTTCGTCGAGGCGACCACGCGGGTGGGTGCGGGGCTCGGCTGGGCGCTCACGTACCTCCCGCCGACACGGTGGACGATGGGACCGCGGAGTCGTCACTGGGAGCCGCTCCGGCGCACCGCCTCGCGTGTTCTCGGTCGGTGGTTCGACGAGCGCGCCGGCGCACGCGAGATTACCTACGGCGAGTACGCCGGTCGGTTCGAGGGGCCGCTGACCGACCTGGAGTCGCTGCTGTGGGTCCGGGGGTTCCGGCGGAACCCGCTCTCCCGGCTCAAGACCCGTGACGGCCACCCCGAGGACGGCTCGTGGGCGCTCCGGGGCCACGCGCTCGCCGAGCGACAGCTCCACCTCATGCTGTTTGTCGACAACGGCGTCGAGGTGTACGCCCACGAGGAGGCGTCGAGCGTGAACCCGATGCTCGGTCCCGACCACTTCGACGGGGACTCGATGCACGTCGCCGCGGGTGTCGAGCGCGCCCGCGACCTGCTCCCGCTCGTGACCGAGAGCGCACCGGAGAACCCGCCGGCGGGCCACTGGAGGAGCGGTCCGGCAACGGCCTCCGCGGAGCGTGACCACCGTCGCGGCGACAACGGGACCGGCGGACAGTGACATCGGTCCCGGCACGCGGTTCGGCATCCGTGAGCCGACAGCGGCACGCACCGTCGGACCGGCATCCGTGACCCGGGCAGGACCGGTACACATTAGCCGCTCACCCCGGAACGTTCGGGGAGATGGACCGCGTGGGGCTGTTCGTGGCCGTGCTCGCCGGTATTGTCCAGGGGATCTTCGAGTGGTTGCCCGTCTCGAGTCAGGGGAACCTCGCGCTCGTTCTGACCGCACTGGACACCGACCCGGAGGTGGCGCTCCAGCTCGCCCTCTTTCTGCAGGTCGGAACGAGTCTCTCGGCGGCGGTGTACTACCGCGAGGAGCTGTCGACGGCTGTCCGGACGGCACCCGGCTGGCATCCGCGGGCGGCATACGACGAGCAGAACGCGCTGACCTCGTACGTGGTGGTGGCCTGTCTCGCCACCGGTGCGGTCGGGGTCCCGCTGTGGCTGGTGGCCGTCGACGTGGCGAGCGAGCTCTCGGGGGCGGCCTTTGTCGCACTCGTGGGGGTGTTGCTCGTGTTCACCGGCGTCGCACGGTTGCAGTCGGCGGCGGTGTCGGTCGGCGGGCGCGAGCAGCCGACACTGCTCGACTCGCTGCTGGTCGGTGGCGTCCAGGGGGTGGCAATCCTGCCCGGTGTCTCGCGGTCGGGCGTGACGACCAGCGTGTTGCTCGTTCGCAGCTACGACCCGCGCGCGGCGTTCCGGCTCTCCTTTCTGCTGTCGATTCCCGCGAGTCTCGGCGCGGCGGCGCTGACCGTCGCCGGCGCGGGTGGACTCCCGGGTATCGCACCGTCCGCGGCGCTCGTGGCGCTGCTCGTCAGCGCTGTCGTCGGCTACGCCACCATCGACCTCATCATGCGGGCTGTCGCCCGCGTGCCGTTCTGGGCGGTCTGTTTCGGACTGGGTGGACTCGCAATCGCCGGTGGTGGTCTCGCGATGCTCGCCAGGTAACGAGGGGCAGCCGACGGTGACGGGCACACCGGCGTCGGCCGGGTGGCCGGCAGTTCGGGAGACGGGGCGCAACAGGTTGCGCGACGCCCACGCCGGTTTCAGCTGACACTCTCGCGGGCACTCCGGATACGGTCGGTCATCCACGCGGCCAGCTCCGTTGCCCGGTCGGTTTCGCGGGCCTCGGCGTACACCCGTACCACCGGTTCGGTCCCGCTGGGTCGGGCGAGCACCCACGCGTCGCCGTAGTCCAGCCGGAACCCGTCGGTGGTGTCCACCGTGGCGTCGCTCTCGCGGGCGGCCCGTTCGGCCGCGGTCATCATCGCCTCGCGCTCGCTCCCGCTCCCGTACCGGAGTTTCTCGCGGACGTTCCGGTAGCCGTCGTACGGTGCCACCACCTCGCTGGCGGGTCGCTCGGCGACCAGTTCGAGGAACCGTGCCGCGGTGTAGGCCCCGTCGCGGGCGATACGGTACCCGGGGAAGAAGACACCGCCGTTGCTCTCCCCCGCCACCGGAACCGTCTCGCCCGCCGCCTGCAACCGGCGTATCGCCGTGATGAGGTGCGTGCTACCGATGGGTGTCAGTTCGAGGCTGGCGTCGGCCGACTGCACCACGTCCACGAGTCGCTGAGAGACGTTCACCGCCGAGACGGCCGTCTCACCCGCGTCGAGTTCGGCCGCCGCCAGCGCCGCGAGTGCGGTCGCCCCCTCGATGTGTGTCCCGCGTTCGTCGACGAACATCGCCCGGTCGGCGTCCCCGTCGTGTGCAACCCCGAGGTCGGCACCGCTCGCCTCGACGAGCCCCCGCAGGTCGGCCAGCGTCTCCTCGACCGGTTCGGGCTTGCGCCCCGGGAACTGCCCGTCCGGTTGGGCGTTGACTGTTTTCACTGTACAGCCCAGCGCCGCGAGCACGTCGGGGCTGGTCAGCGCCCCCGCACCGTGGCCCGGGTCCAGCGCGACGGTCAGGTCGGCCGCAGCAATCGACGCCCGGTCGACGGCGGCGAGCAACTGCTCGCGGTACGCGCGCCGGACCCCGTCGACGCGACGGCTCTCGCCGGTCTCGTTCCACGGAACCAGTGCCGGGTCGCCGTCCAACCTGTTCTCGACCCGGTCCAGGTCGTCACTGGTCAACTCGACACCGTCCGGCCCGGCGAGTTTCAGCCCGTTGAACGCCGGCGGGTTGTGCGAGGCCGTGACCATCACGCCGGGACTCCCCTCGCGCTCACAGTAGGCCTGCAGCGCGGGCGTGGGCGCGATACCGACCCTGTCGACATCGCAACCGACGCTCGCCAGTCCGCTCGCGACGGCGTTCACGAACATCCCGCCGGTCCGGCGGGTGTCGCGCGCGACGGCAACCCTGTCCGCGTCGAGTTCGTTCCCGGCGGCCTGTGCCACCCTGACTGCCTCGCCCGGCGTGAGCGACTCTCCCACGACGCCCCGGACGCCACTCGACCCGAATATCTCCATTCGTCCGGACTGCGGCGCGTGTCGTCATATGGATTGCGCTCTCCCCGTTTTCGAACGGTCGGTGACCCGGTCAGCCCCGGCGGCGCTGCCGGTGGCCCGCGAGCAACGCCGCCCCGAGCAACCCGAGCGCCACGACGACGACACCGAACCCTGGCCCACCGCCGTCGGCACTGCTACCGTCACCGGTTCCGTCCTCGGTTCCATCGTCGCCGGTGCCGTCGTCCGTACCGTCGTCGCCGGTGCCGTCGTCCGTACCGTCGTCGCCGGTTCCGTCCTCGGTTCCATCGTCGTCGGTGCCGTCGTCCGCTCCATCGTCACCGGTGCCGTCCTCGGTGACGGTCAGCGTCGTGGTGGCACTGTCGAGTTCGACCTGGCGGTACTGCGGGTCCGAGAGCGCGGTCGGTTCCTCGGCGATTGCGAGCGGGTCGGGGTTGCCCGCGGCGTCGGTCGCCGCGGCTTTCCACGCCGAGACGGTGGCGTCGTACTCGCCGGTCGGCACGTCCACGGCGTCCCAGGAGAGCGTGACCGTCTCGCTTCCGCCCGCCGCCACCGGTCCGACGTCGGTTGCGGTGACGTTGTACCGGTCACCGTCCGGCCCCTCGAGTTCGTAGGTGAGGTGGTACGCCTGTTCGACCGGGGCCTCGTTCTCGACGGTGACCGTCATCTCGGCGGTCTCGCCGGTCGTTACCGCGGCGGTCTCCATCTCCCCGAGACTTGCGTCGTGTCTGCGCCACTCGGCGTAGGCCTCGTGGCCGATGCGCTCCTCGTCGTCGATGGACTCGTTGCCGTAGGCGAGCAGCGCCGCCTTGTAGGTGAGTATCTGCTGCCAGATGTGTGGCTGGGAGACGGCCGCGTCGACATCGCCGTCGGCGTAGGTCTCGCGGAGCCACGCCTCGCCCATGATGTGTGTCGACTCCGCGCGGGCGGCCTCGCTGGCCAGCCACTCCACGCCGCGCTGTAACTGGTCACGACTCACCGGCGGGTTCTCGGTCACGCGGGCCGCGACACCGAGTCCGATGAGGTTCTTTGCCTCGTACTGTCCGGCGTCGAGTTCGCCCGAGAACGTCCTGTTGACGGTCTTCCACATGTTCTGTAGCTGTCGCTGCATCCGCGGGTCGTCCAGCGGCCGGACAAAGGCCGGCATCGCCACCCGCCCGGAGCCGTATGTCCCCTCGTCTGCCTGCCAGTAGAACTCGTCCATCGCCACCCGGAGTTCGTCGCGGCGCTGGGCGTAGTCCATCGCGTCCTCGGCGTACGCCTCGTCGCCCGTCATCTGGTACATCTCGGCGGCGGCTTTCGTGGCCGCGTCCAGCCCCGTGTACACCGACGCACCGCCGGTTGCCGACTGGGTGTACTCGATGTTGTCGTCCTCGGGCCGGGGACACTGCAGTCCGGTCTCCTCGTCGACACAGTCGTCGGTGAGACGGTCGGCGGCGAGACTGATAGCGGGGTAGATCCGCTCCAGGTACGACTCGTTGCCCGTCATCGCGTAGTGGTCCCAGAACGTCCACGGGCCGTACGCGTCCTCGTCGATCTCGCTTCCCAGCGGTCCGGCGGGCACACCGTCGGCGTAGTAGTTCATCGCCCACCCGCCTTCGTGGGTGGTGCTCACGAACGGCACCTGGTCGAACAGGGCGTCCCGCAGGAGCGTGTTGTTCGGGAGGACCCCCAGTCCGAGGTCGTAGTACGCCATGTTGTCGTAACAGTGCTCGGGACAGTCACCGTCGCGATTCTGCTGGAGTGACATGTACCAGCGGTTGTGCTGGTTGACCCAACTGTGGAGACCGCCGGCGTTCTGGCCGAAGAACCGGTCGAGCGCGTAGTTGAAGTACGCCCCGTCGCGTATCCAGTCGGCACCGTAGGGTGCCTGTGTCGGGGCACCTGCGACGATGTTCCCGCTGTAGCCCTGCTCGTTCTCGGTGTAGGGGTCCCACACCTGCACGAGCGAGACCAGCGCGCGCTTCGCGAGCTGTGTGACGTTCTCCGGTGCGTCCGCGGGCAGCGGCGCGTCACCGACGTACTGCTCGAACCACTCCGCTTTCTCCTCGGTGATACTGTCGAGCGAGCGGTTCTGTACGTCGTCGATGGCCGCAACCGCCTCCTCGCCCAGGTCACGTCCCGGCTCCTCGTCGGAGGCCGCACCGAAGTAAACTGTGGCCTCGCCGCTGCCGTTCTCGAAGTCGATGTCGCGGGTCAGTGCCGTCGACACCTGGCCGGTGTGGCTGT